>NZ_CP032688.1 GCF_003627795.1 Rhizobium sp. CCGE531 | reverse complement strand
TTATCCCGCTTGATTAACCTTTTCCCCATTGTTGCGGAGTAGTGCCATGATCACCGGACCGAGCGAAAACTCACCCCGCTCGGTTCGTCGTGTCAGATCTCGCAGATACCCGCCGGGAGAAATTATCAGATTTGCGCGCTCCAGAATACAGGACACTGCGACAGCGGCGTTCTCCGGTCCCATGGCCTCGCAAGCATCTTGATAGGCAGATGGGCTCACGGCCAGCATCGATCTCACCACCACGGCGGCCGACATCAGGTCGCGCCAGCTCCCGACCGCTCCGCCTGGCCCATAGTTGCTGATTTGGGGGCAGGCTTTCAACACAATCCCAAGTGGGAACGTCTTCAGCGGCTCGTTCCTCGGCCGGCGAGTTATGACCGGCTTCCCGCCCTGCTCCTTTTCAGAGCTAGGTTCAAGTTCATGGAAGGATTCGGGTTTTGAATTCTGTATGTGCTGCTCAATATGAGCATCATTGGTGCTGTTAAACTGTGAATCTGACTGCATATCCAACTGATAAAGGACCTCCTCGCGAAGAAGCTCCATCTCATCGAGAGCGTTTGCGATGTCTGCCATAGTCGGTGTCCGCGGGATGCGGCCCACTAGGTCCACATACGTTGCTTCAACAGCCGTCCAATTGCCGTCGGCGCCCTCCTCCATGGCAGCCGAAATCAGTTTGCGGACGTCACGCCGGCAGATTGTCAAATTCTCCTTGGCTTTTCTAAATGCTGAACGGGCTGCGACGACCTTCTGCGCGACAAGCGCAAGTTCTTCGGCGCGGGCAAGGATTGGCGACAGATCGAAACCAAACGCATTCTCGATCTCGCCGGCGCCATTCTTGCGAGCGTAGCGTTTGCCGTTGGGGCTGTCTCTGCGGACAATCAGCCCGCAGTCCACGAGCAATGCAAGGTGGCGCCGAAGCGTCGCCCCAGCCATGCCGTGGGCGCGAAGGATCAATTGTGCATTCGAAGGGAACACGACCAATTGTGCGTCCTGGCGCAGTTCGTTCTCCGGGTAGAAACTGAGCAGCGCGTCGAGAACAGCAAGGCTGTTGGACTGCAATCCAAGCTCTTCCCGGGCTTCGGAAGCGTCCCGGAAGACCTTCCACTTGTCGACGGATTTGCCCACCTTGATCTCGTTGGCAGCAACTTGCCGCCTCACGAGAGCAAGCGTCATCGGCCGCCGCCCAAAGGGCGTCGTCACACTTCCTGTCTGCATCGTCTTTCACCTTTCAGAAGGCAAAAGAAATCAGCTCACCAAATCGGTGCCAAAGACTCTTGACGAATATTCGTGGAAGTGCGATTCTCAGGTTGCTTAGATCTGAAAGAGGTTTCCACGACGGCGACGTTTTGGGGGCCTTTTTCTTTTTCCGCTTAATCTCCGTTATTCATTTGCTCTAGAGCGCCGCTTTTGGAGCGATGCTCCTCGAAAAGGGCGGGCAATCTTTCGAGGACGAAGGCCGCGAAATCAGGCATCTCGCGTCGATCGATCGAGAGGTCCAACTTGGTTTTGCTCTTCGTCACCTGGGCTAGACGCATGCCCGTAGGCGTCGTCAAGAGATCTGGAAGTCCTCGCTTTGCTGGTGCCGGTTTAAGGCGGGCGACAAGCGACTTGAAACGGTCAGGGGAGGGCAGGGCTTTCGCCTCCGCCGATCGCAAGAATGTTGAAGCCTCGTCAAGAACGCTGTCGCGCGTCAGAAGATCGGCGAGGCCCACCCAACTCTTCAACCCGATTCCCGGCGCCGAGCCGATCGCGTCTATAACGTCCGCGGGAATGCGGGTCACGACCGACAGCATGTTCGACAGGTCGCTTTTGTAGACGGACAGCGCGGCCATCACCACATCTCTCGAAAACTGCTCGTTCAGCCGAGAGGCGAAGCGCGCTTTTTCGATGAATGTGAGGTCCTGGCGTTCATTGTTTTCCTGGCCCTGGGCAATAACGAGTTGCTGGTCGGTGAGGTCCCTGACAACCGCCCTGACGGGGCGGTTCAGTTCGGTGACCGCACGCAAACGCCGATGGCCGAACGCAACCTGATATCGGCCTGGCGTTTCCGGGTGAGGGCGAACGAGGATCGGGATCTGCTGGCCGTGCTCGCGGATCGCTTCGATGAGCCCAGATATATCACCCGGCATCCGGTCCTGAACGAAGGACGGATCAATGCTATCGGTATCGAGCTCGACGATCGTCTGGCCTTCCGCAAGACGTTTTTCGATTTCTTCGGCGCGCTCGAAGCGGGCCTTGCCTTCTGCGAAGGCACCGCCAACCTGGGCGGTAAGGCGCGACGATGCCGGCGCTGGATCCGCTGGAGTGGTGCCGAGGAGTGGAAGAATGCTCCGGCTTTTGACCGGTCTTTCAACTGGCACCGTAACAGCACCGGTTGTCCTCGGGGCGCGGAGTATATCCTTCCTGCTCATGGCTTTCTTCCCCATGCCTTCTTGATCAGCGACTCGATCTCATCGTTGACGTTGTTCATCGCCTCCAAGGCGCGGTCGTAGGTGGCGCGAGTGAATTGACCCCTTTCCACTTCGAAAAGGGTCTGGTTGGTCAGGCCCGCGTCCGACACGGCTGTCGTCTTCAGCATCGGGAAATTCAGGACATTTTCCCCGAAAATAGCCCTCAGGTAACCGACCATCTGGTTTTGTGGCCCGTCACTTGGTTCGAAACGCGTCACGAGATAGCGCATCCAGTTGTAATCGAAGCGAGCGCCGTGAGATGAGATCTCTCGAAGCAGGTCCGATGTCATCGACAGGAACTGGTTCATCGACATCACATCGAGCATCTGGGGGTGCACGGTGATCAAAACAGAGGTTGCGGCGGTCAAAGCAGACAGGGTGAGGTAGCCGAGCTGTGGCGGGCAATCAATCACCACGACATCGTAATTGGGTGCAACCTGGTCAAGCACCTCGCTGATGCGATGGAAGAACATCGTATCGCCGATCTTCCGCTTCATCAGCGCCCGCGGCGTGTCGTGTTCGAACTCCATCAGTTCCAGGTTGCCGGGGATCAAATGAAGGTCGGGAATATAGGTGGCGCGCACGATTTCGGCCATCGGACGTGCGTCGTCGTAGCGTATCGCACCGTATAGCGTCTCGTTTGCACCGACATCGGTCTCTGGTTGGTTGCCAAACAGTGTGGAAAGGCTCGCCTGGGGGTCGAGATCGATGGCAAGCACGCGGTAGCCCCGAAGGGCGAGGTACTGGGCGAGGTGAGCAGCCGTCGTCGTCTTGCCGGACCCGCCCTTGAAATTCATCACGGAGATTATCTGAAGCGCTTCGTTGTCACGACGGTGGGGAAGATAGCGGCGATTTCCGCGGCCCACCTGGTCAAGATGCTTTCGGATCTTGTGCATGTCCTCGACGGAATAGGACCGGCGGCCGGTCGGACTGGTGCTGACCTGCAGACCCTCGAGTTCGTTTGCGAGCTGACGCAGATATACTTCTTTCACGCCGACCAGCTTTGCTGCTTCCGCCGGCTGAAACGTGCGAATGCCCTTTTCCGCCGTGGGGGGAAAGGTCGCGAGCTGGTGCTCTTGCAGTTGCGCCGACAAGGAACGAGAATGGCGCTCAATCAAGCCCATCAGGTCTTCATCTTTTGGCGGTAATTTTGCAGCGATTTTGGGCATCCCCGGACCTGAATTTTTAAAATAGCGCTTCTGAGCGGAAATTCGTAATCACTCCGCTGCTGACAATAAGCATCGATTCTAACAGGCTGGCAAGCTATTTAGGGTTAACAAAACCTTAACGCGCTCATCCCTAAGTCACACTGCGCCTCCGGTATGTCTTTTACAATCAAAGCATTAGAGCCGCCGCGCAAACAAAGCGGCTCCCATCCATCAACTGGATTCTTTGATTACCGAGTCGGGGCGACTGAAGTTAAGCCCGGCGGCATCGATAATTTGGCGCATCCGCGTGCCGATCTTTGCGACTCAGTCAACAGGGGGTCGACCCGGAACACGCGATCCGGGTGTGTACAGCTTCAAGGCATTCGAGACTGTTTCAAATGACCGCTGCAAACGCCGTCTTTCTGGACGCGCGAAATCTGGTAAGCATACGGCAATCCTGCTGTGCAGATTATTAAAGTAATCGCGCGCCCTTGCCGCTGCGTCGGGTGGCGCTGTTGTAATAGCTCGACGCTTGTTGAACCGATCGGTGGCGCGACTGCTCCATTGCTTCGGGTAGAGGCACGCCACGGTTCGCCGCCTCGGTGAGATATCCCGACCGAAGGCCGTGAGCAGAAAACTCCTCCGCATCCAGCCCCGCCATCTCCGCCCGCTGCTTCAGGATCGCATTGACCGACTGAGGATCGATCGCCCGCCGCGACACCGTGCCCCATCGCCCGATCCCGCGAAACACGCTGCCCTTGTCGATCTTGGCGGCCTCCAGCCAGTCATTCAACGCTTCGACCGGCCGGCCGGTCAGGTAGACGATGTCGTCCTGCTCGCCAGTCGTCGTCTTGGTGCGGCCGAGATGGATGGCAAGCGAGGGGAGGGGAGGGCCATCCGGGACCTCGATGGGCGGCTCGACGGTCAGTTGTTCTCGTCGCAGCCCGGCGATCTCGCTGCGCCTCCGACCACCGGAAGCAAACGCGACCATCAGGATGGCGCGATCCCTGACATCACGCAGGCTGTCGGTTGAGCAGGTGGCAAGAAGCTTTGCCAAAATATCGCCGGTCACGGCTTTCGCGCTCTTGCGGCGCCGGGTGCGGGGGACTGCGCGCACGGCCAGGCGGACGGCTGACTTGAGGGCAGGGGAGGCGAAGGCTCCGTCGAGGCCGCGCCATTTGGTCAGCGTCGACCAGTTCGCCAGGCGTCGGCGCACCGTTGATGGCGTGTGCGGACCGACGGATCTCAGAAACCCCTGGAGCCGAAGGTTTTCATCGACATCGGCCGGCATGCCGTGATCGGGATCCGTCTCGCGATGCTGCGGGTCCCAGAGGTGATGGGCGACGAATTTCAAAAGCAGCGCCTCGGGCGCCGGCCAGGGCAGCGAATGTCCGGTCGCAGCCATGCCCCAGGCTTCCAAGTAGGCGAGATCCGAGGTCAGCGCGCGCAGTGTGTTGTCGCCCATGCCCTGGTTGACGAGATGGCGCAGCGTCTCGACGTCCTGGTCGGTCAGCAGTTCGGCGAGTTCGTCGCGGCGCTCGAGCGGCAACACGGAGGCGATGGTGTCGAGTTCTTCGGCGCGGCGCTCGACAGCGGTCAATGATGTCTTCGGTTTGGCCACGGATGCTCCAAATGGCGGGTATCGGCGGCCATTACGGCCCGCTTTGCCCCGATTCTTTCTGTGTCGGTTTTCCTCGATCGCTGGATTGTATGTGCCTGTTTTTCCAAGCTTGTGGGTTTTCCTAATTAACCGGATTCCCCTTATTGGGCGGACTGCTCGCGCGATTGCGGCTCTGCAAACATCGCTTTCAAAAGTCGCACGATAGGTGCGTCGTTGTCATGTAACATTCATGCGGTATCGTGATGGGCGAGACGGCGAGAGGACAATGTCTGAAGCCAGATTTCGCGGTTGAGGGATGACCTCAATGAAGCAAAAGCTCGACAAGCTGAACGTTGCTGATGCGGCCTGGTTGAAGGCAGCATACCGCGAGCGCGTCATCCGTCCACTCGCATCACTGGCCCGGTTGTCACCTTTGGAAGTCGGTGGAGCCTGTCGTGAACTTGGACTAAGCCGAAGCCGCTTTTATGAATTGCTGAGCCAGTATCGCGCTTCTCCAGTCGCCAGCTCACTGCTCGACCGCGTTCGCGGGCCGAAGAAGGGCAGGCGGCTGCTTTTAGCTGAACAGGAAGAGGTCATTCAAGCGGCGATGCGGGATACGTTCCGCAGGCGAGAACGCCCCACGGTCACTGTGCTTTACGATCGGGTGCGGCAGCTTTGCCATGAACGTGAACTTCGCCCTCCATCCTGGAAGGCAGTCCGGGTGCGCGTCGATATCGAAGACCCGGAAACGCTTATGCGCGATCGCGATGGGGCGAAAGCTGCAAGGCAGCGCTTCACGCCGGTCACACAGGAGTACCATGCTGATCATGCCCTGCATGTCGTCCAGATCGACCATACCCTGGTCGATCTGTTTGTCGTCGATGCGATACATCGCAAACCGCTGCAACGCCCCTGGCTGACGTTGGCGATCGACGTAGCGAGCCGGATGGTGGCGGGCTTTTATTTGACCCTGGAGAACCCATCATCAACCTCGGTCGCCCTGACGATCCAGCATCTGGTGATGCCGAAGGCCTCGTGGCTGCAAGCGCGGAAGATCAACGCGGATTGGCCGGTCTTCGGTCTGCCGGATGTGATCCATCTCGACAATGGCCGGGAGTTTCATGGCAAAGCCCTGGTTCGAGGGGCGGCCGAACACGGAATAGAGCTGGTCTACCGACCGGTCGCGCGACCGCATTTCGGCGGTCATATCGAGCGATTGATCGGCACGATGATGGGAGCGGTGCACATGCTTCCAGGATCCACTTCGAGCAATGTCCTCGAACGCGGAGCCTATGATCCCCAGAAGCACGCGATCATGACGCTCGACGAGCTCGAGCAATGGCTGACGCTTGAGATTGTCGGCCGCTATCACACCGAAGTCCATCGGACATTGCGGCTTCCTCCCAAAACCGCTTGGGAAGACGCTATAGCCGATCGCCCCTATTCTCTGCGCTTGCCGTATGATCCAGAGGCGTTTTTGCAGGACTTCCTGCCGATCGAAGAACGCCGCATCCGCAGGGATGGTTTGCATCTGTTTGGAATACGCTATTGGGACGATATTCTCAGTCCTCTGGCCGGTCGGTCCTTCCAGCGAGTGCGCGTGCGCTATGACCCACGGGATCTCTCCTGCGTCTTTGTCGAAAGTCCGGATGGTGCGAACTGGCCGATCCGCTTTGCAGATCTCAGCCGGCCTCGCATCACATTGGGAGAACATCGCCTGGCAGTTTCCGCGCTGAGGGAGCGTGGTGTGCAAGCTCTCGACGAGCAATTGATCTTCGCGACAATCGCCGAGCAGCGGCAGATCCTGGACAGCGCGATCCGGCAAACCAGGAGTATGCGGCGCATAGTCGAACGCAAGGAACGATCGTTGGCTGATCGCGGCGACGCCTTCAACGGGCGGGAGCTCGATGAGGACAAGGCCTTTGACGACTTGTCTCCTTTGATCGTGGAGGAGTGGTCGTGAATGAGTATGCCCACCTGCTGCCGGCATATCGAAGTCATGCTGCTTTGGATGACAGCGATCGCATAGCCTGGATCAGGGGTGATCGTTGGCTGGAAACGGCCCAGGCCAAATCAGCGCTGGCACGCCTGGAGGATTTGTTATCCTATCCTCCTCGCGACCGCATGCCGTGTCTGCTCCTCTACGGAGATACCGGCATGGGAAAGACGAAGATTATTCGCAAGTTTCTCCGTGATCACCCGGCGTCTTTCGATAGAGGCGACGGCACCACGCGGATGCCGGTCGTGGCGATGCAAATGCCTCCCGAGCCGCTTGAGCGCGATGTTTATAGTGAGCTGTTGAGCGCAATGGGGGCGCCGGGGCCAGCGAACGAAGCAGCTTTCCGGCTCAGGAACGTTTGCAAAAGCCTTATGCGCCGCATGGAGGTGCGGATGCTGATCATCGATGAGATCCATGCGATGCTGAGCGGCTCTTTCCGCCAACAGAGGATCTTTCTCAACCTCATCCGTTTCCTTGCCAACGACATGCGGGTTCCACTGGTCTGCGCAGGCACCGATCTCGCTCGGCAAGCTTTGCTCACCGATCCGCAACTGGCAGAGCGTTTCGAGGCCTGTTGGCTTGAGCGCTGGTCGAACGATCAGCAATTGGCTCAACTTCTATCCAGCCTCGCCTGTATTCTGCCGCTGCGCCGGCCATCGAGGATAGGGTCGGCCGCCGTGCGCCGCCGCGTTCTCGATCTGACGGACGGCGTGACGGTTCGGATATTCCGGCTCATTGAGACAGTCGCGGCCGACGCGATCCGCAGCGGCAGGGAGTGCATCACCATCGAAAGCTTCGATAGCGGCGATCTTGTCTTGCCCCTTGTTGCCATGACGCGCCAGGCGGAACGGCGGCTGAAGCAGCGGGTGGTTCAATGAGGCAAATCCCGCTACTGCCGATCGCGCCGCGACCCTATGCTGGCGAACTCATTTCCTCCTGGCGGGGACGTGTTGCCTGCCGATATGGATGCACACCAGAGGAAATTGATCGCTGGCTTGGATGTGACGGTGCCAATGGTGAGATGAACAGTTTCGTAAGGCACGATGTTCGTCCGAGCACATCGATAATCAAATCATGGGCGCGCGCATCCAGGCTGAGGGTGTGCGACATAGAGAGAATGGCACTTGGACGCCTGGCCAGACCCGCGAGCTGGTATGTCGATGGCTACAGCGAGCGTGGGCTGTGCACTCAATGCCTTGATGAGGATGTATCAGAGGGTCAGGACCATCACTTGCGGGCAGAATGGTTTCACGTCGAGGCGGTGGTCTGCGCCAAGCATCGTCGCAGGCTGCAAGATTTCTGCGATCGCTGTTTCGCCCGCGGTCAATTTCGATTCGAATGGCAGCAGGGAAGGGCTGTGCTTGTCTGCGAGCGATGTTCGAGCCCGGTTTCAACTATCGTGAACGAGACGATGGAGCCGGATGTTCTCGACTTCCTGATATTGTTAACCCGTACCTTGGAGGACGTTGTGGCGAGGCGGCATGTCATCTCGTTGCAAGATATCATCGCCGTCGCAAAATTCTTATGGACGCCTTGTCTGGCCGATGGAAAGCCGTTTATCGCTTGGTTCGACCTCGGGCAGACCTTTACAGTTTGTCCTCTTTCGGTTGGCTTCTCCGGTTCTTTGGCCATCCTAGCCCGCCCGCCGCGTGTCGCCACACTGATCGCGGCGGCACAGTTGCTCGACTTAGTTCAGGCCAGGCAATTGTTTGGTGAGGTTCCTGCCTTCATCGAACGCGAACTCGCCCAGTATAGCTGTGGCCCGGCGCGGCCGACTGCCGCAGCACCTCGATCGAAGAAAAAGGTTTCGACCTTCAAGCTGAGACGGGATGCGGAATATTACCAAATGGCCAGGCAGACGATCGCGACACAAGATTGGAGGAACATTGCCAAGATGAAGGACCGTGTCCGAAATCGGCATCTTGGGCGTTTGATGAATCAGGCACTCAATCGCGAATGAGCCCGAAGCGACGCGCCTCGTCCAGCAGCGCCCTGACAGAAGACGGTTGCCACTTTCGACCTCCCCGCTGAGGTCGCTCATGCATTTGGTCCAATTGCGCCGCAATATCGCGCAGCGACAGATCGGGATCGGCGATGGCAATCCCGGCAACCAGCCGCATCAGATGATCCTCGGGCTGGCGCCGAGGGGACCGCTTGACCAATTCCGGCTCAACGAGCCTCTCGCGCACCATGCGCTGCACCGCTCGGCGCAGGCGTTCGACGGTCCAGTCGTGGCCTTTGCGATTGAGGATCCGCACGACATCGTCCCAACTATGCTGCGGGCGCAGCTGCCGCACCGTCGGCAGCCATGTCTGCGCCGAGGCAACTACCTCGTCCAGATAGGCGCGGCTACGAGCGGCTGAGACTGCCCGCACTGCCTCCGGTCGTCGTTCCCGAAGCCCGGGATTGCCGGCCAGCCTGCCACGCGCCTTGGCGGCCTGCATGCCAGACTTGGTTCGCTCGGAGATCAGGGCACGCTCGAGCTGAGCGACGGCACCGAGCACCTGTAGGGAAAACATCCCCTGCGGCGTAGAGGTGTCGATCGGATCGCGCAGCGAGCGGAAATGTACGCCACGTTTCTCGAGGTCCTCGATGACGTCGAGCAAATGGCTGACCGATCGGGCCAGGCGATCGAGGCGAACGACGACGAGCACGTCGCCGGCGCTGAGATCTTTTAGCAGCTTGGCGAGGACCGGCCTGGCGCGTGACGCTCCTGATCCATGTTCCTGATGAATGCGATGACAGCCGGCCGCACGCAGTTCGTCGACCTGGGCGTCATTGAGCTGATCGTCGGTCGAAACACGAGCGTAGCCGATCAGCCGTTGCTGCAGGGAAGGGGGATTGACCTTCATCGCTTTCGCCATCGATTTTCCGACCCGTTTTGAGTGGCATTTGTACAGATAATGAACACATAAGAAAACGTTCCTTTGCAAGCGTGTTTTATGGCCAAAAGCGAAGGCCGTACAGGGTGTTTTCTGATCAAGGATAGGCAACGACCCATCTTGGCTACGAAACGCCCGTCAGCGGCCTTCCACGGTCGAAATGCCGAGAAACTGGCTGTTTTGAGAGGGATCGATCGCGGCCCTGTCAAGTTCGACAGCCGCTGATGCCAGGAAGATGGAGGGGAGGGGTGCAAGTTGGCGGATCGAGCCAACGTCGTTCCGCTCAATCCAGCAAATGAGTCCGCCGAACCAGGGCGAAAAGTGACCCGAAAGCCCGGATTTCCAGGCGAATCCGCCGATCCAGGACGGACGACATTCTGATTTGCGCCCTGAAATCAATCTACTATCGATAAACGCTAGTTATCGATGGTTATACCCTCAGTCGAGAATCGTACGATGTGGGGAACTGCAATATCCATATAGTGTTCGTATAAGACTTCGTTTACCATAAAATCAATGGCTTACGATCTCGCGAAAATTAACACGAGTGGCTTGATGCGGCCGGCTTTCGACGCCGGCATCGCTCTCACCCGTCTCGACGAGCGCATTGCTCGCTCCCCCGTGGGAGCGGGCTTACTCGAACGGATGCAATACTACGACGCCTGCGCCTCGCTCTGGATCGACGGCGAACTCGTCCATCTTGAAGATCTCGTCCTTCACGACGCCACGAAGGACATTCGCACACCCACCCACGAGCTGACAATCTCCCGCGACGTGCTGCGCACGCGTCGGCGCATCGTCGGCCAGTCACCGGACTGGGCGCTTTCGGACGAGGGCATTCGAACGCTGCGGAAAACCTCGGAGATCGGGTCGGGCGGCGGGGACGAGGCGACGACGACCGGAGTTATTCGGCCGGCGATCGCGATCGACGCGGAAGGGGAGGGGGAAGATGTCGACGAAATCGAACATCTCCCCGGCGTCGACTACGCCGTCATCGATGCGGTGCTCGCACGATCGGAGGCGGCAATCGAGAGAGCCACCCGGCCCAGCCGCGACGGCGGCCGAGAAAAAGATCCAATGATCTACGACCTCGACTGGGACGAGGATGCGCGGCTCGACGAATGGCGCGGCGTGGTGCGCCAGGTCGAAAATTTGCCGGCGCTGCTGCAGGCGATCGTTGCCCTCGATGCCTGGAACGAGCTTTCCGTGCTTCAGCACGCGCCGTGGCTCGGTCGGCAGTTTTCCGCTTCGATCCTGCGCCAGGCTGGCATCACCACCGGCGCTCACCTGGCCGCCATCAATCTCGGCCTGAAAACCATTCCGGTCGATCGGCGCCGGCATCGCGATCGAGAAACCCGGCTGCTGGCCATCACCCAAGGGTTTTTGGCGGCCGCCGAGATCGGCATGAAGGAACATGACCGGCTGGCGCTGGCACGAAAAATGTTGGAGCGAAAGCTGGAGGGGCGGCGGACGTCGTCAAAACTGCCGGAACTGGTCCAGCTGGTGATGGCGAAACCACTCGTGTCGGCCGGCATGGTGGCCAA
Source organism: Rhizobium sp. CCGE531 (assembly GCF_003627795.1). Classification (NCBI taxonomy): domain Bacteria; kingdom Pseudomonadati; phylum Pseudomonadota; class Alphaproteobacteria; order Hyphomicrobiales; family Rhizobiaceae; genus Rhizobium; species Rhizobium sp. CCGE531. The sequence goes on along the minus strand of NZ_CP032688.1, from coordinate 293,011 downwards.
GACGCTCGAGGTTACGCCGCAGGCGGCGCGGCGGATCGTTTTGGAGCTGGGCTTGCGAGAGATGACCGGGAGGGGGAGGTTTCGGGCGTGGGGCGTAATTTAACCTCAAGAACCAGTATTTGCTCGACTGAATACTCGATCAATAATCGACCTAACCTTAGCCTCCTCAGACTCGGATTTTCCTCTGGCGATTATCGTCAGAAGCATGCTGGTTACTGTCAGAAACTGCGCCCGCAGTTGATCTCGGTTGCTCTTTTTTCTAAGCGATTCCGGTAAGAGCAGCACTGTCGCATTTTTCAGTTCCGGCGTATCAAAGTTCACTGGCATACGGCTATGCGCGCACGCATTTCGTACCTCCCTCACAATATCGAGCAAATACCGCGTATGGCTGTCAATAAGCCCCAAGCTGTACGCCATCAAAATCTTTGAAGAGAACGTGCCGGCCAACCCGTCGAATCCAAAAAATCGTTGGCTATCCTCTTTGTCTAGCTGAATGAGCGTTCTTTGAATGCGACTCTGAAGCTCATCTTCGAGGATAGAACCAGCAATGACCACCATCGAGCGATCACTCTCGCTCTTCAGGCTGTCGACTATCGCGCGATAATTTTCGTCGGTGAAGGGTATCGCCGAGAGCTTCTTCAATTCTCTGAGCGCCGCGGGCTTTTTCTTCAAATTCTTCCTCTGAGCAAAGGGATGCTATCAGCGTCTTCCAGGCGATGTTTATGGTGCTCAAATCCTTTAGTTTCAGTTGATGTGCTCGTTTCATATGAGCCACCGCGTTTACCTGTTTGCGCGACATCAAGGCCGTTCTAGCCTCTGCATTCTGCTCTTCCAGTGGTACCGCCCTATCGACGAGTGCAAGGAACGCCGCGCCGATGCCGGCGCGGCGGATCGTGGCGGATCTCGGCCTCAGGGAGATGACCGGGAGGAGGAGGTTTCGGGCATGGGGCGTATTTTAGGCGCGCCGTTTCATATAGTTGGGGGTAAGGTTGTTGCGCAGCCGAATAATACTGCATGATCTCCTATTGATGATACGATCTCGCCGGGTAGTTTAACGTTTCATACAACTGATTCAGTCAAGACTGTTCTCTATGGGTTTTTCCGTTGATCAGTACCTTGAAGTTCGATCGCTTACTGCAGGCATTGATCATTGGAACTGCAATTCTCATCCACTATCATAAGCGACGTAACGCTGGACAAAGACGAGGCTGTCAGACTATTGGGAGCCAGCCTGACTGCAAGCTATCACGCATTGGTTGCGGATATTAGGGATGTTCTCTTTTTGGGAGAATTGCCTGATGTTCCGATAGTCTCGCACCAGCAAGAGAATGTACGGTTATCGTATCGCATTGAAGGCGACACGTTTTTGGAAATTGAACCGATCGGCAAGTCAATCGTTCGTCAGAGTGAATGGCAAAAAGCTTATCGAGTTCGGTTGCGAAACATAAGTTCAGCCGGGAAGGTTTTGATATGAGTTTCGAGCCAAACTGGGCTTCTCCTCCAGGTGCCACAATCCAGCGATTGATGGTGACGCGGGAAATTGATGCAGACGATCTCGCTGACGGCCTTGGCCTTGAGCGGCCTGTACTCAGTCTGCTTCTTGAAGGGAACGCCCGCATAACGCCGACGCTTGCGTCGGCCTTGGCGGATCAACTCGGCTCAACACCCAGGTTCTGGCTTGCGCGCGACAAAAGCTACCTGTCCGATCTAGCGCGCCTATCGGCTGCCGCTGATACCGACGTCATGTGGGCCAAGGCCATGCCGGTTGCGTCGATGCGGAGGTATGGCTGGATTGATAGAAGCGCAAAGAAGGAAGAACTGCGAGAAGCATTGCTGTCATTCTTCGACTGCGCGAGCCTTCCCGATTGGAATTCTCGTTATTCCGGCGGTATCGGCGCGGTTGTTTTTCGGCGTTCGTTCGCATTTGAGGTCGATGAGATGGCGACGCTCGTCTGGTTGCGGGCCGGAGAACGGCAGGCCGCTGAGATTGATCTCCCATCATTCGATCCAAAGGGGTTCGTGAATATACTGCCTCGGCTTCGCAAGCTTTCGGCATTCAAAAAACCTTCGATCTTTCTTCCCCGCCTGATCGAAGCTTGCCGCTCAGTTGGCGTAGCCGTCACCACTGCGCGCGCGCCGGACGGCTGCAGAGCGAGCGGTGCGACGTGGAGGCTGGCCAGCGGCAATCCGATCATTCATCTCAGCTTCCGTCATCGAGCTGAAGATCATTTCTGGTTCACCTTTTTCCACGAAGCCGGCCACGTGGTCATGCACGGCGATTCTCACCTTGATCTCGATGGTAGCGATCCGTCTCTCCTTGGATCGTCCAAGGAGGAGATGGAGGCGAACCTGTTTGCTCAGGATTACTTGCTTCCCCGAGAGGTGCGGGCCGCTCTGATAGGTAAGCCGAACCCGCGAGCTATTCTTCATGCCGCGAAAATGGTGGGTGTATCACCGGGGATAATTGTCGGTCAGCTTGAGAAAGCAAAGGCGCTCGAACCTGGGAAGCTGAGCAGAATGAAGCATCGCTACCGTTGGGATGATAATCCGTACGTTCCAGAGCTCACTAGCCTTTGAAGTAGATATAGCGGTCCGGGCTCTTCTGCCAATTGCAGAGGCTGTCTTCCAGGACCTGCTTGCCGACGCCAAGGTACGCGTCCATCTCGTCGACTCGCTTCTGTAACGACGACGACGAAACTGCGGCGGCCGTGCTGTTATGGAAGAGCAGCTTCGCTCCACCCAAAGGACCGGTCGCACCGACGAGGTATGTGCTGCCGGCATCAATGGGCGCGAGGTTCAGCTTGCCCAACATTGTGAGAAAGTCAAAGTTGCCCAATCTCCCGAAGCCGAAAACTGGCGTGAGTGACCGGTAGAGTTGATCGAACACGTCAGTCGGGTTTTGTCCGTGCGTTTTGTGGATGGCTTGTACTCTCGCGGTAAAGCCGCCTTGGGCACATTGCCAAGCGTGAAACGAGCTGAAGACCGTGCTGATCGTTTTAGGATTTTTACTCTGGTACTGTCGATGATTGGAGAATCGGCCAGACACTACCTTATCCTTCAAGGATGCCCCATTTGCCACAAGCATTGCGTCGAACTGCACCGCCTGAGCCGAATAGGCTGCGAAGTCCCACGTGGGGCCATGCCCGAAAGAGCCCATGACGTTCGAGGCAAGCTTCCAGCCGTCCGTGACATGCTTGCCGAAGTGGGTCGCTACGAATGTCAGCCATACGGCCTCGTCGGTCTGCCCCTTACGACCCAAGAAAGCAGCGCCCTTTAGCGGGTCGAACAGTACGTTATTGGGGTCTAGTCGGCGCGGATCGATATTTTGATTGTTGAGGAGCCGTATGAACTCTATCCGCCGCAGGCTCGATATCATCTGAGCCACCCACGTGCTCCGTCTTGCAGCCGTCGTCAACCCAGGAAGCTGACCGTTGTCGGCTTCGTATGCGGCCAGTGCAGCAAGTATGTCGGCAGCTCGATCGGCATGGTGGCGCAAAGACAAATCAGTGATTCCTCAATATATCAAAAGCAGTATGCTCAGATCCGGCCCATCGATCAACGTGATCGACAACCAGAACTCGGTAGCACGGATCCAGCGCTAAAATCATTCCATCGTAATCAACGCCTTGTACTTTACCTTTGATGATTGAATGCAGCTTTGGGATCATTGCAAGATTCTGCCAGTATTGTGGAAGAGCGCTTGATGGCTCGAAATTGATATTCCCAGCTCTATACTCGCGCTCACAATTCAAGAACTCTTGGATTGATGGCCATGGATCGCCCGCCGGCATTTTCGGCATTGCGATTTCTTCAAAGGTCCCCTCATCACAATACTGCTGAGCGAACGTTCTAGATGGCTTGAACTCGTTGTCGTCGTATAGGTGAAGGCTGGCCACAGAGTGCTGATAAGTCCCAATTTCGCACTGCAGCTCGACTGCAGCGATCTCCTGAAGCATTGTGAAGGAAAAAATGTCGTGTGGTAGCCCAATCCAGGCGTCGTTCGAGCGCATGTGCACATGTAAGTGAAGCGCGCCGCCGCGGATCACGAATTGGAGCGTGCAGGTGCATGGGATGTCATTACTACCTTTCGCAGCGTCGTCGTTGGAAAATACTTGGATGACTGCATTGCGAGAGCCGGGTCGCTCGCGCAGAAGGCCGATTACACGGTCCCATTGGCTTGCCCCGCGCGGCAGAAAGATCCGCTTTCCGTACGCTCCATTGGCGGTGATTCCACCATCGTCAGAAAAATTGGCGTATATCATGCCAAGATAGTGCGAGATGAATGCAATGGTGTCGTCGCCCGCCAGATACCAAGCAAGCTCTCCTACCCCGCTGAACAAGATGGATCGGCCCATTGCGCGACTGAGGCGTGCCCTAGGGTCAGTTAGCTGCAGGAGAGCGCCAAAGACCTCAGTGCTATCTCCTTTTTTGGAGGTAACACGATTGTTCTCGGTATGGCTCCCCAAGAGCTGACAGTACGTCTTTCTCAGCAGCTTATCGATGTGATTTTCTGATGCGTAGAACAACGCCAGCTTCCACCCCATTCCCCTATTGGAAGATAATAAAGGGCGGAGCTCAATACAACGCTGGGTTTGAAAATTTCGGCGCCGAGGTTCACTTCCGCTTCATGAACGCTTCTTGATAGCGCTCGGGTAGCGTCTTGGTCGTTTCGAGCGCGGAATTCAGATGATGGCATTGAAAGATCGCCATATTTGCTTGGAACCGATAACGGTCGAGCAGTGCATTTGCAGCTGCTTTAATCTTCTCATCCATTCCGTCGATATATGGATAGATGAACTGCACTCCGAGACCATTCGGATGGGAAATTTCCGAGAGGAAGTCATAGTTCTTCATTGCTGATAATGTCTGTTCAAGGAGCTGAGGCTCAGCTCCAGGTTTCCTTAGGGCTCCGAACAACGCAGTGAAGACGCCATACTTCGCATCAAGATAACGGACATACTTTGCGTCAACCTCTTCGAAATGACGCAAAGCATCGTTGACGTGAACGGGTTTGATAGCTGCTTCATTGGAGCCTCCCCAGAATGAGGTGAAGCGTTTTTCCAAATTTTCCAATTTACCGTGTGCTATCAGCCGATCCATTTCGGATATGAAGAAGCTGCCCATGGCAATGGTCTCAATCAAGGCCCTTCCAACGATCGTCGCTGGGACGATGTGACCAGACGCGATCAATGACTCGATCGAGCGAGTAAGGTCTTCGCACCGCTTGGCGTAGCCATATGCAAGCTCCAAAATTGAGAAGAGATGGGTTCCCTTAGGGTTGAACTCGAAAGAAATCTCGGCTGTCGCCCAACCACTTAATTCCGATTTTATTCCTGACAATCGCTCCATAGCGAGCGGCAAGCTCTCGATTGTTGCTGGTTTTTGTCCTCCCTCCAACATGCTGTAACTCCGTGTCTCTTCCATATCCGCGGACGATGCGGTGGATCCAATTGTAGAGTGAATTGTCGCTGGGTTCCGCACGCGTGGTCAATGCCGCCCGTAAAGTATCCACCTGTCGTATTAGATCGGTGGTCCATTGGTGGTCGCCCGACCACGTACGCTGATCTCGAAGATTAACGTACCGATTTTGCTTGCAATACCGAACCCTAGTTGTGCACATTTGATGCAACTCAGGGGGGCGACATGTTCGTCGATCGAATTCAACTTTTGCGCAATGTCGGGCAATTCGACAATGTCGCCACTGGAGCGCAGCTGTCATTCGGCAAGCTTACACTAATTTATGCGGAGAACGGCCGCGGCAAGACGACGGTGGCGACCATCCTGCGGTCGCTGAGCTCGGGCGATGCGGTTCTTGTCAACGAACGCCAGCGCCTCGGATCCCAACACCCGCCGCATATCATCGTGGGCCGACAGGGCACGGCACCACATATGTTTCAAAACGGCGCCTGGAGCCAGCCGCTTCCGCATATTGCAGTCTTCGACGATGCCTTTGTGGCGCAGAATGTTTGTTCTGGCATCGAGATAGAAACGGCACATCGCCAGAACTTGCATGAATTGATCCTCGGCGGGCAGGGGGTCCAGCTCAATGCCATGGTGCTTCAGCATATCGCTGCGATCGAGCAGCATAACCGCACGCTGAAGGAGCGGACCGACGCCATTCCCGTAGCCACGCGCGGGGCGCTGACGGTCGATGCGTTCTGCGCGCTTCAAGCCGATACGGAGGTGGACGGCAAGATTGAGGAGGCAGAACGCCGGTTGGCTGCTGCGCGGGCTGCCGACGCGGTCCAGCACCAGGACGCATTCCAGCTTGTGAGCCTGCCGGCATTCGACCCGGCAGCTATCAACAGCCTGCTAGCGCGAGATCTCCCTGCTCTGGAAGCCGCCGCGGCCGCCCGCCTTCAGGCGCATTTCGGCGTGCTCGGCCAAGGTGGAGAAGCTTGGGTGAGCCAAGGCATCGGCCGCATCGGACCGGCTTCGGCGGGCGAAGACCACGAGGTCTGTCCGTTCTGTGCGCAGGATCTGAGAGGTTCGCCGCTCATTGCACATTATCAGGCGTATTTCAGCGCCGAATATCAGACACTGAAAACGGACATCGCTACCGCGATATCGGGCGTCAATACCGCCCATGCCGGCGACATCCCGGCCGCCTTCGAGCGCGGCATCCGCACTGCCGCGCAAACCAGCGAGTTCTGGAATCGCTTCGCCCAGGACGTCCCTGCGGTCGGGGTGGATACAGCTGCAATTGCCCGCGTCTGGAACGCGGCGCGTACCGCTGTTGTAGCGGTGCTACGTCTCAAGCAGGCTTCCCCGCTTGAGCCGTCGGCGCTTTCGGCTGAGGCGCAGGCTGCGATCGATGCCTATGAAGCCGCACGTCGCGATATCGAGGCGCTCTCCGCATGCCTGCAGGCCGCCAACACAAATATCGCCATTGTTAAGGAGCGTGCGGCCGGCGCCAACCTTGCAGCCCTCATGGCCGACTTACAGCGGCTTGTTCTGGTGCGGACACGCCATACACAACCCGCGACGGATCTCTGCACGGCCTATCTGGCCGAAAAGCAGGCCAAGGCCGCAACAGAAACGCTGCGCGACAATGCCCGGGAGGCACTCGACCAGTATCGTCAGAGAGTCTTTCCGGCCTACCAGACGGCCATCAACGACTACCTTCAAAGATTCAATGCGGGGTTCCGCATCGGCGCCGTTGCTTCTATCAACAGCCGCAGTGGTTCGTCGGCCAACTACAACGTTGTGATCAACAACGCCTCGGTCGCACTGACCGGAAACGGTCCGTCTTTCCGCAACACCCTGAGTGCCGGCGATCGCAACACGCTGGCGCTCGCGTTCTTCTTTGCCTCGCTCGATCGCGACCCGTCGCTCGCCGACAAGATCGTCGTGATCGACGACCCCATGACGAGCCTTGATGAGCATCGCTCTTTGACCACCGTCCACGAAATGCGGGCGCTCCACGACCGCGTCAGCCAGATGATTGTGCTTTCGCACTCCAAGCCGTTCCTTCTTGGTGTTTGGAACGGCGCCGACCGGGCAGCAAGCCGCACCGCCATCCGGATCGCCCGGCAGGGCGCCGGCTCGACTCTGTCCGCCTGGGACGTGTCCCAGGACTCGGTTACAGAGCATGATCGTCGGCATGCCCTTGTCAGCGACTATATCGCCAACGGTGGACCTGCGACTGAACGTGAAGCAGCTCAAGCACTCCGCCCGATCCTAGAGGCCTTCATGCGTGTCGCGTTTCCGGACCACTATCCGCCGGAGACATTGCTCGGTCCCTTCCTGGGTCTGTGCCGGCAGCGCGTGGGAACTGCGGATGAAATCCTGTCGCAGGCTGATATCACCGAGCTGGAAGCCCTAAAAGACTATGGCAACCGGTTTCACCACGACAGCAACCCTGCTTGGCAAACCGCCGTCATCAACGATCAAGAGCTCACTGGCTTTTGCAGGCGCACCTTAGCGTTCGCACGCAGGTAACCGTTAACTGAACCACCCAGCCATCAAAGAGCTATCTATATGGCTAACCCACTGACTACCCTATACAATCGAGATTGAGAATAGCGAGGAAATTCGGTGGTCGCTGGTTCGCATCCTTTCAAGGCGTCTAGGAGTACTCGAACACAACCCCGTTTTCCCAAATGTAAGACGCTGTCATAGAGTCAGTCTTCATCATCGACGGCGTCAGCTAGGCCTGCGAGGTTACTGGACCTCAATATGAATTGCCCGCCTCATCCGGGGCGGGCAATTTATGCGATCAGACACGGTGGTTCCTGAAGAACGTCTGCAGGGCTCGAGCTTTCAGAAGCGGTCGTAGCTGACGCGCCAACCTTCTGCAGCATCGACCGGGGAAATCACCAGCTTGTCACCTGTGACCTCGAACTTGCGCTCAAGTCTCTGACCGATCAGGTCGCGGACCAGAGAGGACTCCACGGTGATCGCGAATATGTTCTTGGCATCGTCGATCTCAACTGGGCCGTAATAGGCCTCGTATGCTTTCGTGGTGTAGGGCGTGTCCGCGGCATTCGCATCGGGGTTCATCGCCTGCACCGACAAGGTGCCCGCTTGGGTGAACACGAGCTCGCCTGAATATGGAATGGCCTGAAGACTGCCCGCAGCGCCGACCTCCAGTGTGGTCATGCGCCAGGTGCCGATGATCGGAGACTTTGCATCGCTGGCGAACGCCGGGGAGGTGAACGCCAGCATCAGTCCTGCAGCCAAGATCTTTAAACTGTTCATCGAAATGTCCTTTGTTGGGTGGCCGGAGGTAGAGGATCTGTCAAATCCGTTCGATACGAACGGGATATTCGCCGCGTACCAGCAGCGCGTCGAAACTGTTGTCAAACCGGCCGAGACGGATCAGCCCGTCCCAGCGATAGTCCGCATAGAAGAGAGCGAGGTTGCCCCAGGGCTTGAAGTAGCAGAGGTCGCCGGGTTGCTCGTTGGTGAAGGGGCCGCTCGCTTCCTCGGTGAGCTTGCGAGGTAGGCGAACGATCTTCTCGTTGCCTCCGAAGTCCTCGATCTTGAGCTCAAGCGGAAGCAGGGACGCAAGGTCGCGCGCCGATGGGTTGTCGTAGAGCGTCGCTGTCAGCACCAGTCCGTTGAAGGTCAACCTGATGCGAACGTCGGTGGTCACCTGGTTGCTTGGGTCGCGTCCTTGCTGTGCAATGGCGACACGTGGAATTGCCGCAGCAGCCAGCGCCGTGCCCAGAACCTGTCGTCGGCTGATCGGACGAGACATGGCAGTTCCGTCAGACCGGCTGCGCTGTGGGCCGGAAGAGGATTTCGTTGATATCGACGTCATCAGGCTCGCTGATGGCGAATGCGACGCTCCGGGCGAATGTACCTGGTCCGATGGCGATCTTGCTGACGAAATCTCTGGTGCCCGTCTGGATATCCTTTTCACTGATATGATTGAGGAGTTCGGTACTGACCGCGCCGGGGGAGATAATCGTTGTCCGGATGTTGTAGGGTTTCACCTCCTTGCGCAGGCCCTCGGACAAGGCGCGGACGGCATGTTTTGTGGCGCAATAGACAGTCGCACCCGGATCGACGACATGGCCGTAAATAGAGGAGACATTGATGATGTGTCCTGACTTCCGGACCTTCATGTGAGGGAGGGCCGCAGCAATACCATAGAGCACGCCCTTGATGTTTACGTCGATCATGCGGTCCCATTCGTCGATTTTCAAACGCTCAAGCGGGGCAAGCGGCATGAGGCCGGCGTTGTTGAGCAGGACGTCAATCCGTCCGAACCGTTCGACAGCGGTATCGACGAGTGTCTTGACCTGATCCCGGTCGGTCACGTCAGTCTGCACCGCGACGACCTCGGAGCCCGTCGCAATAAGTTCTGCAGCCAAAGCCTTGATACGGTCGACCCGCCGCGCGCCGATGACCACGGTCGCGCCGCGCTCGGCGAGATGGCGTGCGGTTGCCTCGCCGAGGCCGCTGCTGGCCCCGGTGATAACGACGACCTTGTCTTCGATTCCATGTGACATAACGGTCTCCAGTCTTTGAGTGTGAGAAGTCAGTTGCGAGGCCGGGCGAGGGCGGCCAGAACCGCCGACCCGACGAGCAGGATTGCGGAGAGGACAAAGGCGCTCCACCATCCGACGGTATCGAACAGGACGCCGCCTACGGACGCGCCGCCTGCTATGGCGAGCTGGATCAGGGCGACCTGCAGGCCGCCGCCGGCTTCGAGATCGTCCGGGATGATACGTGCCATCCAGGTATTCCAGGCGACGGGCACCGGTGTCGACACGATACCCCAGAGAACAAGCAGGGCTGCCGTCAGCCACTGGAATGGTCCGGCTGCGATCAGGAGGAGGGCGATGACGGCAAGGACGACGGGCATGCCGACAAGAGCGACACCGAGATGCCGACGGAGCACAAACCCGATCGCGAACAGTCCGGCCAGTCCGCCCGCACCCAGGCCGAGCAGTACCATGGATAGTGTGTTGATATCGAGCCGGGTCACATGCTCGAGGAACGGCCTCAGGTAGATCGAGAGCGAATTCATACCGATAAACGTCAGCGCAGTCGCCGCCATGCCGATCGCGAAGGTGCGGTTGCGGAGCAATCTGAACATTGTCCCAACGGATGCAGCTTTGGCAGATGGCATGTCCGGCAGGACAGCCTTTTGCCATACCAGCGCCGCGAGGCCGATAGGGACAGTGACGAGAAACGTGTTGCGCCAACCAATGAGGCTGCCGAGAAAACTGCCCAACGGTGCGGCGGCCACGATTGCCAATGCCGTTCCGCCCTGAAGCAGCGCAATTGCCCTGGGAAGATCGCGGCCAGATGCGAGACGCGCAAGAATGGCGGTCGACAGTGACCAGAAGCCGCCGATAGCCATACCAACCATGGCTCTCCCTACCAGGAAGATGAGGTAGCTTGGGGCAAGGGCAACCGTGAGGCTGGAGAGCGTCAGGATGGACGTGTAGAAAAGGACGACCGTTTTCCGGTCCAGTTGGCCCAAAACCCTGTTTCCGAACAGGCTGGTCACGACTGCAAAGAAGCCCGAGACCGCGATTGCCAGTCCTGCCTGACCTTCCGTGATCGACAAGTCCTGGGCAATCGGCGTCAGAAGGCTGACGGGCATGAACTCCAGCCCTACCAGAAGGAATGTCAGGAGCGACAGACAGGCAATGGCGCTCCAGGGCGTCGCCTGGTGCAGGCCGCTAAATCCATCTTCTACGGTCAGTTCGGTCATATCGTACTCGCTCTCGTTGCGAGATTAGATAACGGTGTTGAAGTCGTGCCACTAGACGGCATAAACTGCATGTCGTGATGAGAGAGATTCAACAATGCGCCGAGATGAATTTACCGAGATGCGGGCCTTTCTTGAGGTGGCGAGAGAACGCAGCTTTACGCGCGCGGCAGTCAAGCTTGGGGTGACGCGATCTGCGCTTAGTCACACCATCCGAGCGCTGGAGGAGAGGCTTGGCGTGCGCCTTCTTGCGCGCACGACCCGCGATGTCGCGCCTACTGCCATGGGGCAGAGGCTGGTGCAGAGTATCGAGCATCATTTCGAGGGGATCAGTGCCGAGGTTGCAGCGCTGAAGGCGCTCAGTGACAAGCCTTCTGGCCATGTCCGGATCGTCTGTCCCGATGATGCCATCGAGTTAGTGTTTCGAAAAAAGCTGAAGACGTTCCTGCGCGAATACGCGGACATTCAGGTTGAACTCATCGTTGACAACGGTTTCACCAATATCGTCGAGCGCCAGTTCGATGCAGGGGTGCGGCTGGGCGAGGCCATTGCCAGAGATATGGTAGCTGTTCGCATTGGTCCTGATATCAGCTATTCCGTCGTCGGATCGCCTGAATACTTTAAGCGCCATCCGGAACCGGAGAGCCCGCAGGATCTCACGGTGCACAATTGCGTCAACCTGCGGCTTCCCACATCCGGTGGCCTTTACGCGTGGGAGTTCCAGGAGGACGGGCGCGAGTTCAGCGTCCGTGTCGAAGGCCAACTGGTCTACAGCAATATCGGTTCGGCGATCGACACAGCCCTCGACGGGGTTGGTCTTGCCTACGCCCCAACCGATCTCATTCGCGGATATGTCGATGACGGCCATCTGCGAGAGGTCATCAAGGACTGGTGCCCGACCTTTCAAGGCTATCATCTCTACTATCCCAACAAGCGAAATCATTCCCCGGCGTTCTCGACATTTGTCGATGCATTCAGGTTTCGCATTGGCACGGGCTATTGAAAAAATCGTGCTCCGGTGGCGCTCGCAGCTGAAGCGTTTTGCGACGGGTATGTTGTGTATTATTGGACCGTCGGTTCGTATCTGTTCAAGGCGCCCGAGCATGATCCGCCGGCGCGACCCGCTGCACGCGATTGCCACAAAGTCACGAAAAAAGCCGGGTCCCGTGATGTTCCTCACGAGACCCGGAAGTCGGCCGGACAGCCGGCCTCTGGGAGAACATGTGCCGTCTTATACCAAGGCTTGATGACTAGAACTCATTGGCCCATTTTCTGCGCCCGATCGACATGATGCGCCAAGGCTGACGTTGAAGCTTGCGCCAGGCATCGCAGCAGTGATCGACGATGTCTTCGTAGGATGTGTACACACGGTTAGAGAGCCAGTTTTCGCGCATGAACTGCCAGAGATTTTCGACCGGATTGAGTTCGGGTGACTTCGCTGGCAGCGGTAGAATGGTGATGTTTTCGGGCACCATGAGATTGTTCGATAAATGCCAACCCGCCTGATCCATGACGAGGATGGCGTGGGCGTCATTGGCAACATGGCCGGATATCTCGATCAAATGCTGGTTCATGGCATGGGTATCGCACCATGGCATGACGAGGGCGGCGGCCTTGCCAAATTTCGGGCAGATCGCGCCGAAGATATAAGCGGATCTCGTTCGCTGATCATGCGGAGCCGAGGGCCGTGTCCCTCGTTTGGCCCATCGCCTGGCGATCTTATTCTTCTGGCCGATGCGGGCCTCGTCCTGGAACCAGATTTCTATTCGCTTGCCTTTAGCGGCCCCGGCGGCGATTTCTCCCACTGCGGCGGGAAAGTTTTTTTAAATTCCTCAATCGCATGCGGGTCCTGCGCATGATGCTTCGGTCGGGCAGTGAGTTTGCGATAGCCCAGGGCATTCAATTCGCGCCCAAGCGTCTGGCGGCTGATGGAGATACGATGCTCCTGCCAAAGCCATTGCGCCAGATCGACCAGCCGCCAGCGCACGACGCCATCGAGATAGGGAACGGGACCGTTCTCAACCGCCTCGACCAGCGCCTTCCGCTGCTGATCGTTCAACAAGGGCTCACGTCCCTTCGCCTTTCCCGTTTTCAGGCCATCTGGACCATGCAGATTGAAACGCTCGACCCAGTCACGGACAATTTGCAAACCGACCCCACCCATCGATGCTGCCTGGCTGCGCGAACCACCCTCGTAAATGATCGACAAGGCCAACAATCGGCGCGACCAATCCGCGTCACGGCTCTGCCTTGCCAGCCGACGCAGATCATCAGCCGTATAATCTCCACGAATGGTCAGCGCTGTTCCCATGGCGAAATCTCCTTTCGCCATCTTGAATCATGATTTGCCGGAAAATGGAATCTGGAGGGTTATTTGAGGGCGCATCAGGCGGTCCGGCGAATTCGGGCGACCTCATGTAAGCCGGATTGAACTAAGGCGCGGGTAGTTTGACGCTGCTATGGGGAATTTTAGAGCACGCCCGCCGGAGCGGTACCGGGAACAATTTAGCCACGGCCGGTCCATCGGGAAGATAGGTCGAATGTACGCTTTCAGGAGCGGTTTGCCGTACGTTTCGGGGATCTATTTGCGAAATGGGTCGGTACCGGCGGTCTTTTGACCTGGCTAAGGTCAAGCGATATCGCACGCTGGAGATGCGCTGGGTCTGTGGTCGTATAACGTGGCGCGGATTGTCGGGCGTCATGATGTATCGCACCGGAAGGATGAAGGTCGGAGGGGCGCAACTGGTGCAACGTTGACGCCTGTCCTACGCATGGGGCGCCGGCAGTCGGGGCATTCGTAGGAGTGCGTTTGCTGCGATTTGGCTGAATGGGGTTGCCCGCCTGTTGGTGATGGCTGGCCGAGGAGGCTTCTGCAGAGACTGATACGATCCCGCCGATGACAATTGGCGAGAAAGCCGAAGTGGCGCATGCGGTGGAAACCATCCGGAATTACATGAAGGAGAAAGCGCCGAATGAACTCGTAGGGACGAAGGCGCATGATCTTGTCACGGTCGCGACCATTGCCACGATAATCCTTCCATCGGAAGGCGACGTGGTCGCCATCGGCATGAACGATACGGCTGTTTGCGATAGCGACACGATGGGTGTAGCGGCCGAGATAGGCAAGCACCTGGTCCGGCCCACCGAAGGGCGGCTTGGCATAGACGACCCATTCGATGCTGCGAGCGCGCGAGAGATGGCAGGTGAATGTGTTGTCGTCGTTGAGATGAGCGAGTTCGTTGACGAAGTGCAGCTCACCTTGGGCGAAAGCTTCAGCGAGGGCGGTCAGAAAGAGTCGCCGAAACAGGCGTGACAACACCCGAACGGGTAGAAAGAAGCCCGGTCGGCACGCGACCCACCTTGATCTGTCTGGTGAAAGACCGCCGCCCGGCACGAGACAATGGGCATGGGGATGGTGGGTCATCGCCTGGCCCCAAGTGTGAAGGACGGCGGTGACGCCGATCTCGGCGCCCAGCCATTTGGGGTTGGCCGCGATGGTCTGCAGCGTCTCGGCTGAGATCCGCATCAGCAATGCATAGACGACCGCCTTGTTCTGGAAGGCGATCTCGGCGACGCCACGCGGTAGCGTGAAGACCACATGGAAGTATGGGACTGGCAAGAGATCGGCGACGCGTGCGTCGACCCACTCCTTGCGAGCCGCGCCCTGACACTTCGGGCAGTGGCGGTTACGGCAGGAATTGTAAGAGATGCGGGTCTTGCCGCACTCGTCGCAGGCATCGACGTGACCCCCGAGCCTGGGTGTCCGGCAAGCTTCTATCGCGCCCATGACGCGTCGTTCGCCGCGGCCAAGATGACCGACGTTCTCCCACCTATAAGAGTCCCCATGTCGCCGGAAGATGTCGGCGACTTCGAAGGTCGGGCGCAACCGATTTACGATCCCGGCGGCGTCACCTCCAGCTGCAACAGATCAAGTGGGCTGGCTGTTGATCGGATCGTGTCGGTGGAAACCTGCGTATAGTGTGCCGTGCTCGACAGATGGGCATGGCCGAGCAGGACCTGGATGATCCGGATGTCAGTGCCATTCTCCAGTAGGTGAGTGGCAAAGGAATGCCGCAACGTATGAACGGTGACGCGTTTTGAAAGACCCGTTGCGGCAACCGCCGATCGGCAAGCGGCATTCAAGACTGTCGGTTCGATCGGTTTGTCGGCATCACGCCCTGGAAAAAGGAATGCCGTGGGGCGCGATAGACGCCAATAGCTGCGCAGGATGCCGAGCAGTTCTGTCGACAGCATAACGTATCGGGCTTTGGCGCCTTTACCATGGCGAACATGCATCACCATGCGGGAGCTGTCGACATCCTCGACCTTCAGTCCGCAGACCTCACCGACCCTGAGGCCAGCAGCATAAGCCGTAGTCAGCGCCACGCGCGCCTTCAGACTGGAGACGGCCTCAAGAAATTGCACCACTTCGTCCGCCGACAGAATAACAGGAAGTTTCCGTGGCTCGCGCGCGTACGGGATCCGCTCGGGGACATCGTCCTGACCCAGAGTGATCCCATAGAAAAACCGAAGAGCGCATACAATCTGGTTCAACGATGCCCAGGATATCCCGGTTGAGACGAGGTAAACCTGGAAGCTACGAATATCGTCAAGATCGAGCCGATCAGGCGATCGGGCGAAATAGCGGCTGAACTTCCGGACTGCACTGATGTAGGATCGTTGGGTCGCCGGGGACAAATTGCGGACCGTCATGTCCTCAATCATCCGGCGGCGAAGAGGGCTCATCTCAGCCATCGGGGCCTCCTGTCTGAAGGGTGGGTTGCAACACAACCATCCTCTCAGTCAGGGCGCTCTCGTCAAAGCCTGCCGCAAATCGCCGCGATCAGCGGCTTAGTTCAATCGCGTGAGTCGTCCTCATCAAGCTCTGGTATTAGGGGCTAGGTGAGCTTTCCGACCGTCTTTTCGAGAACCGCCCACAATTCCTCGCCATATTTTTCGCGCCAGCTGGTGTAGAAGCCGCCGTCGCGAAGTTTCTGCCTGAACGCCTCAGTGTCGGGCTGATTGAATACTAGGCCCTGTTTGGCTAGGACGTCTTTCAGGGACTCCGACAACTTGGCCATATCTTGGCGCTCATCGAGCGCGGCTTGATTGATGTTGCGGCTCACGACCTCCTGCACATCCGCCGGCAGGCTTGCCCAGTTGCGCTTGTTGGCAACGCAGAAGAACGCGTCCCACATGTGCCCGGTTAATGCGCAGAATTTCTGAACCTCGACAATATTTGCGGTCTTGATGTTGGCCAGCGAATTTTCCTGTCCATCGACGACCTTCGTCTGAAGTGCAGAATACAATTCGTTGAAATTAATGGACGCCGGAGCTGCCCCGAACGTCTGGAACATGGAGGTCCATAGCGCTCCTACCGGTACGCGGATCTTCATGCCTGCGAGATCCGCAGGCGAGTTGACTGGATGCGTGCTGGTGGTGATATGCCGGAATCCGTTGTCCCACATCTTTTCCATCGGAAGGAGGTTCACCTTTTCGATGAGCTTGTGCAGGGCGACACCGAGTTCGCCGTCCATCGTTTTCCAAACCGTATCATAGTCCGGGAAAATGAAACCGAGACCATAGATCGAGGCCGCCGGAACCATCGTGGACAGTACATTGATACCAGAGTTCAGGAACAGATCGATGCCGCCTGCTCTCACTTGCGACAGCATGTCCGTGTCGCTGCCAAGCTGGTTGTTCGGGTAGACCTGCAGCTCCACCCGCCCGTTCGTCTCCTGGTGGATGCGCGTTGCCGCCTCCCTTGCGCGCGTGGTGATTGGATGGGTTTCGGCCAGGTTAAACGCGAACTTCAGGGAATATTCGGCTGCGGCAGCTCGCTTCATCGAAAAGCCGAGCGCGGTGGCACTTAGACCTAGCGTCGTCGTCATCGCAAATGCGCGTCTTGTCAGATTTACCATTGCGTTCTCCTCCATATAACTCTGTGAATTTTGGCTGGTCGATGCCGGACTACAGGAAGCCGATCGAGAGCCACGGAATCGCCGCAACAACGGCAAGACCAATGGCCATGGCGACGATGTAACCGACGATCGGTTTCATGCCCGCATCGGGGCTGACCCGGGTGATTGCGCAGGCAGCGTAGTAGCCAACACCGAAGGGCGGCGCGAAGAGGCCGATACCCATCGCCAACACGACGACCATGGCGTAGTGCACCTGATGGATGCCTAACTGTTGAGCAACTGGAAAGAGCAAGGGTGCGAACAGGACGATCGCAGGTATCCCTTCGAGCACACTGCCAAGGATGATGAATATGACGATCGAGACGATCATGAATGTTACCGCACCGCCCGGAAGCGTTGAAAGGTTTTGAGCCAGCGCTGTCGAGAAGCCTGATTGCGTCAAGCCCCAAGCCATCGCCGTGGCCGCGCCGATAATCAGAAGGATCGAACCGGATAGGCTCGCCGTCTCGACAAGCATCGGCTTGAGCCGGCGCCAGTCGAACTGACGGTAGAACACCAGACCCGCGAGAATTGAGTAAGCAATGCCTATAGTCGAAACTTCTGTCGCCGTAGCGACACCCTCGATGACGGCTGAGCGAATAACGAACGGAAGCGCAAGGGCAGGTAGTGCAGCGAGAAGCAGCTTGCCGATCTGCCGTCGACTTGCCCTCTTAACCTGGTTCGGGTCATCGTTACGGCAGCGCCAGCGGACCAAGAAGCAAAGGGTTATCGCCAAAATGAGCCCCGGGAGAAGGCCACCGGTGAACAGCGCGGCAATCGACACCCCGGTGGCCGATCCCACCGTAATCAAGACGATGCTAGGCGGGATTGTTTCTGTCTGTGCACCCGTCGCCGAGAGAAGCGCGACAAGATCGCCCTCGTCTGCGCCGCGCGCCTTCATCTCCGGGAACAAGACGGGCGCGATAGCGGCCATGTCGGCAGCCTTCGATCCTGAAATCCCTGACACGAGATACATCGCAGCCACAAGCACGTAATGAAGCCCGCCACGGACATGACCAAGAAGGCTGGCGAGGAATGCAACCATCGCCCGCGCCATACCCGTCATCTGGATGAGCTGGCCGAGAAACACAAACAGAGGGATGGCGAGAAGGATCAGATGGCTGACACCCTCATCGATCCTGCCGACAATGATCAGAGGCGGCGTTCTGGTAGTCAGAATGAGGTAGCCGAATGTGGCGATCGCGAATGAAAAGGCGATTGGCACGCCGCCGAAGACACAGGCAGCAACGCCGCCGACGAAGAAAATGAGAAGATTGAGGTTCCCAAGACCAACGAGCACCGGCTTCAGCGCCCAAAACAAGCAGAAGACCACTGCTATGGCAGCAACGGCGCCGAGTGCGAGACGGAGATTCGAACTCTGCAGAAGCCGCAACACCGCGAAAACAAGCATCAAGGCGAAGCTCGTCGGTAGCGCCGAAGCGCGCCAAGAGTTCTGAATATTCATCGCCGGTGTCCAGACGTAGGCCTCCTCGATGGCGTATTCCAGAGATGCGGGCAGGATCAGTACGAGGAAGGCAAGTGCCGCCGCAACCGAAACCAGTTCAACGAAGCGGCGCGTATCGCCCTTCAACGCGGTAACCAGGGCCGTCATGCGCATGTGTTCCTGCCGCTGAAACGCGACGGCCGAACCCAACATGGCAAGCCAAAGGAACAGGATTGAGGCTAGCTCGTCCGACCAAACCAGTGGCACGTGGAACACATACCGAGCGACGACGGCCGAGAATAGCAGAAGAATTTCGCAAAGCACTAGAAGTGCTACCGGTATCTCCAGGCACTTTACCAAGCCGTGCTCAATCCTGCGTGCCATTGCAGCCAGGTTCGACGTGCTTGCTACAACATCTTCGATGGTTCCGTGAACAGTCATAGTGGCCTCCCCATTCGGCCAAGCCTGCTCGTTTTCGTGCGTGTGCAGCGCAGTCGCGTATTCATCACCACGTATCCTCCCACGTTCGCGCGGGCGCACCGATTCCTGCGGGAAAGCCGACTCGCTTTCGCAGCATCCTCTAAGGTGCATTCCCATGAACCGCGCCACGCTCCCCGCGCGTAGGCATAAGGTATGATGTCATACCCACGATGACAAGCGCTTTTTTCTGACTTAAGTGAAGACGAAGCGAGATTTGAGTGCGCCGAGGTCGAGGCATCGCGCTCTAACGGGTCACGCCGAGCACGTCGCACTGAATCGAGATCGAATGCCCGGGGCTAGTGAATGGTGCTGGATCGACGCCGTCCGGAGGCCTTTTAAGAGCGGCGAAAAGCCCGAGGGCTTGAGCCGCAGAGCCCAAGACGATGGGAGGCCAATTTATTTGACGTTTATAAAAGGTTCCGTCAAAAACCGTGTTCTTACGGCACAGATTGGCGGCCTTCGGCTTTTTCCGCGCCGCTAATCTGCGTTTCCGTAGATTGCTGCTTCTTCATGCGTCAGCCTGGGACCGGTTCCATCCATCTGGAGGAGATACTCGGCAGCAGGTAACGCCATGAACTCGGAAATCCTGCTTTGCAGTATCGACGCCGACTATGCCGCGGCCACAGAGAACGCGGGCTCTTCTACGCGTTTGGTGTTTGCCGGCCGGTCCGCCATCTGGAACCTGGATAACATCTCGAAAAGCGAGGCTGTCTCTTTCGCGAGATTGTTAACGGCAGCGGTCGACTCTTCTCGAGGTGACCGACGGCTGAAGAAGGAACTGGCTTGCGTCGGCGGGAACTCGAAAAAACACGGTCCCGCCCCCCCGGGACAGATCGTGTAAGATGATGGCAATCAAGTCGCGCCGACATCGACAAAGCGCGGTAGATCTGGCCGTCGCCGCTATCGTGATGTCCCTCGGCTCCTCTCAATACGCGAGTTCCGGCACAAGCCACTGAAGGGCTGGCGATAAGCAATCTTTCGCGGTTGCTGAGGATCAGGATACGATACCGCCAGCTGCGACCAATGCTTCCAGTGTGTCGACATCATGCAATGCTGAGGGGCCGATATCGACCTCTACGACGGGCACATTGGAAGCAGGGATAGTATTTCGTGCTCCCAGGTCGCCCTTAAGCCTGGCGACCTCGCCTAAGAGTGACCTGGGAAGGATCACTGGATTCCCGCGAACGTTCCCGCAGGTTGCGATGATAATCGATCGACCACCATGAGCAACGAAAGCCTCAATAAGCAAGTTTATATCAGCCGTTGAAACCGACGGCATGTCGGCCAGCATGACTAGTGTTCCTTCAGCCGATCGAACTTGGGGCGTCGTCATCCCGGTTATCAAAGAACTCGACATCCCACTGGCGAAATCGGGGTTGTGCAAAATACTGATTGGAAGACCGGAGAGAGCCGAAATCAACTCGGGGGCTCGAAAACCGACAATTACAGTAACGGAATGAGCCATGCTTTTACAAGCGCGCATGGCACTTTGTCTGACAAGTGGAACTCCATCGAACACCGCTAGAAGCTTACTATCTGTGGCATTCCCATAGCGACGTGCCTGTCCCGCCGCGAGCAGTACAACGGCCACCTCTGAAGGGTCCGCAATCCTTTCCATATTGCCTCCCAGTCTCAAGGCGCAATCACATTGACCACTACTATATCACTTGAGATTAAGAATGGCTCAGCTTCTATCGAATTGAATTTAAACGCGGCGTCGGCATCATGCAGTTGCGGCGGATAATCGCGGGTTGTCCTTCGTCCGATGAAGAAGTCAGCGACTATCGGCGTAGGGGTCGGGGCTTTGTCTTGGTTCTGACCGGCATTGGCTTCACCGGCGAGTTCGCCTCTCATGATGCCGAATTCATGCGAAGTCCACGCCGATTGACCGACGCCATCAAGAAGGTGAGCGCCAGCGGGGCTGCAGATCTTCGATGCTCGGAAGACGGAGCCCGATCGACGCCATGAAAAGATTATTGATGGGATTCGCGGGAGGAAACTGAGGTAGTGGTCTTCGGATTAATGAGGCCTTCGGGCTGAAAGGCTGACTGGTCTAAGCGGCCACTTCGGATGGCGAAGAAGCTTTCAATATTAGACCTGATGTCTTATATATAATATGATTCTCACCCGTTCGAGCTCGTTATCGGCCGCTATCCGATGAACAAGATTATAAAGATGCCCATGAACATTGCGTCCTCACCCGATGCTGAAAAGCCCTTGCTAATGCAGCGACAATCATCAGTTCGGCGAACGATGGAGATTGTATTCGAGACCTGGAACTTCTTGATACTTCGAGAAGCTTATTTCGGTGTGCGCCGGTTTGACAAATTTCAGCAGCGTCTGGGAATTCCACGGCAAACGCTTTCGTCCCGACTCTCGAGCCTTGTGGCAAATGAGATCCTCAGCACCGGAAAGCGGCCCAACGAGCCGGGGCAACAGTATTTTCTAACGCTCCGAGGTAAAGATCTTTTTCCGACGATGCTTTCGCTCATGGAGTTCGGCGACAAGTGGTTGACGGGGGGCAACGAAGCCCCGCTACAGCTGATTCATAAAAGTTGTGGGTGTGAATGCCATCCCATTACTGTCTGCTGCGAGTGTCTCGAACCTTTTACGGCTAAAGAAGTTGCCCCCCGCGACGGACCGGGCGCGGGATATGCTCCGGTCGAGACGCGCCCAACATCTCGCAGAAGCTCAGATTCGACACTTTTGGAAAGAGTGCGGCCGTGCTCCGTCGCGCGGACGCTGGCGATCATCGGCGATCGTTGGAGCTTCCTCATTCTGAGAGAAGGCTGGTTCGGTGTTCGCCGCTTCGAGGAAATGCGGGAGAATCTCGGAATTGCCACCAACATTCTTGCGGACCGTCTCGCCCGGCTCGTACAGGCAGGGGTATTGCGTAAAGTTCCCTATAATGCGGGCGAACGCTTCGAGTATCGCTTTACGGAAATGGGGCTCGATCTGTACAGGCCCATGCTCGTCATGATGGCTTGGGGAGACAGGTGGCTCGCAGACGGTAAGCCACCAATGCGGCTTCGGCATAAGGCCTGCGGGCAGGATTTTTCCGCCATCGTGGTCTGCTCCGAGTGCAAGAAGCCCATCTCCGCCAAGGACACCGACTATATCCTGAGGTATCCATTTGATCTTTGAAGGCTTTTGCCGTCCGATAAGGCATCGCCGAAATTAAAGCGACCCTCAGGGTCGAACTGATGCGTCCGGAGCACGCGTCTTCCGGCGCAGCATCTGGAAAATGCGCTCTGGGGTAACCGGCAGCGTTTCCACCGACACGCCGAGGTGAGAAAGCGCGTCTGAGACGGCGTTCGCGATCGCCGCGGGCGCGCCGATCGTGCCGCCTTCGCCCATGCCGCGAAAGCCGCCGATATTATTCGGCAGATCTGCTTCGATATGGACGATACCGATATCGGGAACGCTACTGGCAACCGGGACGAGATAGTCCGCAAAGCTCGCGGTAACTGCCTGTCCCTGGTCGTCGTGGACGATTTCCTCAAGCAACGCAGCACCGATACCTTGGGCTACGGCACCTTGGACCTGTCCGTCCACGATCATCGGATTGATGATCTTGCCGCAATCCTCCGCCACGACATAGCGTAGGATTTTCACGCTGTAGGTTTCCGGATCGACCTCGACCATCGCAAGATGCGTCGAGGAGCAGGCGGTTCCGAGATAGGGATCGTAGGTTTCAGAAGCCGTAAGATCCTCACGCTGGTCTCTTGGAATACGCCCCATCTGCGTATAGACCGCAGAAGCGATTTCCTTAAGCGTCGTGGTCAGGTTTGAGTTTCTACTTGTAACGATGCCATCATGTATGTCGAGATCCTCGACACTCTGCTCCATCAGGTAGGCGGCAGCGCGCAAGACCTTGGCTTTCACATTGCGAGCTGCAAGCGTGGCGGCGCCGCCGCCCAGGACCGCCGAACGGCTAGCGTAGGTCCCACTGGACATAGGGACCAGAGAACTATCTCCATGCTTGATCTCAATATCCTCGAGCTTGCAGCCGAGCTCGTCAACGATGACTTGCGCCAGTGTCGTCTCAAGCCCCTGACCGTGCGAGGAGATGCCGAATGCCGCGGTAATTGCGCCGGTGGCGTCGATTTCGATCTTCGAGGTTTCCGTTCCTGTGTTGATCGGCATCCCCGGCGCCACTGAAATACGTGAGCCGATGCCGGTCAACTCGGCATAGCTCGCCAAGCCGATTCCGATCCATCGGCCCTCCTTCCTGGCTTTGTCTCTTTCGCGCTGGAGAGCGGGGTAATCCACATGATCGCAGGCTCCTTGGAGGCATTCCTGGAAGGCTGACTTGTCCCAGATGATACCGGAAGCAGTGCGATAGGGGAATTCTTCGGGCCTCACGAGGTTCTTGCGGCGGAACTCGACCGGGTCCATGCCGAGCTTGCGGGCCGCCATCTCGATAAGCCTTTCCATCGCGAAGGTCGAGGAAGGGCGGCCAACACCGCGATAAGGACCGGTTGGGGGTTTTGGTGTGAGGACACCCTGGATCCGGCCTCGGTAGTGCTCCATCCGATAAGGCCCGGGCAGGAAGCTGACGACCTGCACCGTCTCAAGTGCGGCGGTCCACGGGTAGATCGAGTAGGCTCCGACATCGCCGATCACGTCTGCACGCAGGCCGATCAACATGCCGTCCTTGGTTACCGCCAGCTCAGCCTCGATCAGTTCGTCGAAGGCCTGACTGGTCGCCGAAAGATCTTCCAGCCGATCGCTGATGTACTTGATTGGCCGCTTCAGCTTTCGAGCCAGCGCGCAGACAAGAATTTCTTCGCCGTAGAGCGACCCCTTGCCGCCGAAGCTGCCTCCCACATCGGGGGCGACGACGCGCATGCGTGTTCCTGGGAGGTCGAGGCAGCCCGAAAGCACATCGCGGATCACGCCTGGAATATTGGAGGATGTGTAAAGCGTGAGAGATTGTTTCCGGCTGTCCCATTCGGCGAGATAGGACCGGTTCTCCATGGCAGCGGCGGTCTTCCGCGTCATCCGGAACCTGCCTTTCACGGTGACGGCTGCATCCTCGAACGCCGCGTCCACGTCGCCACGCTTGAACTCGCGGCGGATGATGGTGTTAGTGCCGGCCTCCTCATGCAGGAGGGGTGCATCGTCCTTGACCGCATCGACCTGTCTGATAGCGAAGGGCAGTGGCTCGTACTTGATACTGATATGTTCAAGCGCGTCTTCCGCCGCGTACCGGCTTTCGGCCACAATGGCGACGACCGGCTCACCTACATATCGAACCTTTCCGCGTGCGAGCGGCCATATGGGTGTGGCGTAGTAACCAGGCATGCGCGAGGTCGGGATGGCCGGTTTGATCTCTCCTTCCAGGTCGCTTGCGTCATAGATCGCGACGACGCCGGGCACCGAGAACGCATCGCCGACATCGATGTTCAGGATTCGGGCATGTGGCTGGTCGGAGCGCCGCAATGCGATATGCAACATACCGGCCGGCGCCATGTCATCGACATACTGACCAACACCCGTCAGCAGACGTGGATCTTCGGTGCGCTTGACCCGCTTGCCGACAAGTTTGGGCCGCAGCTCGACGGAGTGGTCCTGATGGCTCATTCGTAGAACTCCACACCCTTTCGCAACCCTTGCCACTGCGTGTCGTCGTGGCCGGAAATGATGGTAGCTCCCCGCTCCCGAAGAGCTTTCAGGCGAGCGAGTGCCTCTGCGGCCAGTTCAATGTTCCACGTATTTTTCGGAGCGATACCGGTATCGATGTTCGACTGGAGCGGCGCAGCATCCGAAGCGAGTATGAAGGAACCATCTTTTTCCAGCTCGACACGGGCGACGGTCATTCCGGGGGTATGACCCGGCATGGGCAGTAAGACGATGCGCCCGTCGCCAAAGACGTCATGCTCCGCATTGAAGGTCTGGAAACCCTGGGGCTGGTCCCATTCTCCTCGAAGATAGCCTTGATTTTCTGCACCGCTTGCTGTGGCGGCCTGCGCCTCCGCTTCGTGGCAGAGGATCGTTGCGCGCCGAAAGTACGAGTTGCAGCCGCAATGATCGGGATGGAGATGTGAACAGATCACAACATCTATGTCCTCGGGATCGAGATCAAGAGTCATCAACTGATGAACGACCGTCCGCTCTGGTGAAAAGATCGGGGTCATAACCTTACTCAACCCGCCCCATCGCGCGCCTGGATCGATGGCGGCCTCCGGATTGCATCCGCTATCGAACAGCACGTTGCCTTGGGGATGGCGCACCAGGGTGGCGTGAACCGGCAATTCCATCGCTTCTTCCTTCGGCGCCCCGGGGACGTAAATGGACCGGCGCATACGGAGCCGGCCGCCGTCAAGAAATTGCATCTTCATCTTAGAGGTCCTCTCTCCCTAGCCAGTTCGCGGACGGCATTGACGATGTTTTCATAGCCCGTACAACGACAGATGTTTCCTGAGAGCGCTTCCCTGATCTCCTCATCGGTTTCCAGCGGATGGTGGCGAAGAAGGTCGATGATCGCCATGATGAAACCGGGCGTACAGAAACCGCATTGCAGGCCATGATGCTGGCGGAACGCTTCTTGGATCCGTCCGAGCTTATCGACGCTTCCCTGACCTTCGATGGTTTCGATCTCAATCCCGTCCGCCTGCACTGCAAGCGTCAGACAGGAGCGTGCGCTCCTTCCATCGAGATTGACGGTGCAGGCACCGCAAACGCCATGTTCGCACCCGACATGGGTTCCGGTCAGGCCAAGGTCCTGGCGCAGGAAGTCGCTCAGCAGCATTCGTGCTTCGATCGTGCGCGTCATACACACTCCGTTGACGCTGACGGTGATCGTCTTCTCACTCATCTTGCTTGAAGCCTTTCGTGGTTCGCGCGGCTCCAGGCGGCGCGAAGGGCTCGTTTGGCGAGGACGCCGGAGAGATGTCTACGGTAATCTGCAGAGGCATGGATATCCGTGTTGGGGGTGAGAATTCCAGCCAGGCGGTTCGCCACCCCATCGAGAACCGGCTCGGACACATCCGTCCCCTCGATGATGTCCTCGATCTCTTCGAGCCGCAGCGGGGTTTCACCAACACCCATCATGCCAACGCGAACGTCAGACGCCATGCCATCTACATAACGCAGCGTCGTCGCAAAGCAGGCGAGCGCGAAGTCCCCGTGGCGCTTTGCAAATTCCTCAAAGCCCCATCCGGCATCTGGTTTCATCGCATCGAGCTCGACGCCGATCACGAACTCATCTTGTTCGAGCGAATTGACCAGCGATCCGACAAAAAATTTGGCTGCAGGTATTTCGCGTACACCGCGCTGAGAGTAGGCGATGACTGTCCCATCGAGAAACCGTGTCATCATCGGCATCTCGGTCGCCGGATCCGCATGCGCGACGCTGCCGCAGAAGGTACCGCGGTTGCGCACCGTCATATGAGCGACGTGATGCATCGCCTCATGCACGATCGGCAAGTGTTGGCGGATGATCGCGTCTGTCGCGGTCATGTGATGGCGTACCGTCGCGCCGATCCTCACCCGATCTCCGTGCAGTTCGATCCGATCAAGGCCGGCCACCCGGTTGATGTCGATAAGAATGGTCGGTTTCACCAATCGAAAGTTGATCATCGGCATGAGGCTCTGGCCCCCGGCGATGATCTTACCGTCTCCCTCGGCAGCGCCAAGTGCCGCGGCAACCTCATCGATCGTGGTGGGAGCGATGTAGTCAAACGGCGCGGGCTTCATGGCGTCTGCGACCTCACCTGCGATACTAACTTTCTCGGCACGTTTTGTTCCTCCCTCATGGCGGCTCAACGCGAAGCTCGAATTTTCACTTGCATTATTAGACTTAAGATAGGAATGTCAAGCAATGTGATTTCGCCGCCCGAGGGCGGCAACACCCAATCGTCAGGTGAGGAGATGTATCCATGGAAATGTCAGGCCAGCAGTTAATTCCGGCGACAAGGGAAGACGTATGGGCCGCACTCAACGATGCAGACGTGCTCAGAGTTTGCATTCCTGGGTGCCAGGAACTGGCAAAGTCTTCAGACACGGAAATGACCGCCGTTGCGGTTATGAAGGTCGGCCCGGTAAAAGCACGTTTCCAAGGAGCGGTAACGCTCTCCGAACTTGATCCGCCTAACGGGTACAGGATTACTGGTGAGGGACAGGGCGGCGTCGCAGGTTTTGCGAAGGGCGTCGCGACCGTGAAACTGGAACCGGCTGACAGCGGCACCGTACTTGTCTACACCGTCGATGCGCAGATCGGTGGCAAGCTGTCGCAGCTTGGTGGCAGGCTGATTGATGTTACTGCGAAACAGATGGCGGGCCAATTCTTCAAGCGGTTCGCGGAAGAGATCCAGGCGCGGCAAAACGCGGCTGGTGAACCAGGCAGGTTGACCCCGCCGAAATCCGAAGGTGTCTCCCAGAAGGACGAAAGGTCCGTTGGCAGGGATCGCGCGCGGCTAGAGGCAGCCTTTAGTCCCGGGCCGGCGCCTGCGGTTGCAGTCGCGCGCGCGGGTCCTTCGATTCCAGTCCTAGCGTTTGTGGTGTTCGTTTCCGTGTTGGCTGCGTTGTGGGCGGTCTATGGCGGCCTGCTTCCCAGCCTTCTGCCGGCAGGTGATGACCGCGGTCGAATGTCTCCGGATCTGGCAAGCGCCGTGCAGTTGATAATGGCTGCGGCGATTGGCTACCTCTTTGGCGCCCGAGCTCGATAACAGGAACGGACGTCTGGGCACAAAAAAGCCGGAACTGTCGTTCCGGCCTTTTTCATTTAACTTGCACAAGAAGACTTCGCCTATCACTGGCTCCGGCGCTCCAGGAAGAGCTTCAGCTCGCCAAAAACGCCACGCCTGAACATCATCACGCAGATCACGAAAAACAGGCCGATGATGAAGGTGATAGGCAGGCCGCTGGTCGACAAGAAGTGCTCCAGGCCAACGACGAGGGTCGAACCCACGATCGGACCGATCAGCGTTCCCATGCCCCCAAGGAGGGTCATGAGAATGACTTCGCCGGACATATGCCAGGTGACATCAACCAAAGAGGCAAGCTGGAAAGCGATCGCCTTCATCGACCCGGCGAAGCCCGACAGCGCAGCAGACAAGGTAAAGGCGATGAGCTTGTAACGGTCTGGCTTGAGGCCAAGCGAGGTCACGCGAGTTTCGTTTTCGCGGATTGCTGAAAGGGTGTGGCCGAAGGGCGAATTGACCGCCCGCCAGATGATCACGAGACCGATGACCGTACCGCCGAGCACGGTGTAGTACATGGCCGTGATGTTTCGCAAATCGAACATGCCGAGCAGGTAGCCACGTGGCACAGCCTGAATGCCGTCCTCTCCGCCGGTAAACGGCATCTGCACGGCCATGAAATAGACGAGTTGTGCAAGGGCCAGCGTGATCATTGCAAAATAGATCCCGTGCCGCCGGATGGACAGCGCGCCGAACACTAGGCCAAGCACGGCAGCAAATGCGGTTCCAGAAAGCACGGCCAGTTCGAAGGGCCAGTGCCAGACTTTTGCGGCGTGAGCCGCGATATAGGCGCCGCCACCGAAAAATGCCGCGTGGCCAAAGGACAGTAAGCCTGCGTAGCCGAGCCCCAGATTGAATGCTGCTGCGAAAAGCACGAAGCACAGGATCTTGATCAGGAATAGCGGATACGTCACCAGCGGGGCGATTATCAGGATCGCAGCGACCGCGACCAAGATGAGAAAACATGTTGGTCTAGCAAATCTGTGTGCGGCAGCGGGACTGGACAGAGTGGTACCGTTCATCTTCACGCCTCGCGACTAAACAGGCCAGCCGGCCGGATGAGAATTACCAGCACCATGACCACGAAGACCGCGATCGAGGATGCTGCGGGATAGAAGGTCTTGGTGAGGCCCTCGATGATGCCGAGGCCGAGGGCCGTCACGATGGCGCCACCGATCGATCCCATGCCGCCTATGACGACGACGGCGAACACGACGATGATGATGCTGGAGCCCATGCCGGGGCTTACCTGATAAAGTGGCGCTGCAAGTGCGCCCGCAAAGCCTGCAAGGCCGACGCAGAAGGCATAGGTCAGGGTGAGCATCAGGGGCACGTTGATCCCGAAAGCTTGAACCAGGGCCGGGTTCTCGGTGGCAGCCCGCAGGTAGGCGCCGAGCTTCGTGCGCTCGATGGCAAGCCATGTCAGGAGGCAGATGACAAGCGAAACCACGATGACCCATGCGCGATACATCGGCAGAAACATGAAGCCGAGATTGATGCCGCCGGTCAACGCCGCAGGAACGGGATAGGGCTTGCCTGCCGCACCGAAAACATGGCGGAACAGCCCTTCCAGCATCAGCGCGATGCCGAAGGTGAGGAGAAGGCTGTAGAGGTGATCCATCCGATAGAGCCGCTTTAGCAACAGCCGTTCGACGACGACGCCGAAAATCCCGACCAAGATGGGAGCGGCAATCAGAGTGCCCCAGTATCCAAGCCCCAGGCGGGAAAAAAGATACCAGGCAGCGAAGCCGCCAAGCATATAGAACGCACCGTGTGCAAAGTTGATCACGTTAAGCATGCCGAAGATGATCGCGAGACCGAGGCTCAGCAGCGCGTAGAACGAGCCGTTGATCAAGCCAAGCAGCAATTGGCCGAGAAGGACGGGCAGCGGCACCCCGAGAAAATCAGTCATCGGATTGTACCTGTTGAATGAAACGTGTCACCGTCAAACCCCTAGATACCGGTTGAGCCGGTCCATGTTGGCGTCAAGCGCGCTATTGGAGATTTCGTCGACGACCGTGCCCTGATCGAGCACGAAGTGGCGATCGGCAACCGACGCGGCGAAGCGCAGATTCTGTTCGACCAGAATGATCGTCATGCCGCGGTCCTTGAGAACGCGCAACGCGGCACCGATCTCCTCGATGATCACGGGAGCAATGCCTTCCGTCGGTTCGTCGAGAAGGATGAAATCCGCTCCGGTGCGCAAAATCCGGCCGATCGCCAGCATCTGCTGCTCGCCGCCTGAAAGACGCGTTCCGGGCGCGCTGTCGCGCCCCTTCAGGTTCGGAAAGAGGGTGTAGATTTCGTCCACGCTCATTCCTCCCGATTGCCAGGCGGGCGGAAACATGAGGTTTTCGATGACGTTCAACTTCGAGAAGATTCCGCGCTCCTCCGGGACGTAGCCGATGCCAAGGCGAGCGACCTTGTGGGCCGGGACCTTCAGGAGGTCGGTGCCCTTATAGGTGCTCGCGCCGGTACGTTTGCCGACGACGCCGATCAGGCTTCGCAGTGTAGTTGTCTTGCCCGCGCCATTGCGGCCGATCAGGGTGACGACCTCGCCTCTTCTGACATTGAAGTTAACGCCGTGCAGAACATGACTCTCGCCGTACCAGGCTTCGAGATTGCTGACGTTCAAGAGTGTAGGTTCAGCCATGGGTGCCTCCCATGTAGGCTTTGCGAACTTCGGTATTGGTCGAAACCTCTGAATAGGTTCCCTCCGCAATCACCTCGCCACGGCGCAGGACCGTGATCGTGTCGGATAGGTCCGCAACGACGCCGAGATTGTGCTCAACCATCAGTACGGTACGGCCCTTGCCGACGCGTCGGATCAGCGATGCCGTTCTACCAATGTCTTCCGTTCCCATGCCAGCCATCGGTTCGTCGAGCAGGAGAACTTCCGGTTCCAGCGCCAGCGTAGTTGCCAATTCAAGGGCGCGCTTGCGTCCGTAGGACAGTTCGCTCGCCTTCGTCCGCGCCTTTTCGGCAAGACCGACGCTGTCGAGAAGCGCCAGCGCCTCCTCGTCAAAGCGCTTCAGACACCGGTTGGACTTCCAGAACGAGAACGTCTCACGCTCGCGGGCCTGAAGCGCCACCCGCACATTTTCGCGCGCGCTCAGGTACGGAAACACCGACGAGATCTGGAACGAGCGGACGAGGCCAAGCCGCGCGATGTCGGCAGGCGCCATGTCAGTAATATCGCGGCCCTTGAAGAAGATTTGCCCCGAGCTCGGGGAAAGGAACTTGGTCAGCAGGTTGAACAGCGTGCTCTTGCCGGCTCCGTTAGGGCCGATCAGCGCGTGGATCTGTCCCCGCCTGATCCGGATATCGACGTTGTTCACGGCGACGAAGCCGCCGAATGAGCGCGTCAAATTGCGCGCCTCGATTATGGGTGCGTTCTCCGGCACGGATCCTCCCTATCTGCTCGATTTCCTCCAGTGGCGTCAGACGATGACTGCCACGCGCCTCTCCTCGCAAAAGGCAGTTTCAGAAAAACACACAAAGTCTAATAATGCAAGCTTGCATAACTGTGCAAATTCTGTCTATTTTACCATAGCACCCTACAGTGGCGGATCATATGTCGGCGTCTCGCTGACCATAAGTATGATAGCGCAAGTTTAATTAAAGCGCTCGCGGAGGAGCTGCAGCGCCGGATCTGGGAGGATGGAATGTTGAAGCGTCTACGAATTTTGCTGTCTTGCGCCGGGGCTATCGGCGCCATGTGCGTTCAGGTCCAGGCCCAAGATTCAGGGCCGATCCGGATCGGCGTCCTGACCGACGTTAGCGGCCAGTTCTCGCACGAGGCCGGCGAGGGCGCGATTGCCGCCGTCAAGATGGCGGTCGAGGATTTCGGCGGCAAGGTCCTCGACCGTCCGCTGGAGGTCGTCGTCGCCGACCATCAGAATAAGCCGGAGGTGGCCGTGGCCACGGCCCGCGAATGGTATGGCTCGCAGGGCGTGACGATGATCAACAACCTGATCAATTCGGGCATAGCTCTGGCTGTCACGCAGGTTGCCAAGGATGAGGACAAGATCGCCATCGTCAACGGCTCCGGTTCGTCACGCCTGACGAACGACGGCTGCACGCCGAACAGCATCCATTACTCATATGATACCTATGCGCTCGCCAACGGCACCGCCAACGAACTGATCCGGGAAGGCAAGAAGAACTGGTACTTCCTAACTGCCGACTACGCCTTCGGCCACGCGCTCGAGGCGGATGCAAGCCAGATCGTCAAGGCAAACGGTGGAACCGTTTCCGGCGCCGTCCGCTATCCGATCGAGACTGCCGACCACAGTGCCTTCATGTTGCAGGCGCAGGCATCGCCCGCCGATGTCGTAGCCATGGCCGGTTCCGGTACGACCTTCGTGAATGCGGTCAAATCCGCCGCTGAATTCGGGCTTGCCTCGTCAGGCAAGACAGTTGCCGGCCTGCTTGTCTGGGATACGGACGTCCACTCGCTCGGGCTCGAAACGGCGCAGGGCATGATCCTGACAAATGCCTTCTACTGGGATCGCGACGACGAGACCCGGGCTTTCGCCAAGAAGTTCGAGGCGCGCGTCGGTCGTCCGCCGCATATGGGCGACGCAGGGGACTACTCCTCGACCATGCACTACCTGCAGGCCGTCAAGGCCGTCGGCACGACGGACACCAAGAAGGTTATGGCGAGTATGAAGGAGACGCCGATCAACGATTTCTTCGCAAAGGGCGGCAAGATCCGCGAGGACGGCCGGATGGTGCATGACATGTACGTTTACCAGGTAAAGACGCCGGCCGAATCCAAGAGCGAATGGGACCTGTTGAAGCTTGTCACGACCATTCCCGGCGACAAGGCGTTCCGCCCGCTTTCCGAGAGCCAATGCCCTCTGGTCAAGAACTGAACGAAATAGAGTGCCCGGCTTTCTTGCGCCGGGCACGCCCACCGCGATGGCATGGGCCCGCTAGTCCGGGGTCAGCAGGGAAGAGAAGAGCAGAAATGAGTGATATTCTAGTGGAGAAATCCGACGGTATAGCCACCGTCACACTGAATCGGCCCATGCAGCGCAACGCTGTGACCTTTTCGATGTGGTGCGAGCTCGCGGAGCTATTTCGTCAGTTCGACGGTGATACGGATATTCGCGCTATTCTGCTGATGGGTGCGGGAAGCGATTTTTCTGCCGGCGCTGATATTAGCGAGTTCGAGACGGTCCGGGGGGGAGTGGAGGAAAGCACACGCTACGAGGTCGCCGTCGATGCGGCGGGTGACGCCATCTACGAGGTCTCCAAGCCCACGGTTGCGGTTGTGCGCGGTTATTGCTTGGGTGGTGCTGCGCATCTTGCCATGTCCTGCGATTTTCGGATCGCGGAAGAGAGTGCCACCTTCGGCATTCCCGCCGCCCGTCTGTCGATCGTCTATGGCGTCTCCGCGACCCGCAAACTGTTTTCGCTGGTCGGCGTCAGCGAGGCAAAACGAATTCTATACTCGGCAAGTCGATTCACCGCGCGCGACGCGCTTGCCACCGGTTTCATCGACGAGCTTGCAGCGGATGCGCACTCTGCGGCCCTGGAACGTGCCAATGCCATGGCCGCCAACGCTCCCCTGACGATCAGGGGTGCCAAGTTCATCCTCAACGGCTGTGCTCGGGGGGATCTCGACCGTGTCGAGGCGGAAAGACTGATCGACAAGGCGAGTTCAAGCCACGACTACGCCGAAGGACGCAAGGCGTTCGGCGAGAAGCGCTCGCCGCGGTTTCTGGGCCGATAACGGTTTTTGGCCTCATTCACCAATTCGCTGCGAAGGCAGTAATTCAAGTATCAAGGAGACAATGCAATGGAGACCAATCTCAAGGGCAAGGTGGCGTTGGTCACGGGCGGTGGCCGGGATGTCGGAGGGGATATCGCACGCGCTCTCGCTGCCGAAGGCGCCGTCGTCGCGGTGAACTACAGCCGTTCCAGGGATGAAGCTGAGGCCGTCGTCACATCCATCGAGGCGGGCGGCGGAAAGGCAAAAGCCTACCAAGCGGACATCAGCGACAATGCCCAGGTCAAGGCGATGATCGCCGCCGTCAAGGCGGACTTTGGCACGGTCGACATTCTCGTCAACAATGCCGGTTACGTGAAGTACCAGCGGTTCGTGGACTCGACCCCGCAAGACTGGAAGCAGCAGATCGACGTGTGTCTCTACGGCGCGATCAATTGTTGCCATGAGGTGGCGCCGCTGATGATCGCGCAGAACTCCGGCCGCATCATCAATCTCGTCGGCGACAGCTCCCGTATCGGCGAAGCCAACCTTGCACTTGCCGCCGCCGCGCGCGGCGGCACGATCGCGCTCGGCAAGTCGCTGGCCCGGGAATTCGGCCGCAACAACGTCACCGTCAACACGGTCTCGCTCGGCCTGATCGAGACCTCCCATTCGGACCCGGAATTCCTCGAGAAGAACCGGGAGAAGATCGTCAAGGCCTACCCGTTGCGCCGTATCGGCAGGCCCGACGATATCGCCCCAATGGTCACCTTCCTCGCTTCGGAAACATCGTCCTGGGTGACGGGGCAGGTGATCAGTGTCAACGGCGGCTTTTGCATGGTCTAACGGGAGGATTGGGAGGAGCCAAGATGATACGTTACGATTTGATCGCGCCCGTCGGCGAAATCCTTCGGCGAAATGCGCGCCTTTATCCTGAAAAAATGGCGTTCGAGGATAGGATGCGTTCGGTTTCCTATCCGCAGCTCGATGCGGAGACTGAAGCCCTGGCTTCCCACCTCGTCGCTCGTGGACTTCGGCAGGGGCAAGCCGTCGCAATATTCCTGCCGAATTCCGTCAACTGGGTGGTCGCCTGTCTCGCCGTCGTGCGCGCCGGGGGCATCTGCGTCCCGGTAAGCATTGATTCCACCGAAGCCGAGCTTGCATACCGCATCATCGATGGCGGATGCGCGGTGCTCGTTGCCCTGCCGGAGAAACGGACGATGGCGGACGCGGTCTTGTCGCGGCTAGACAGGCCTGTCCTCGTGATCGATGCGGACCCGGCCTCCGGATTTTTAGGGATGGAGCGGCCGCAGTCGTCCGGTTTCGAGGACGACCGGGATGTCGATCGGCCGGCCTATATCGTCTACACGTCGGGAACGACCGGGCAGCCCAAGGGCGTGCTTCTCTCGACACGATCCATGCTGTGGGTGACTGCCGCCTGCTGGGCGCCGATCGCGGGGTTGGACGAGAACGACGTCGTCCTCAATACGCTTCCGCTCTATCATTCCTATGCGCTCAACATCGCGGTCCTCTCCATCATCGCGCTTGGCGCCAGCGAATACATCATGGAGAAATTCTCGACTACGCAGGCGATCGAACTGCTACGGTCGGGACGCTTCACGTTCATGCCCGGCGTGCCGACCGTCTTCCACTATTTCCTCTCCGCATGCCAAACAAGCGGCGAGAAACTGTTGTCGTCGGTTAGGCTTTGCGTGTCGGCAGGTGCGATCCTTCCCGGCACGCTGAACAACGACTTCGAGGAATTCTTCGGCGTCGCCCTGCTCGACGGTTACGGCATTACCGAGACCTCCACGATGGTGACGATGAACTGGCCCGGCCGCTGGCGTGTGCCAGGTTCCTGCGGCCTTCCGCTTCCCGGCGTCACGGTCCGGCTGGTCGATCCGAAAACCGGCCTCGACGTTCCGGTCGGCAGCGAGGGCGAGCTGATCTGCAAGGGGCCGAACCTGATGCAGGGCTATCACAACAAACCACAGGAGACCCGAAAAGCCGTCGTCGACGGCTGGTATCGCACAGGCGATCTCGCCAAGGCCGATGCGAACGGCTTCCTGACGATCACCGGCCGCCTGAAGGAGTTGATCATTCGCGGCGGACAGAACATCGCGCCAGCCGAGGTCGAGGAGACGATCCTGCTCGATCACGCCGTCATAGACTGCGCCGTCATCGGCATGCCGCATACGATGCTGGGCGAGGTTCCGGTGGCCTGTGTCGTTCTCAAGGATGCCGAGGCTTTCGATCAGGCAGCCCTCCTTACCCACTGCAAGGAGCGCCTGTCTGCCTACAAGGTTCCTGATCGCATCTACATCGTCGAAGAAATACCTCGGACGGGATCCGGCAAGATCCTGCGCGTGAAGCTGCGCGACAGCCTGCCTGCCGCGTGCGGGAAGTGACAGAGGAGATTTGTATGAACCCTTTCATATTCACCACGACGCCGCAGATCGTTTTCCGGCCGGGTGCAGCTGCCGGGATCGGCGACATCGTCAAGAAGAAGCTCGGTCAGCGCGTCCTGTTCGTGACCGACGCCGGTCTGCGCAGGCTCGGGCTTTGCGACCCGGCTCTGGCCTCGCTTGCAGCCTCGGGTATCGAGGTGACCGTGTTCGACAGTGTCGAGGCCGATCCGTCTCTTGCGACCGTGAGGGCGGCATCGGACATGGCGAGGCCTGCGGGTGTTACCGGCATTATCGGTTTCGGCGGTGGGTCTTCGCTTGACGTTGCCAAGGTCGTGGCTCTTCTTTGCGGATCGGGCGAGGACATCGACGAGGCCTGGGGTGTCGGCAACGCGAAGGGGCCTCGCCTGCCTCTGGTGCTTGTGCCGACGACTGCCGGGACCGGATCCGAGGTCACGTCGGTTTCGATCATCACCGTCGGCGGAGACGAGAAGCGCGGCGTGTCGTCGCCGATCATCCTGCCCGATATCGCGATCCTCGATGCCGATCTGACGATAGGCCTTCCCGCCCATATCACGGCGGCCACCGGCATCGACGCCATGGTGCACGCGATCGAATCCTATGCCTCGAAAAGCGCCAACAACAATCCGCTGTCGAAGATGCTGGCGCGCCAGGCGCTTCAGCTGATAGCCGGGAATATTGAGAGGGCCGTGTTCGACGGTCAAGACCGCGCCGCGCGCGGTGCGATGCTGCTTGGCTCGATGCTTGCCGGGCAGGCCTTCGCAAATTCGCCAGTGGCCGCAGTGCATGCGCTGGCTTATCCGATCGGTGGGACCTTCCATATCCCCCATGGCCTATCCAACGCGCTGATTCTTCCGCATGTTCTGCGGTTCAATGCACCCGATGCAGCCTCGGTTTACGCGGAAATCGCTACCGATGCATTTCCGGATCTTGTGTCGGAACGGGAGGATGAGGGGCGTTGCGCCGCCTTCATCGAGCGGCTTGCCGGACTGTCGGAAAAGCTCGGGCTTCAGTCACGGCTTCGCGACGTCGGCATCGGCGAGGAGCATCTTGTGGTGATGGCGCGCGACGCCATGAAGCAGACGCGCCTCCTCGTCAATAACCCCCGCGAGGTGAGCGAGAGGGATGCGCTCTCGATCTACAGGGCGGCCTGGTAATGGCGAAGCGCGAAACTCCCTCACGACGCTCTGATTACAAGGTGTTCCGCACGACCGGCCTGCGCTGGGCGGACAACGACACCTACGGACACATGAACAACGTGGTGCATTACACGCTCTTCGATACCGCGGTGAATGCCTTTCTCATCGAAAACGGCGTGCTCGACATCAAGGCCGGCACCGAGGTGTTTCTCGTCGTGGAGACGGGCTGCCGCTACCATGCCGAAATGACCTTTCCCGATCAGGTGACGGCAGGCATTCGGGTGGCGAGGCTAGGCAGTTCGTCGGTTCGCTACGAGATCGGCCTGTTCCGTAACGATGAAGACGTGGCCGCAGCCGAAGGCTTTTTCATCCATGTCAACGTCGACCGCCTATCGCGCCGACCGGTTCCGTTCGGCGACAAGGCCAGGGAGCTGCTTGAGCCGCTTCTGGTCGAAGCATAACTTTGTTCAAACAAGGATAACCCCATGGCAGTTCCCACTCTCAAAGATCCATCGCTGCTGCGCAGCCAGTGCTTCATCGGTGGAGAATGGCGCGACGCCGACGACGGCAGGGTGATCGATGTCACCAATCCCGCTGACGGTTCCGTTGTTGCAAGCGTTCCCCGAATGGGGGCCGGTGAAACGCAGCGCGCCATTGAGAGTGCCGAACAAGCGCAGTCCGCATGGAAGGCGCTTTCCGGAAAGGAACGCGCTGCCGTCCTGCGGAAATGGTTCGAGCTTCTGATCGAGAACCAGGACGACCTTGCCGCCATCATGACGGCTGAGCAGGGCAAGCCGCTCACCGAGGCCAAGGGTGAGATCGCCTATGCGGCATCCTACATCGAATGGTTCGGCGAAGAGGCGAAGCGGATCTACGGCGATACCATTCCGGCTCCGGCAAGCGACAAGCGGATCGTCGTCATCAAACAGCCGATCGGCGTCTGCGCCGCGATCACGCCCTGGAACTTCCCGGCGGCGATGATCACCCGCAAGGCCGGTCCGGCGCTGGCGGTCGGCTGCACCATGGTCATAAAGCCGGCGAGCCAAACGCCGCTCTCGGCGCTGGCGTTGTGTGTTCTTGCCGAGCGCGCAGGGGTACCGAAGGGCGTGCTCTCCTGCGTCACCGGATCGGCCGGAGAGATCGGCGAGGAGCTGACCTCCAATCCGATCGTGCGCAAGCTCAGCTTCACCGGCTCGACGGAAATTGGCAAGGTGCTGATGGCCCAATGTGCTGCGACCGTAAAGCGGACCTCGATGGAGCTTGGCGGAAACGCACCGTTCATCGTTTTCGACGACGCCGACGTCGAGGCTGCCGTCAAAGGCGCAATCGCGTCGAAATACCGCAATGCCGGCCAGACCTGCGTCTGCGCCAACCGCTTCCTGGTCCAGAGTGGGATCTACGACGCCTTCGTGACCCGGCTTTCGGAGGTCGTATCCCGGCTGAATGTCGGCGATGGATTTGCTCCAGGCGTGCAGATCGGGCCGCTGATCGACGACAAGGCCCTCGAAAAGGTCGAGGAGCTTGTTTCGGATGCGCTTCGCCACGGCGGACGGGTAGCGGCCGGCGGTCGACGGCACCCTCTTGGACGCAGCTTCTATCAGCCGACGGTGATCGCCGATGTCTCGCCGGAATCGCAGATTTTCGGCGAGGAGATTTTCGGGCCGGTCGCGCCGATCTTCCGTTTCGAGACCGAGAGCGAGGCTATCCAGCTCGCCAACAAGACGCAATTCGGGCTTGCGGCCTACTTTTATGGTCGCGACATTTCCAGGGTCTGGAGAGTTGCGGAAGCGCTTGAATACGGGATCGTCGGGATCAACGAAGGGATGATCTCGACCGAGGTGGCGCCGCTCGGTGGCGTGAAGGAAAGCGGAAACGGGCGCGAGGGGTCCAAGTACGGAATGGATGACTATCTCGAGATCAAATATCTGTGCATGGGAGTGTAAGGAGTGGCGAGACTTGTTTTCATTGGACCTCCCGGGGCAGGGAAAGGGACCCAGGCCGAACGGCTTATACGAGAGCGAGGCCTGTTGCACATCTCGACCGGTGATTTGCTTCGCGACGCGATCAAGGCACAAAGCCCACTTGGCGTTCAGGCGAAAGCCGCTGTCGATTCGGGCAGGCTCGTGCCCGACGAGGTCGTCATAGGCCTGGTAGAGGAAGGCCTTGAAAATGCTGCCGGCCGGGCTGGCTACATTCTCGATGGTTTTCCGCGGACGGTCGCACAAGCGAGCGCACTAGAGGTACATCTCGCCGAGAAAAATCTGCCACTGGATCACGTGATGCTCTTCGACATTGCTTTCGAACTGCTTGAAGCTCGCATCAAGACGCGGGCAGAGCAGTCACGGGAGGCTGGAGGGGGCAGCCGCTCAGATGACAATCCGGACGTGTTAAAGCGAAGGGTAGAGGAGTTTATCCGCGCAACGGCGCAGCTGTCGCCATTTTACGAGCAACGCGGACTTCTGCGCCGGATCGACGCAAGGCAGGACGTCGAGGCAGTCGCTGCCGCCATTGCTTCGACCATAGGCGGGTGAGCGTCTCTTTAGGAGGGAAAAGTGACCTATCGCTGGAGGAAGCCTTGGCGGCAAGGAACCCGATGATGGACCCTGTCGTCCCCGCGATAGGCCTCTCGACAGACGAGCCTCTTGAAATTTTGCGTTATGCTCGCGCCTCGGTCCAGGCGGGGATAAGGACTGCCCTTGTGACCTTGGTTGAGATCCAGGGCGGCTCGGCACGCCCGCTCGGCTCGCAAATGGTCGTCAGGGCGGATGGGCTCTACTGCGGCTTCGT
The DNA here is from genome assembly GCF_003627795.1 of Rhizobium sp. CCGE531. Classification (NCBI taxonomy): domain Bacteria; kingdom Pseudomonadati; phylum Pseudomonadota; class Alphaproteobacteria; order Hyphomicrobiales; family Rhizobiaceae; genus Rhizobium; species Rhizobium sp. CCGE531. Next base: position 253,184 of record NZ_CP032688.1, on the reverse strand, counting down.
TTCTGGTGGCTGCACAGAGAACGCCGTTGCAGCAGAGGCGTTGGAGGTCCTGCAAACCGGGCATGATCGATTCCTGCGGCTCGGCGAAGGGTCGCGGTTTTTTGATATCGTTCTTCCGTGCGGAGGAGGGATCAATCTCGCTATCCACCGGCTGCATAACATCAAGCAATTGGAGGAAGTGATCCGCGAACTTGAGCTAAGACGGGGAACAGCTCTCAGATATAGTCCCGCCTCGCAGCGACTATCGGTCGACCGTCAGTTCCGTGTTGCGTCGCAGTGGGATGGTGAGGATTTCGTCATCGCCTATCAGCCGACCACTAGACTGCTCGTTTGTGGCCGCTCGATCGAAGCGACCGCAACGGCAGACGTCGCGCGCGCCGCCGGGCTCGACAGCCATCTCGTCGACGGGCAGATGACGGTGAGTTCTTTAAAGTCATTGATCGACCCATTTACTGCGGTCGCACTGCTCTATCACGATCTGGAGCGGGAGATGCCGCTCTTGCGGCTCACGCTCGACAGTCGGCCCTTCTATATCGGCGCTCTGGGAAGCCTACGCACGCACGGTAGGCGGGCCAAAGCTTTGGCGGACTACGGCTACAGCGAGGCCGACATTGACCGTATCAGGGCTCCAATCGGAATTTTCGGCAAAGCCAAAAGTGCGTCTTCTCTGGCATTGTCGATCGTCGCAGACGTCGTCGCGGCCAGAATGACTGCAAAATTCCAGACGCGAAATACGGTCGCCTGGCAGGATATACCTGAAGAAGGACGCGCCGAGCGGTCGTAACCGGCTTGGGCGGAACGACTTCGGCGCAGGGCCGCCCTATTCGGAGCGCTCACGGAGTCCGAACATTGGTCTCTCCATGTCTTGCGCCGTCTCAGAGCCTGACGAAGCCTTCATCCACAACTGTGTCGCTGAGCGGGTGCCCCCACGCGCCAGCTCTGCAACACGTCTCGTAGGCGGAGGTCCGTTTCCCCTGTTGCTTCGGCCGATTCGGCGAGGGCAGGGTTGGCGTAAAAGAAGCGCACCGAAACGACGCTGCGTTTGGTTGTCGAATTGGTAGGAATCAATTGCGCTAATGAACTTTATTTGGCTGCGGCAGGCATATGGAAAGGCCTTAATGAGCGCCAAAAATATTCCGAAATATGAATTCGCAATCCCCGCTTAACGCACAGAGTTGCCACTGAGTCACTTCTGATCGGCACTTTGGCGCCATTGACACAATTGTGGCCGCCTTTCAAAAGTTCCGATTTCCGATTGAATAATTTTTGTAAAGTAACTTGCACTATTGGACTTTGTGTTCTAGCTTCTCTTGGCGCTCGACAAGCTTGACAATCAGGCGAATCCAAATGGGGGAGGAGAGTTCTGCGCGTTTCGCCAGAGGTGGAGATGGGCAGGTTGCCCGTCTTGTGGGCGAAAAGCGTCATATTTCTCATCACGGAGGAGGGGTCGTGCGCGGGAATGAAATTGTGTTTGCAACTGGGAGAGAGGCAACATGTTCGAATGCACATCGGCCGTTGTAAGAGGCAAATCGCAGCCGTTCGAAATCACAAAACTGGAACTCGAAGATCCGCGACCCGATGAGGTTGTGATTGAAGTCGTCGGGGTTGGCGTATGTCACACTGACATAGTTGTCCGAGACCAATACTACCCGACACCGTTGCCTGCTGTCCTTGGACACGAAGGTGCGGGCGTTGTGCTCAAGGTCGGGTCCGCAGTAACTAAAGTGGTGCCCGGCGATCACGTGGTGCTAGCATTTGGTTCATGTGGCAAGTGTGAGAACTGCCAGAAAGGTGAGGCGGGCTACTGTCTCGAATTCTTCGGTTATAATTTTGGCGGTGGCCGGAGTGACGGCTCGACGCCTTATCACTGCTGCAACGGTGAGCGCGTCAGCGGCTGCTTCTTCCGCCAGTCTTCCTTTGGAACGCATGCACTCGCTACGGAACGCAACGTCGTCAAGATCGATAAGAGTGTTCCGTTGGAGATCATGGGCCCCTTGGGGTGTGGCATCTCAACGGGCGCCGGCACGGTTATGAATGCGCTTCGCCCTGTTGCCGGGACAAGCATCGCAATATTTGGGGCAGGCTCGGTCGGCCTCTCCGCCCTTATGGCTGCCAAAGTTGTTGGCTGCACGACGATCGTAGCGGTCGATATAAATGATGAGCGGCTCGAGTTGGCGAAGGAGTTAGGGGCAACTCATGTCATCAACGGCCGAACCGGCGATGTCGTAAAAGCCATACAAGAATTGACTGGCGGTCTAGGTGTCCACTACTCACTCGAGTGCACTTCTATCCCAGCGGTTTTCCGACAGGCCGTAGACTGCTTACGGCTAACCGGAGTTTGCGCCCTGGTCGGCGCCGCTGCTCTAGGCACGGAAGTGACCTTCGACATGAATAGCATTCTGTTTGGGCGCACCATTCGCGGGGTGATTGAAGGAGAAAGTGTACCTGACACTTTTATCCCTCAGCTCATCGAGTTGTGGAAGCAGGGGCGATTCCCCTTCGACAAGCTTATCGAGTTCTATGACCTCGACGAAATCAACGAAGCTTGTGCTGCCTCGGAGAGCGGCAAAGTACTGAAGCCTGTCCTGCGCCCGCGGAAATCCGCCTGATTCCCTCTTCATTGAATAGGAGCGACGCTATGAATTTTGATAGTGATTATACAATGACGATCGGCGGCGTGGCCGTTTCCGCCAACAAGACCGCAGCTGTGGTCAACCCGGCGACCGAGGAGATCATCGCCAATGTCCCCTCTGCAGGCCGCGAAGAACTCGACGCGGCAGTCGTAGCGGCCCGCGCGGCATTTCCCACATGGAGCAAGAGGCCGCCAGCCGAACGCCAGGCGCTTGTGGCGGCAATTGGCGAGAGGCTAGAACAGCACAAGGAGGAGCTTATGCGCCTTCTAACCCGCGAACAAGGCAAGCCTCGTTCGGGAGCCGAATGGGAATTAACCGGCGCAATTATCTGGTGCCGCGAGATTGCCAAGCAGGAATTGCCTATTCACATCGCTGAGGATTCGGCGGAACGCACCGTCGAAACGCGGCACGTTCCAATTGGTGTGGTTGGAGCGATCACACCGTGGAACTACCCAATTCTTTTGGCCATTTGGAAGGTACTCCCTGCACTTCTTGCAGGCAACACCATCATCGTTAAACCATCACCATATACACCACTCGCCACGCTCAAGATCGGTGAGATGATGCGTGATGTCTTGCCTCCAGGAGTTCTCAACGTCGTATCCGGCGGAAATGAACTTGGGCAATTGATGACCAATCATCCCGACATTGGCAAAATCTCCTTCACAGGTTCCACCCAAACCGGCAAGCGTATCATGGAAAGAGCAGCCGGAACGTTGAAACGCATCACCTTGGAACTGGGCGGCAACGATGCGGCGATCGTTTTGCCAGATGTCGATCCGAAGGTCGTTGCCAAGGAAATATTCTGGGCGGCTTTTCAAAATAGCGCACAGCTTTGCGTTGCGGCGAAGAGACTATTTGTTCATGCCGACATTTATGACGCGTTGAGTCACGAACTGGTTGAGTATGCCAAGACGGTGAAGCTTGGAGACGGATCAGAGCAGGGCGTCGATCTCGGCCCGATCCAAAATAAAATGCAGTTCGAGAAAGTAAAAGATCTTCTTGCCGATGCTCGCGACAAGGGACTCAAGTTCCTGCTCGGGGGCGATGTACCGGATGGCAAAGGTTATTTCGTGCCCGTTGCAATAGTTGACAATCCCCCCGATGATTCTCGGGTCGTCGTAGAGGAGGCATTTGGGCCCGTATTACCCTTGCTCAAGTTCTCGGATCTGGACGATGTGGTTATGCGTGCCAATGACACAATCTACGGGCTCGGAGGATCAGTTTGGTCGTCCGACCCCTCCGCTGCTCGCAAGATAGCCGAGAGGTTAGAATGCGGAACGGTGTGGATCAATGAAATCCATGCCTTCTCGCCGCACGCTACTTTCTCAGGGCACAAGCAGTCCGGTATTGGTGTGGAGAATGCGATCCAAGGGCTTTTGGAATTCACTAACGCACAGACGATCGTTACAAAAAAGCTAGCGACGGCTGCGTGAGGTTCGTCCACGCAGGGCATCTGTGTTAACCGCTGATGCATCTTCAAGATAGGATTTGATTTAAACCGTTACGTAGGCCTACCGCCCGCGTGACGGCCAATTCCGCAGGGCGAATGATATGGCGGTCAACATCAACTACGATGGCTTTCACGCGAAAATGTTGGTGCCTGCCATAGCCTCACTAATACCCACCGCGACTAGGGCCCGAACTTAGCTCTCTGCTTTCAAAGCATGCTTAACGCGGAGGATGGTGATAGCAACAGCTCCCACAACTACCGGAACAGCAACGAGCATAATCACCGGGTCGATATGGAACCCTGCGTGGTCTGCCGTTTCATATACGAACTTCAGCAGGCTCAACAAATAGTAGCTGATTGCAATGATCGAAAAGCTTTCGACCGCGCGCTGGATCTTGACCTGCGTCGCGGCGCGATCAGCCATCGCCTGGATCTGTGTCGCGTTCTGGAACTCGATCTCGACCTGAATTCGGGTTTGCAGCAGGTCGAGGAGGTGCATCGCAGCCCTCGATAGGTGCTCAAGCCTCAACGCGGTTGCTTCGCAGGTACGCACCGCTGGCTTGAACCGTCGCTCCACGAAGGTACCGAAGCGTTGGAAGCCGGCGACATGAGTTTCCCTTAAAAGCGCGATCCTCTCCTCAACGATTTTGGCGTAGGCTGCCGTTGCGCCGAACCTGTTTCTGGTCTCGGCGGTGGCCGAGATGACATGGGATGAGAGAGCGGTGATCTCCTCGAGCAATTGCTTATGCTGATGTGTGGGCGTACTCAAGTTACGATTGGTGAGCTGAACGAGTTCCGCGTCATATTCGCCGAGAAGCGGGGCGAGACGACGCGCCTCCGGCAATCCGAGAAGCGCCATCGATCTATAGGTTTCGATCTCGAAGATGCGGCGTACCATGCGCCCCAGGCGATGTGCGTTCAGGTCCTTGTTGAACAGGATAACTCTGCTTGAATTGTCCTCTCGAACGCGAAAATCGGAGCAAACCTGCGCCGCCCCGCCGCCGATTGATGAGGCGGCGGTATCGCCGAAGTCGAAGTTTTTCAGCACCGGTCCCAGCTTGTCCGGAGGGTTCCCGAGGACAAGGATACTGACGCGGCAAACGAGCAGCGGAGAGCTCAATCCTGCGAGCTTGGCAAAATCACTTTCAAGGAGGTCAGATTCCGGCCAGCCCCCGGGCTCGCTGTCTAGTTTCCGGACGCGCGTAACCGTCACGAATTCAGTGTGCCGTTCGACTCTGACTGAAATCGTGCCGTCAGCTTCGAGACTGTCGTGGAACTCCTTGATCACACCGTCTATGGGCATGAAAGCAACCTGCTCAACAATTGCCGGACCGTTGAAATAGATCGACGGTCGAGCGTGAAGCTCGGAGTTGAAGTCTGCCGTCCGCTGTTTGAAAGCAGTTGGACGAGAGATCCGTACACAAGGAGACGTCGTTGCCGACGCCTCTTCTTCCGCACCCTTCGAAATCACGTCTATGTTCCCCATTTCAGAAGTGCAAAAACCGGCGAACTTTATGAAGCGAATGCAAGCAACTTGGAAGCCCGCCCAGGTATGATAAATTTGCTAGTCCGCGTTCGGCCTTCTTTTGAAGGGTCACAGCAGCTCAAGCAGCTAGGAGACCCCCGCTGGTGTGTCGCGCCAGCTGTACTTCGGGCGATATCCTAGGACTTCTCGGGCCATTTGGCTTGAGACAAGACTGCCATGTTCACCAATTTGTCCTTGGACTGGTACATTGGGATAATAAGCGGCCATAAGGGCACGTGTGGGCCGCGCCAACACGGTATCATCTGCTGCGATCACGAAGTGATGAAAACCATTGAGGCTTGCGTTCAGCGCAAGCGAAATGGCCTGGGCACAGTCTCGGCTGTCGACATAGGACCACAGGTTCCATTTCTGAACGTCGGGATTATCTCCGCAAGCTCTCATTTCATCATATTGGTGGGGCTCTTTCACCCAAGAAAACCGCAGGCCGATCATCTTGAGCGCAGGATCCCACCGGCAGAACTCGGCTGCGACGGCTTCGTCCACAAGTTTGGAAAGGGCGTAACTACTCTCAGGTTTCGGAGTCACTTTATCATCGACCGGGAAGTAGTCAGGCGGCTCGTCAAACGGGATGCCCAGCAAGGTCTCACTGCTGGCAAAAACAATGTTCTTTATGCCTGCGATCCTTGCCGCTTGAAAGACATTGTAGCTGATGGCGGTATTGGTGTGAAATATGTGCGTGCTCGCAGCGACTTTCGCGCCTACGATCGCAGCAAGATGGACGATGCCATCAATCCCGGATTCGATATCGGCAACCGCATCAAGGACCTGGCCGTAATCCCGCATATCGACGCGGGCGAACGGGCATTTCATGTCGGATGACGGGACCTCGTCGATGCCGATGACCTCGTGCCCCTCTTCAAGAAGGCGTTCAATCGCAGCGCGCCCGATTCGTCCGCTGCTTCCAGTGACCAGAAGTTTCATGACATATCTCCTTTCGTGGGTCGCTCAATGGCAGGAACGAGGGTGCAGGTTACGGCGCCCCAGACTCGCTGGATTCCTATTGGTTCGTAAGACGCCCTTGTCAGCTCGAGAGATTGATCAAGGTGATCCTCTCCTCGGCGGTGAGCGGCCGGATCTCGTGGTTCTGCAAGAGCAAAAAGAGCTTCGCCGTTTCCTCCAACTCCTCTGTCGCGTACTGGGCGTCCTTTAGGGACTTGCCCGCGACGACAGGTCCATGGTTTGCCATCAACACCGCATGATGGTTCGCGGCGGCGGCTCCCACCGCCGCCGCCAGCGCTTCGTCGCCGGGAGGAAAATACGGCACGAGCGGCAGGAAGCCGACACGCATTACATAGTAAGCGGTCAGGGGCGGCAGAACGTCGCGCTCGTTGACCTGCTTCAGCAAGCTGACGGCTACCGAATAGGTTGAATGCAGGTGGACGACGGCTCGGCGATTGTCCTTGCCGCAATACATGCACTTGTGGAGGAACGCCTCCTTGGTGGGTTTGTCACCTCCGACATGCACGCCTTCCGCCGAAAAGCAGGAGAGCCGCGCTGGATCGAGGACGCCCAGCGAAGCGTTGGTGGGCGTCATCAGAATGCGACCGTCCGACAGACGGACGCTGATGTTGCCGGTCGATCCTGCGGTTAGCCCGCGGTCGAAGAGCGAGCGGCCGACCTCGACCATCTCGTCGCGGACCTTCGTCTCTTCGGATATGGAGCCCATCATCGTAGCCGGTCCCAAGCATTCATGAAGAAGTCCCGTTCGCCGAAGTTGCCGGACTTCAACGCGAGCGACAGAGATCGCCCCTGGCTCTTTGCGTGTACCCACGGAACTCCGGGGGCGATTTCGTTGCCGATCGAGAGCTGGTCGACGCCGAGCGACTTCACCACCGCTCCCGACGTCTCGCCGCCGGCGACGATGAGATCACTCACACCCTTCTCGACGAGCCTTCGCGCGATTGAGGAGAGGGCGGCCTCGACCATCTCGCCAGACTGCGCGACGCCCAGCTGGCGTTGGTTTTCCTTCACCTCGTCAGGCAGAGCCGTCGCATAGATGAGAACAGGCTTGCGGCCTAGGCGAGAAGACGCCCACTCGACGGCCTCGCCGACGACGTCGCCTCCCTCCGCCAGCTTCGAGAGGTCGACGCGAAATCCCTCGTGGTCGGCGAGCATCGCCTTTACCTGTCCGTTGGTAGCGACCGAGCAGCTACCGGAGACGACGGCTCTGTAGCCTTCGTCCAAGTCAGTCGTAACGGCAGCGTCGCGACTGTTCCCGCCGGCAAGAAGAACACGGGCCAGCCCATAGGCCAGGCCCGACGCCCCGGTGAATAGCACGAGATCCTTGAACGCCTGGGCAATCTCGACAAGGTCCTCGTCAGCCAGGGCGTCAACGACGACAATACGCGTGCCATCGCCGTGAATGGGGGCGGCCCATACGGCGATGGCGGACGCCCCCTGCCTCACCGTCTCGTAATAGCATCCGGTGATTTCGGCCCGCGACTGCGGCCCGAGCACCCGCAGCAGGTTCGCGTCTATCATCGGCGTCAGCGGATGATTGCGCATGCCGGACTCGTCCAGCGGCACGTCGCCGACGAACAGGTTGCCCTTGTAAACCGTCCGGCCGTTGGCAGGGAAGGCCGGGCAGGCGATTGTTATAGATTGGCCAAGCTCCGCAAGCATCGCATCGGCGACCGGGCCGATGTTGCCCTTGGCCGTGGAATCGAACGTCGAGCAATACTTGAAGTAGTACTTCTGCGCGCCACGGCCACGCAGCCATCGCAGCGCGACCAAGGACTCCTCGACCGCCATTTGCGGACGCGTCGTTCGAGTCTTGAGGGCGACAACGATCACGTCGGCGTCAATGTCCCGGTCGTCTTCAGGAACGCCGATCAGTACCGTCGTTTTGAGGCCGGCCCGCGCGAAGACGTTCGCGACGTCGGTCGCTCCCGTGAAATCGTCGGCCACGCAGCCGACCAGCAACTTTCCGGCGACCACCATGGATCACCTCATGATGAAGGGGTTGGCGACGTCTTCAGCAGTCGAGATCATCACGCTCTTCGTCTGCATGTAGTTCTGGATCGAGGCGATGCCATTCTCGCGACCGATGCCGGAGTGCTTGTAGCCTCCGAGGGGCGACATGTAGCTGATGACGCGGTAAGTGTTGACCCAGACCGTGCCAGCCTGGATGGCGGCCGAAACCTTCAGGATACGACGCATGTCCTGGGTCCAGAAGCCCGCGGCCAGCCCGTAATTGGTGTCATTAGCAATATGCACGGCTTCCTCATCGCTGTCGAAGGGGATGACCGCTAGCACCGGGCCAAAGACCTCCTCCTGCGCGATGCGCATGTCGTTTCGGACCCCGGAGAAAATCGTAGGTTCGACGAACCAGCCCCTGGAGAGCTCGGGATTGTCCGGCCGCCCCCCACCGAGAACGCATTCAGCGCCTTCGCCTTTTGCGATGTCGATATAGCCCAGGATCTTCTCGAGTTGCGGCGGCGTCGTCACGGGGCCAACCTGCGTCGACGTCAATAGCGGATCGCCCATTCTCGCTGTTTTTGCGAGGTTGACAATCTTCTCGAGGAACTGGTCGTGGATCTTGCGCTGTACGAGCAGTCTTGAGCCCGCAATGCATGTTTGTCCGGTGGCAGCGAAAATGCCGGAGATCACCCCGTTCACAGCATTGTCGATCTCCGCATCGTCGAAGACGATGTGCGGGCTCTTGCCGCCGAGTTCAAGCGTAACCTTCTTGAAGTTGCGCGCTGCAAGCTCGCCGATCTTGCGCCCGGTGGCTTCGCTTCCCGTGAAAGCGATCTTGGCGACGTATTTGTGGGTGGTCAACGTCTCGCCGACATCCGCGCCGAAACCTGTGACGACGTTAAAGACGCCCGCGGGAAAGCCGGCCTGTTCGACAAGCTTTGCGAACTCAAGTGTCGAAGCAGACGTGAACTCCGAGGGCTTTGCCACGAAGGTGTTCCCTGCGGCGAGAGCCGGCGCCAGCTTGTAGGCGAGCAGCAGCAGAGGGGAGTTCCACGGCGTGATCCCGACGCAGACGCCGAGCGGCTCGTTTCGAGTGAAGTTGAAGGTGTCCGCCTTGTCGATCGGGATGACCGCTCCTTCGATCTTGTCCGCCAGCCCGCCGAAGTAGTAGTACCACTGCGGGATGTACTTGAGCTGAAACAGCATCTCGTTGATGAGCTTGCCGTTGTCCGTAACCTCGATCGTCGCGAGATGCTCCGCATTCTCGGCGATCAGGTCGCCAAGACGCCGAAGAAGATGTCCGCGGGCGCTCGCGGTGAGCTTCGGCCACGGACCGCTCGTGAAGGCGCGGTGCGCAGCCTCGACTGCTCGTTCGGCGTCTTGCTTGCCGCCCTTCGGAATAGCGGCCCAAGCTTGCCCGTTGAAAGGGTTCTTCGTCTCGAACGTGTCTCCGTTGGCAGCGTCTTCCCACTTGCCGTCGATGAACATCTTGTAGGTCTGCATTGTCTTTCTCTCTTCTAGCATCCGAGTTGTCGAGCGAGGTCTTCGAGATCGTCGGCGACGTAATCCCAGCCCTGCTCGGCTGTGAGGTCGGTGGTCTGACCCTCGCCGTATTCGGTGGGTCTTGCGATGAATGCGGTTCTAAGGCCAAGGCTGCGCGCGGCGGCAAGGTCGTAGTTGTGGGCAGCGCACATCATGACGGCCCCGGGCTCCAGATAAAGGAGTTTGCAGACCCCGAGGTAGGTCTCCGGATCGGGCTTGTAGTGCTGGAAAAGCTCGCAGGAAAACACGTTGTCCCAGGGCAAGTCGGCATGCTTTGCCATGTTGACGAGAATCGCGACATTGGCGTTGGACAGCGGGCCGATGATAAACTTCGACTTCAGCCGGTGCAGCCCGCGCGATGCGTCGGGCCAGCCGTCCAGGCGATGCCAGACCCTGTTGACGTGCATCATCCGGTCGTGGTCGAGTTCGGCCAGTCCCATCTCTGCGAACACTGCCTTCAAGGCATCGAAGTGGAGTTCGTCCAGGTTCGTCCACGGCAACTCGCCGCTGCGCACCCGCGCCTTCTGGGGATTGTAACGGTCTCGCCAGCGGTCGACGAGGCCGGCCCAGTCGATCTGCAGGCCCTCCGCCGCGCCCCAGCCGGTGAGATCGCGGATGATGGAGGCCCGCCAGTCGACGACCGTGCCGAACGTGTCGAAGACAATGGCCTTGACGCCGCTAGTCATCTAGCGCCCTCCTTCTTGTGGGACGAAACGCGCTCGAACGTTTCCACTCGCTTTTCGGCCACCCAGTCTCGAACCATCGCATCAAAGCTCAGAAAGTGCGGCGTCTTCAGGTGGAAGTCGAAATCGGCTCTTGAACCGTAGACTTCATAGAGGTAGGTGCGCTCCGGCCGCTCAGGATCGCGGCAGACATCGAACACTTCGCAGTTCGGTTCGTCGCGTAGCGACGTCGCGGCATTCTCGATCATCTCCGCATGGAAATTATCGGCGAACTGACTTTGAACGACGAACTCTACGACCACGACGAAGCCTGTGGATGCCGGACTCATGCGACCTCCTTGCGAACGGCACCCAGAGCGCCGATCACGCTGCGCGTCATTTCCGCGCAATTGGCGCTTCCGCCATACTCCATTGGAACCGCGGTCTTGGTCGACAAGGTGTATTCGACCGCCGCCTCGATCAGCCCGGCGGCGTCAGCAAGCCGCTGATCGCCGTGCTTTACCGCCAGCCAGTCGAGCATCATCGCTCCCGACAGGAACATTGCGCCCGGATTGGCAACGCCCTTGCCCGCGATATCGGGAGCGGTCCCGTGTGCCGGCTGGAAGAGGCCGTGGGTATCACCGATGTCCGCCGAAGGGGCCATCCCCATGCCGCCGATCAGGCCGGCCGCAAGGTCGGAAAGGATGTCGCCGAACATGTTCTCGGTCACCAGCACGTCGAGCGTCCACGGCTTCTTCACCATGTTGAGCGCCAGCGCGTCGACATAGGCATAGTCCTTCTGCAACTCGGGGTGCTTGGCGGCGATCTCATCGAAGACCTTCCGGAAGAAAGCCATCGAACTGAAGACATTCGCCTTGTCGACGCAGGTCACCGTGCCGGGCTTGCCGCGACGTTTGCGCTGGGCGGCGAGCTGGAAAGCGAATTCGGTTACGCGCTCGGTGCCGGCCCGCGTGATCTGCATCGTGTCGTAGGCCTCCTGGTCGTTTAGGACCTCGCCGCGGCCGCGCGCATAAAACAGGCCTTCTGTCTGCTCGCGGACCAGCACGAAGTCAATTCCTTCGGCGCGAGGATCGGAAAGCACTTTCGGGAGACCGGGAAACCACCGGATCGGACGGACACCCGCAAATAGGCCGAACTCCATGCGCAGGTCGAGCTGCGGAATGATTTCCGTTCCGTCCGGGAAGCGGATGTCGGGCCAGCCCATCGCGCCGAAGAGGATTGCGTCGGATGTCCGGCAGGCCTCGAGTGCGGCGGCGGGCAGGGCCTCGCCGGTTTCCGCGTAGTACTGCGCACCGGCCTGATGCGTCTCGAACACGAGCGGTGGCGCGCCCGCCTGGCCGATGGCGGCGTCGATCAATTCCAGGCAGGCAGGCATGACTTCCCTGCCGATCCCGTCGCCGGGAAGGACCGCGATCTTGAGGGTGTTGTTCAACGATGACATTTGAAACCTGTCCTAGAGGTGGTTGAGGCCGAGGCGCTCGAGGAGGTCGAGCAGTTCCTTGCCTGCCCGTTCCCGGTGCGCCTTGTGAATGTTTCTTGCCTTTTCGCGGTCGCCTTCGCGGATCGCTTGCACGAGTTCTGCATGTTCGCGGGTTGAGTTAACCGGCTTGGGACGCATCTTCAGCGTCACCATCCTGACGCGATGTGCGCGGTCGATGAAATTGAGGACGACCGACTTGAGCATCTGGTTGCCGCCAAGTTCGAGCAGTTGCTCATGAAATCTCGCGTCCGCCTGCGCCCAGTGCTCCAAGTCATCTTGCGAAAGCGCATGGTCCATATCGGCCGTGGCCTTTTCGAGACCCCGGAGCTGATCCTCGGAAAGCTGGCGGCTGGCGGCCAGTTCTGCGGCTGTACTTTCCAGCGACGTCAGGATTTCATAAATTTCTTTCATGTCAGAAATAGAAATCGGCAGAACCCGCATTCCATGCCTCGGGATAACCGAGACAAGTCCGTCCTGCTGGAGGCGCATGAGCGCCTCCCTCACGGGCGTCCGGCTCATTCCCAACTGGGACGCGACTTCCTGTTCGGTCGCCTGGTAACCGGGTGCCCACTTGTTATCCAGGATGAGCTGCCGCAACCGAAGGTGCGCTGTCGCGGTCATTGTTTTCGCGAAGGCGTCCTCTTTGATCTCTGAGACCGGTGCTGTCTGTTTCCTGGTCGGCATTTTCTTTCCCTTCAAGCTGGCTGATTTCTCAGGAGCCTACATATTTTCGCCAGCTATGTTCAGGCTGGTATCCGAGAACGCTCTTTGCTTTGTCGATGGACAGCAAGGTTTCGTTCTTCCCGATCTGCTTCCTGAACGGCACCCCCGGATACCACTTCCTGACGAGTTCCTCGTTGGAGGTGGTCATGACCCCATCGTCGTTTGCGATGATGAAGACCTCGGCACCTTTGCCGCTCCACTCGAGCGAGCGTCGGATCGCCTGTGCCCCGTCGCGGGCGTCGATATAGGTCCAAAGGTTGAAGCGCCTGCTGCCAGGGTCCTTCTCGAAGGCCGGAAAGTCGGCATACTCGCTCTCGTCCATAACGTTGGAGAAGCGTAGGCAAACAATCTTGAGCTGGCTGTCCCAGCGGCAATACTGCTTTGCCATCTCCTCGCCGAGATGCTTTGACAGGGAATAGGACGTTTCCGGGCGCGACTGGTAATTCTCGTCCGCCGGCAGATAGTCAGGCTTGATCTCGTAAGGGATGCCGAGCAGGGTCTCGCTCGACGCCCACACGATGTTCTTGATGCCGAGCAATCGGCATGACTCGAAAACATTGAACGTCGAGATGGTGTTAACCCGGAAAACGTCAGCAGGAGCAACTCGTCCCGGCATCGGCACAGCGGCTAGATGGACGACGGCTTCAGTGTTGCGATTGTGGTCCCAATCAAAGCCACTGATCGCCTCGATCGTGGCGCGCATATCCTCGAAATCGACCTTGACGAAGGGGCAGAGGTTTTCTGGCGGAGCGATCGTATCCGCGTTGATGACGTCGTGGCCACTTTCAATCAGATGCTTGATCGTGGCTCTACCCAATTTGCCGCTGCCGCCTGTTACTAAAACTCTCATATTGTAATACCTCCGTAGAACCTTCCTCGTTAGCGGCTTCGGCCGACCGCGACGGCCAGGATGATGAGCATTCCACGTGCGATGAGCTGCTGGCTGTAGTCGAGGCCGCCAAGGATAAGACCGTTGTTGATGACACCGATGAGCAGGGCACCGACGATGGAACCGATCACGGTGCCGCGTCCGCCGAATAGGCTGGTGCCGCCGAGAACCACGGCTGCAATGACAGACAGCTCGTCGCCTTCGCCAAGCTGGAAGCGTCCAGACTGCAGGCGTCCAGCATAGAGCATGCCCGCGATTGCAGCGGCCATCCCCGTCAGTAGCAGCACCTGGAACTTGATTTTCCGGACATCGACGCCGCTGTAGCGAGCCGCGATCGAGTTTCCGCCTGCCGACATTACCTTGCGGCCGAACGGTGTCTTGCGGAGCGCGATATGGGCGATGATGCCCAGAACGGCGACCCAGATAACGAGGACAGGAACAGGGCCGATGTTGCCCGAACCAAAGACGAAAATGAACGTGTCGTTGATGATCGGAACAGGCGAGGTGCCGCTCACCCACATTCCGACCCCTCGCGCGATCCCCATCATGCCGAGCGTCACCAAGAACGACGGGATGTTGAGATAGGCAGTTAGGCCGCCGTTTATGGCGCCTACCAGCAGCCCGAGGGCCAAGCCCGCGAGAATGCCGGGGAACAGACCATACTGGCTCAGCACCAGGCCAGCGACCACGGACGACAGTCCGGCAATGGCTCCGACGGAGAGGTCGATCTCGCCCGCCGAGAGAACGAACGACATTGCCATGGAAACGATGGCGACGATCGCAGTCTGCCGCAGGATATTGAGCAGGTTGTTTGAAGATAGGAATCCGCGATCCTGCAGCAGGATGGCGAAGACGATGAAGATGACGACGAAGCCGATGTAGACGACGTAGTCGCGCCAGTTGCTGTGCCACGGCCGCATGTGGGTTGCATCCGCCTCTGTGTTCAATGTCTTGGCTTCAGTGGACATTTTGGGTTGCCTTCTGAATCGCGACCTGCAGACCGAGTTCGGTGCGGATCAGCGGAGATTGAGTTTCGTCGCCGGCAATCGTGGCCCAGCTCTCGATTTCGTCGCGCTCGATTTCGCGCGCGAGTCGTCCGTTGTTCATGACAAGGATGCGGTCGCTCGTTGCCAGAAGCTCGGCAGGTTCCGACGAGATGACGATGACGGACTTCCCGGAGGAGGCGACGGTCCGAATGAGTTCTACGATCTCGGCCTTTGAACCGATGTCGACGCCTGCTGTCGGTTCGTCGAGAATGACAACCGAGGGATCAACCGCCAGCCATTTGGCGATAACGATCTTCTGCTGGTTGCCGCCGGAAAGGTTCCTGACCTTGTTGTCAGCGGACGGCGTCTTGATCCGCAATTGCTTGATGAGATCGGAGGTCAGCGTTCCCTCGCGTCGACGGTCGATGAAGGGACCGCGGACGAGCTGACCGATCTGCGGCAGTCCAAGATTATCGCCGACGCTGTGCTCGACAACCAGACCTTCCTCGTGGCGGCTCTCCGGAACAAGCACGATGCCCGCCTTAATGGCATCCGAAGGCGACTTGAACTCAACGGCAGTGCCTCCGAGTTGTACGGTTCCCGCAGTTTTCTTATCGACGCCGAAAAGGAGGCGGGCAAGCTCGCTCCGGCCCGCGCCCATGAGGCCTGCTATTCCCACAATCTCGCCCTTGTGGAGGTCGAAGCTGACATCGCTGGGTTTTCCCGAGGGGCCCGAAAGGCCACGTACGCTCAGCGCGGGTTTGCCGCTGCGATCAATAGGGCGCGCCTGGTATTGGAAGCCGGTGACACGCTTGCCGACCATGTGCTGCACGATCGAGTCGAGCGTGAATTCGGATGTCTTCCCGGAGGTCACGTTCTGACCGTCGCGCAGTATTGTAATCTCGTCGGCGATGGTCATGATCTCGGTCATGCGATGCGAAACGTAGATCACGGCTGTTCCCGCCGCAGTGAGCTTATTCAACATGCCGAACAGAGTATCGGCTTCCTGTGCGCTCAGCGACGAGGTTGGTTCGTCGAGGATAAGGATCCTGGCGTCCTGGTGGATGGCCTTGGCGATTTCGGTCAGCTGGGCCTGGCCGGGGCTGAGTTCAAAAACAGGTGTCCTCGGATCAACCCTGAGGTTGAGCTGGCCGATGATCTCGGCTGCCTGTGCGATTTCCCTGCGCTCGTCGACCAAGATCGACAGGCGGCGGGGCTCCCGGTTCAGGAAAATGTTCTGGGCGACCGAGAGGGTGGGGATCAGGCTGAGGTCCTGGAAGATCATCTCGATGCCGAGCCTACGGGAATTCTCCGGAGAGCTTGACGACATGTACTCGCCAAAAACCTCGATGGATCCCTCCGTGGGTGTGACCACACCCTGCAGGATCTTCAACAGGGTAGACTTGCCGGCACCATTTTCGCCGACCAGCGCATGGATTGTCCCGGGTTGGATCGTCAGGCTGACACCGCGCAGTGCGTGCACGCCGCCAAACGATTTCCTCACGTCGCTCATCCTGACGGCGGCGAGGGTTTCGGTGACTGCTTGAGTGTTCATGGTCGTTGTCCGCCGCTTTGGGACGGGGAGCGGGCGGAGCCGCTCCCGCGCACCGTCAGTTCATTGCGTCGGTGAGAATCTTCGGAGCCTGGTCGCCGTTCGACTGCGGCCACGCCTCGATCAGGTTATCGCGGGTTACGGCAAGGGCCGGGAGCACGACGTAGGGAGGTGCGTCCTTTCCGAGAAGGGCGTATCCCGCAAGGATGCCCTCGGCATAGCCGGCGCCGTACGGACGCTGGGAGCCCGTTCCCTTGACGTAACCCTTCTTAGCCATGTCGATCGAGATGTTGACGCCAAGGTCGCAAGTGGTGATGACGAGGTTCTTGGACGCGCCCGCTGCGCGCGCCGCTGACAGAACGCCTTCCGTTGGAACGTCCCACACAGCCCAGATGCCATTGAGGTTCGGGTGCGCCGTCAGCATTGCGGAGGCGACGCGCTCGGATTCGCTTGAGAAATCGGGGCCTCCGACACCGGTCTCCTGGACGACCTTGATATCGGGATAATCCTTGATCGCTTCCTTGAAGCCGACAACTCGTTCTTTCGTAGCAAAAAGGTCGGACGCATGCGGGATGAGACCGATTTCGCCCTTGCCGTCGAGCGCCTTGGCCATGAGCAGTGCCGCGACCTTTCCCATGCCACGGTTGTCGGAAGAGACGAGGCTCACATAGTCTTTGCCAGCCTTCATCCCGGCGCCGGTCTGGTCGAGGAAGATGATCTTGATGCCAGCGGCAGCAGCTTTCTTGTATGCTGCGGCGGTGGCTGACTGTTCGGCGGGAACGGTGATCATAACGTCAGGTTTGAGCGCCATGACGCTTTCGATGTCTGAAACTTGCTGCTCCGCGCGATATCCAGCATCAGTCGTCGCAACGATTTCGACGCCGAGCTCTTCCAGAGCCTTCTTTTGCCCGGCCATCTGGGCCTTGGCCCAGTCAGACGCCGTGTAGTGCATCACAATCGCCGCTTTGGCGTGCTTCGTCTTGATCTTTTCGATCTCTTCGGCAGATAGCTTCAGGTCGCTCGCGAGGGTCGCTTTCTCGCCGTTGGGCCCGCTTGCCGGGTGACTTTCAATATCCTTGATCTGTTTATCGATATCGACCGCGAAAGCGCTTGGCGCATAGGCTGCGCTACCGCCGAGGGCGGCGGCAAGGGCGATCATCTGTAGGGACTTGCGCATCGTCAAAGGCATCTTGGTTCCTCCCATTAAGGCCTATTGAGTTCCTCAAATTCAATAACGTATACGGTAATGCATTTATAGGATGTGTCAACTGAAGAAATGTCCAGAAGCATTGCGAACCGACTCGGCCATCCCGGATTTGGGATGGTTTCAATCATCCTCGAATGCCCAAGGCGGTAGCGATTACGGTGATCATGTGGTCCGTTCGCCACCAAACGGATCGAAGCAGATCGCCCCATAAATGCGATCTGGCCTGAGCGGCTAGCGTTCGACGTGGCGGTCCATAAAAGATATTGCGCATACACGGAGGTATAAGGTATGAGGTATGAGGTATGACGCATACATAGCGCATTTTCGACAAGAAAATGTGATATTGTTGCGTTTATCACGACGAGTGCGTGATTTTGTGATTTATTTATTGTGATATCCAAAAAGGTGCGCCACAATGGTCGCGGTTTATGAGGGAGGAAGAATTGACAGCAGCAGTTTCCATCCGCGATCTCGCGAGCGCTATCCGAGTCCTGTCAATCGACGCGGTTGAGGCCGCAAAGTCCGGGCACCCCGGAATGCCCATGGGCATGGCTGATGCGGCGGCGGTGCTGTTCGGCCGGCACCTCAAGTTCGATTCGAGCGAACCTGGCTGGCCGGACCGCGATCGTTTCGTCCTGTCGAACGGCCATGGCTCGATGCTGCTCTACAGCCTTCTGCACCTCACCGGGTACGAAGACATGACGATTGAGGAGGTTCGCAACTTCCGCCAATGGGGCTCCAAAACGCCAGGTCATCCCGAATACGGGCATACCGCTGGCGTCGAGACGACCACCGGGCCGCTGGGACAGGGGATCGCGTCTGCTGTCGGAATGGCTATCGCGGAGCGACGCCTATCAACGGAATTTGGCACAGCACTTGTCGATCACCGGACCTACGTCTTCTGTGGAGATGGGTGTCTCATGGAAGGTGTTGGTCAGGAAGCTGCTTCGCTGGCCGGCCATCTTCAGCTCGGCAAGTTGATCGTCCTCTACGACGACAACTCCATCACCATCGACGGCTCGACTGCAATCGCGTTTTCGGAAGATGTGCTCGCGAGGTTCGACGCGTACGGATGGCACACGCAGCGCGTTGACGGTCATGATCCGGATGCGATCGACGCGGCGATCTCGCAAGCGAAGGCGGAAGCATCCAGACCATCCCTCATAGCCCTGAAAACCATCATTGGATACGGCTCTCCGTCAAGGGCAGGAACAAGCTCCGTACATGGTGCACCGCTCGGCGCCAGCGAAGCCGCCGCGACAAAGGCAGCCTATGGCTGGACGGCGGACGCTTTCGAGATTCCTGCTCCGATCCTCAAAACTTGGCGCGAAGTCGGCGCGAAGGGCGCCAAGGCGCGCAAGGACTGGCAAGCGCGGCTCGAGACAGCGGAAACAGATGTCAGAAGTGAGTTTCAACGCCGCACCGCCGGCTCATTGCCGGCGCGATACGAAGAAGCGGTGAACGCCGCCAAGGCAAAGCTGCTCGACAAGCCGCAATCAGTGGCAACGCGTAAGGCAAGCCAGATCGCACTGGAAGCGCTGACGGAGCTGCTTCCGGAAATGATCGGCGGTTCCGCTGACCTCACCCACTCAAACTTGACCCGGGTTCCGTCCGTCGACAGCGACTTCACCGCCGCTGCAAGCGGGCGGTATGTCAGCTATGGCGTCAGAGAGTTTGCCATGGCCGCAGCGATGAACGGTATGGCGGCTCACGGCGGCGTCATACCGTATGGTGGCACGTTCCTCGTCTTCTCGGATTATTGCCGCAATGCCATTCGTGTGGCGGCTCTGATGGGCGTCCGCTCTATCTTCGTGATGACGCATGACTCGATCGGTCTCGGCGAAGACGGTCCAACCCACCAACCCGTCGAGCATCTTGCCAGCCTCAGGGCAATGCCGAACTTGCATGTATTCCGGCCCGCGGACACCATCGAGACGCTGGAATGCTGGGATCTTGTAATAACCAGCAAGAACACGCCGTCGGTTCTGGCGCTCTCGCGGCAGAATGTCCCACAACTGCGCACCGAGCATGACGGCATCAATCGCTG
Source organism: Rhizobium sp. CCGE531 (assembly GCF_003627795.1). NCBI lineage: Bacteria > Pseudomonadati > Pseudomonadota > Alphaproteobacteria > Hyphomicrobiales > Rhizobiaceae > Rhizobium > Rhizobium sp. CCGE531. The sequence continues at coordinate 233,524 of NZ_CP032688.1, read as the reverse complement.
CGCACGGGGAGCCTATCTGCTGCGGGAAGCCAGCAGCGAACGTGCCATCACAATCATCGCCACCGGAACGGAGGTCGCGCTTGCGATCCAGGCGGCTGAAGAGCTTGAGGCGGAAAACTTTCCGGCCGCGGTCGTCTCGATGCCGAGCTGGGATCTCTTCGAACAGCAGCCCAAGGACTACCGCAGCTCGGTCCTCGGGAGGGCTCCACGCATTGCCGTGGAAGCGCTCTCGAAGTTCGGCTGGACCAGGTATGTCGACAGCGAAGACGACGTAATCGGAATGTCCGGCTTCGGGGCGTCAGCGCCGGCCGAGACGCTGTACGAGCAATTCGGGATCACGCGTAACGCAATCGTCACGCGCGCCCTAGCAAGGATAAGGGGCAAGCAATGAGCGCGCCGGCGACACTCGGAAATGACGAAGCGCGCGTCCAGTATGGTTCTGTCGATGAGTACCTCTCGACCTGGGCTGGTGAGGATTTGTCCCGTCAGGGGGTGGCGGCTCTAATCAACGGTGTGTTGGATGCCGCCTGTCTTTTATCCGCACGCATCGCAGCGGGTTCCCTGGAGGGCGATCCGGCCCGCCTTGTCGGATCAAATGCCGACGGTGATGCGCAAAAGGCAATCGACATCGCGTCGCACGAGTTGTTCATCGAAACACTCGCACGCGCAGGCGCTGCCAGGGTCCTGTCCGAGGAGGCCGACGCGCCAGTTATGCTCAATGGCCAGCGTTTTGCGGTCGCAATCGATCCGATCGACGGTTCAGGCAATGTCGGGCTGGGCACCGCCGTCGGCACGATCTTCTCGATCATGCCTTTCAGCGAAGCTGATGATCCCTTTTTAGCCCCTGGAAATCGACAGGCCGCGGCCGGTTATGTCTCATTCGGCAACACCGTGGATCTGGGCTTCTCGGTCGGAGATGGCGTGCTGCTTGCGACGATGCATCCCCAAACCGGCGAGTTCCTGATCGTCAAAAGGCAGGTACAGATACCTCGCGACACGTCCGAGCTTGCATATAACGCTTCCAACCACCGTCACCTTCACCCTGCTATGAGCCGGTACCTTCAGGATTGTCTGGACGGCAAGGAGGGAACGCGCGGCCGCGATTTCAACATGCGCTGGCTCGGATCGGCAGTCGGAGAGCTCCACCGGATTCTGCTCAGGGGCGGTGTGTTCTTCTACGCCGGCGACAAGCGACCGGGCTTTGAAAATGGGCGCCTTCGCCTGGTGTACGAGGCAAACCCGATTGCGTTCCTGATGGAGCAGGCGGGGGCACGGGCGACGGACGGCGCTTCGGCGATCCTGGACAAGGTCCCGACCTCGCACCATTGCCGCACGCCGCTCGTCTTCGGTTCGGCGGCCGAGGTCGACCTGATCGCGAGCTATCTCAATTCCAACCCATCCAGCGAGTGAGATTACATGGCCAGGATCACTCTCCGCCAATTGTTGGACGACGCCGCCGAACACGGATACGGCGTTCCGGCGTTCAACATCAACAACATGGAACAGGCACTTGCCATCATGGAAGCGGCCGATGAAACGGATTCGCCTGTCATCCTCCAGGCGAGCCGTGGGGCCCGAGCCTATGTCAACGACATCATGCTCAAGCACATGATGGATGCGGTGACGGAGATCTATCCCAATATCCCCGTTTGCGTCCATCTTGACCACGGAAACGAACCGAGCACCTGCGTCACTGCGATCCAGCACGGCTTTACGTCCGTCATGATGGACGGATCGATCCTTGCTGACGGGAAAACCACGGCGGACTGGGACTACAACGTCAAGGTCACGAGAAGCGTGAGCGACACGGCCCATTGGGCAGGGGTTTCGGTGGAAGGAGAGCTTGGCGTTCTGGGCTCGCTTGAGACCGGTACGGGCGAGGCGGAAGACGGTCACGGTGTCGAAGGCAAGCTCGATCCGCATCAGCTTCTGACCGATCCGGAGGAGGCCGCGAAGTTTGTCGCGGAGACCAAGGTGGATGCGCTTGCCGTCGCGATGGGCACCAGCCATGGCGCCTACAAGTTCTCACGCCGGCCGGACGGTAACGTGCTGGCAATGGATGTTATCGAGGCGATCCACCGGAAACTTCCGAATACCCATCTCGTCATGCACGGTTCGTCAAGCGTGCCGGAGGAGTTGCAGGAGATCTTCAATCGCTTCGGCGGGCGGATGAAGCCGACCTGGGGCGTGCCGTTGGAGGAAATCTTGCGCGGCATTCGGCATGGCGTACGAAAGGTCAACATCGACACGGATTGCCGCATGGCAATGACGGGGCAGGTGCGCCGAGTGCTGGCCGAAGATCCGACAGAATTCGACCCCCGCAAGTACTTGAAGCCTGCGATGACGGCGCTTTCAAAGCTGTGCCGCGAAAGATTCGAAGCTTTCGGAACGGCAGGGCGCGCAAGCTCCATTAACGTTGTGCCGCTCGCGGAAATGGCGAAGCGGTATCGAGCCGGCTCGCTCTAGGTCGGCCACAGCAATTCGAACGCAAACGTGGTGAAGTGAGACATGACCGAGAAGAAAACCCTCTGGATTGGCACCAGCTGGAAGATGAATAAGACGCTTGCCGATGCCGCGCAATTTGCACACGGTCTCAGGGCCGCAGACATCACGTCCCATCCGCGCATCCAGCGCTTTGTCATCCCTCCTTTCACTGTTGTCCGAGAAGTGAAGACCACGTTGGCGGGCACGTCGGTGAAGGTCGGCGCGCAGAACATGCACTGGGACGATGAGGGCGCCTGGACGGGCGAGATTTCCCCCCTGATGCTCAAGGACTGCAACGTCGACATCGTCGAACTTGGTCACTCCGAGAGGCGTGAACATTTCGGCGAGACGGACGTGACGGTAGGGCTGAAAGTCGAGGCGGCGGTTCGCCACGGCTTGATCCCGCTCATCTGCATAGGGGAGACACTTCCCGAACGCGAGGCCGGGCGAGCCCACGACGTTCTCGAGCGCCAGGTTCGCGGCGCGTTGGGAAGCCTTTCCACCGACCAGAAGGACAAACCGATACTGCTTGCCTACGAGCCTGTTTGGGCCATTGGCGTCAATGGGATCCCCGCGACAGCGGACTACGCCGACGCCCGCCAGGCCGAGATCATAGCGTTCGCGGAAGCCGTGCTCGGCCGGCGCATTCCCTGCCTCTACGGCGGTTCGGTCAACGCGGGCAACTGCGAAGAGCTCATATCCTGCCCTCATGTCGATGGGCTGTTCATCGGCCGCTCGGCCTGGAAGATCGAGGGCTACCTCGACATCCTGACAAAGTGCGCGGCCAAAATCTGAGGAGTGATGAAGATGAAAGTTGCAGTAGCAGGCGACAGCGCGGGCGAAGGCCTCGCCAAGGTCATCGCCGATTATCTCAAGGACCGTTTCGAGGTATTCGAAGTCTCCCGAACGGACGCCGGTCTCGACGATTTCTATGCGAACCTCTCCGACAGGGTCGCCAACGGCGTGCTCGACGGCACCTACGACAAGGCCATCCTGTTGTGCGGCACCGGGATCGGCGTCTGCATTTCGGCGAACAAGGTGCCGGGCGTAAGGGCAGCCCTCACACACGATACCTACTCCGCCGAGCGGGCGGCGTTATCGAACAACGCCCAGATCATCACCATGGGGGCCCGCGTCATTGGATCGGAACTTGCGAAGACTATCGTCGACTCCTTCCTCGCCCAGACGTTCGACGAGAACGGTCGCTCGGCGAGCAATGTTGCCGCGATCGACGAGGTCGATACTAAATACCACGCTCGCTAGTTCGAAAGATGTGCAAGCATCTGCTCGCGGCCGACGCGCCAGGCGCAATCAGCCTGGCGCATTAACGTTCTGTGGCGATTTCCCGAACCCGGCGATCAGACTGGACGGCTTGCGGTATCCGGGGTTTGGCGTCCGCCTTCAGGTGCAGCGCATGTTATGATCGCAGTGCGACCTGCGCGAAATGCGAGATTCGCCTTGCCTTGACGTGATGTCCTGGCTGTCATTTCAACAATGATGTGCGGAAGTGTTCCATGTTTTCCTCGACGCTCTCGCGGCTGAGGTCACCGGTCTTTCTGTCTCGGATCATTTCAAACATGCGTTCGTGCAGATCGACTGCGCGCCATTTGCCACTGACCTCTAGCGATTTTTGCACCCAAGGAGCGACCATCGTCAGCACGAAGTCGGCGATCACGACGATCAACGGGTTTCCGGCAGCTTTGTATATTGCTCGGTGGAAATCGAGGTCGGCCTTGAGGAGATCTTCGATCGCGGAGTTCGAATCCTCCGAAAGCCTTTTCAGTCTGTCGATGCACTCTCTCATTGCGGCGAGGTCTTCGTCCGTGCGCCGCAGGGACGCGAGTTCTGAACAGTTGCGGTCGAAAACGTATCGCAGCTCCATCAGCATCTCAGGCGTCGAGCTCTGAAGATAGAGCTGAAACATCGCGAGTGGCATCGCCGGAAGGCCTTCGTCCTTACGGATGTAATTTCCAAAGCCATGACGTGTCTCGACAAGACCCGACACCGCGAGCGTTTTGATCGCCTCTCTGATTGGAGTGCGACTGATACCGAGAAGCTGGGCCAGCTCCTTTTCATTGGGAAGTTTGTCACCGGGCCCAAAGTTGCCTTTGGCAATTTCGCCCGTAATGTAGTCGAGCGCTATGTCCAGTCGGCTTGGGATTTTCTTTGGGTCAACAGACAGCATTCCTGGTTACGCTCCAATCAGAAATTGAGAAGGTACGAGGTCATACCGCGTTTTGCCGCTTGCGACAAATGCTGAACGTCGAACTGGCCACTTCTCCAGGTTATTCGCTGATCTGTCCCAGCCGCTTTGAGGCTTTCGGATCGAATGGAAACATGAGGCCAGCGGCCAGGAAGCCGCCGTCGACGTTCAGGGTGTGCCCCGTGATATAGGCAGCATCGTCGCTCGCAAGGAACACCGCGGCGTCAGCGATTTCCGATGGTTCGCCATAACGGCGTTGAGGAACGAGCCGATGATAGGCGTCACGCGTTTCGACCGTGTGCATCACTTTCGAGACCTCGGTCAATATCGGACCCGGTGCGATGTTATTCACATTGATTCCCGATTCAGCGAGTTCGACCGCCATCACCTTCGTGAGGAGTTCGACGCCCGCTTTTGAGGCACCATAAGCCGAACGCCCGACACCGCCCTTCTGACCGGACAGCGAAGCGATATTGATGATTCTCCCATAACCCTTGGCGGCCATGATCCGAGCGAAAGCTTGCGCCACGAGGAATGTTCCAGTCAGGTTGATCCGGACGACGCGCTCGAATTCCTCCCTCGAGCTTTCGAGAAACAGAGTGGTTGCGCCCACGCCCGCGTTGTTAACGAGTATGTCGACCGTGCCAAACCGGCCAATCGTTTCCTTAACGATCGTCTCAACGTCTTCGTTGACGGAGATATCGGCGCGGACGGCCAAAGCCCGCTCCCCAAGCCGCTCAGCGGCTTCGTTCGCCACTTCCAGATCGCGGTCGACGATAACGACATTCGCGCCTTCGCGAACATAGGCTTCAGCAATCGCCAGTCCGATGCCCCGGCCAGCGCCCGTCACCACGGCAGTGCGTCCAGAAAGTCTCATCTCGTCGTCCTCCAATTTTCTCGATATGAGGTATAAGGTATAAGGTATTACCTTGACAGAGTTATGAACGGCTTATATGAGTCTTGTCAAGAGTGAAGCCCGGCTGATGTATGGAGGAAGATATCCTCGGCCGGGATAGTGGGAGGATCCGATGACATCAGCTGGCAAGCTCAAGGCCGTGTTTTACGGCGACGACTTCACGGGTTCTTCCGAAAACCTGGCGCAGTTCCATCGCAGTGGGGTAAAGGGAAAACTCTATCTCTCACGCCCCTCAGCACAGGCGGCGGCGACAGACTCTCGGTCTTATGACGTGCTTGGCTTCGCCGGCACCGCACGGGCATTGTCTGGAGCCGAACTCAACGAGGAGCTCGACAGCGCGTTTTCGATCATGCGCACGCTCGACTGTCCGCTCATTCAATACAAGATCTGCTCGACATTCGACTCGTCGCCCACCGTTGGAAGCTATGGTGCTGTCCTGGCGCGCGCTGCGGCTCACTTCGGTAAGAGGGACGTTCCAGTCCTCGCCGCGACTCCGGACTTCGGGCGCTACACCTGCTTCGGAAACCATTTCGCGCGCTTTGCCGACAGAATAGAGCGGCTGGACCGTCACCCAAGCATGTCGCGCCACCCCAGAACGCCCATGCACGAATCGGATCTGCGCATGCATTTGGCTGGGCAGACAGCCAAGGAATTCATCAACGTTACGCTTCCCATGGTCCGGAACCGCGCAGAAATGGACAAGCGCGTGGTCAGTGGTTTTGAAGAGGGGGCAGGGGTCATTTTCGATGGGCTCGAAAACGCGGATCTTGCGGCTGTCGCCGATCTGCTCTGGGCGCGGTATCCGACACGTCCGATGTTCGCGCTTGCAGCTCAAGGCCTAGCGCAACAACTCGGCGCTCTTTGGGCCCGCTCGGGCCTGCTATCGTCGGCGGAGCCTGTCAAGACGGAGATTGCCGGAGTCGAAAATCTACTTGTATTATCAGGCAGCTGCGCCCTGCAAACCGGGCGCCAGATCGCTGTGGCTGAAGCTTCCGGGTGGAACCTTGTCCACCTGGATGTCTCCAGAATCCAGTCCGGTGGGGATGCTGAGGCACTTGCGCGGGATGCTGCTCTCAAGGCGATCGATGGCCTTGATCGTGGCCGCCCTACAATCATCTACACGGCTCGCGGCGAAACCGGCCGTGTGGCCGGCGGCGATGTTCCCGCGGAACGTTTGGGAGCCATCTACTGCGACGTTGCCCGTGCCGTGCGCCGCGCGGTTTCCTTGCCGCGTATCGTGTTTTCAGGCGGCGACAGCTCGAGCTATGCGGTGCGGACAATCGGCGCCGAAGCGCTGGAGATCGACGTTTTTGACGAGGTTCAAAATTGCCATGTCTGCCGCTTGGATGCACCGGGCGACGCCGACGTCGATGGCCTCGAAGTCATGCTGAAGGGCGGGCAGATTGGTGCCGATGACTTCTTCCTGCGGGCCAAGGTGGGCACTTCGGGTTATCTGGCGGCGTAAGGAGCGGAAGATGCAAAAGAAAATCATCCTCGAAGCCAGGGTCAACGAGTACGCCCCGCGGACCTTAAACGCAAATATCCCCTATACCGCCGACGAGATCGTCGAAGCCGCCGTTGCAGCCCGCAATGCGGGAGCGGCGATCCTGCACTATCATGCCAGGACACCCGACGGCGGTGCGACAAACACCGTTGAGGCAAACGCCGAAATCATCCGCAAAGTCAGGCGGGCGACCGATTTGCTGATCCTACCCACTCTCGGCTTTATCTCGAATGATGCCGACGCCAAGAAGCGTATCGACACGGTCGCAAACCTGGCATTGGACCCGGCGACGAAGCCAGACATTGCTCCGATCGATACCGGTTCGGCCAATCTCGAGCTTTGGGATGCCGAGACGCGCACGTTCGAAAATCCCGAGCGTTTGTATCTCAACACGACCGAAAGTCTCGCGCACTACGCGCGTACCTTGGCTGAAAAGGGCGTAAAGCCGAAGCTGGTTTCCTGGTCTGTTGGGTTCACGCGCCGCGCGATTGCTCTGATGGACGCGGGTCTCGTGAAGGGTCCTGCCTACTTTCTCCTCCACCTGACGGGAGGGCGATATATTACCGGACACCCGCCGACCGAGGCGGGTCTCATGGCGCATCTTGCATTTCTGCCTGACGACCGGCCGATCGAATGGACGGTCAATTGCCTTGGGGGCAATCTGTTGAACATTGCTCCTGCGATCTGCCGTCTGGGTGGCCACATGGCTATTGGAATAGGCGACTATCCCTATCGTGAGTTCGGCACACCCACGAACGCGGAAGTCATATCGCGCGCTGTTGAGATCGCCCAAAAAGTCGGGCGTGAGCCCGCTACACCCCAAGAGGCACGCGCCATCCTCGGACTGGACGGCGCTTAGAACCAACAAGGCATACGACCCGCACAGAAGCGGCTTAGATTTGGATTTTATGAGGTATGACGTCATATCATGGTCAACGCAACTGAGAAGATAACAGTTCAGGCAACCGCGCAGTCGTCGTCAGCACGTGTGCTTCTGCGGGCCGAGGGCGTCGAAAAGTCGTTTAACGGCGTTCCGGCACTCGTTGATGGGCGACTGACTCTAAAGGCTGGCACCGTCCATGCCTTGTGCGGCGGCAATGGCGCCGGCAAGTCGACTTTCCTCAACATCACGATGGGATTGCTCCGCCGCGATGCGGGGATTGTTGAGATCGATGGTGAGCAGGTCGACTTCAAAAGCGCCGCTGACGCTCTGCGTCACGGCATTGCGATTATCACTCAAGAGCTTTCTCCGGTCCCCGAGATGACCGTCGCCGAGAACCTTTACCTTGGACGCGAGCCGAAGCGGCTTGGCGTGCTCGTCGATTTCAGCCAGATGCGCAGGGACGCCCAGGCATTCCTCGATGAGCTCGGTTTCGAAGTTGACGCTACCAAGAAGATGGGAGAATTGAGCCTCGCCCAGATTCAGCTCGTCGAAATTGCGAAGGCTCTCAGCTATAGGGCGCATATCGTCATCATGGACGAGCCGACGTCGGCTATCGGTGAACACGAAGTGCATGTCTTGTTCAACGCGCTCCGCAAAATCACCGCGCGCGGTTCCGCAATTATCTACGTGTCTCACAAACTCACCGAAATCTTTGAAATCGCGGATGAGTACACAGTGTTCCGCGACGGCCGTTTCATCGAGACCGGAAACATCAAAGACATCGACCGCCGTCATCTTGTGACACAGATCGTGGGCCGTGAAGTCAAGCTAGTCGAGAAGGGCAAGCCTCTCGAAGACGCGCCAATCCTGCTTTCGGTCTCGAACTTGGCGCGAGCGTCTCATTTCCGGGACATCTCATTGGACGTGGCGTCGGGCGAAGTCGTCGGCATCTACGGACTGCTTGGGTCCGGACGAACCGAGTTCCTCGAGACAATATTCGGGTTGCACTCACCGACAGGAGGCGAAATTGTCTTCGACGGCGGCAAGGTCAAGCCAGGCAGTCCGAAGGATGCGATCCAGCGTGGCATGGCGATGGTGACCGAGGACCGCAAGGACAGCGGTCTCGTGCTGTCGGCATCCATTGCCCATAACATCACGCTTTCCTCGCTCGCCTTGATGGCCATCAGCGGTTTCATCCGCGGGGACAAAGAGCGCCGCGCGGTCCAAGACATGATCGTCTCACAGAGGATCAAGTCGGCGTCGCCGGATGTTGCCGTCGAAACTCTGTCAGGCGGCAACCAGCAAAAGGTCGTGCTGGCTCGATGCCTTCTGACGAATCCGAAGCTGCTCATTTGCGACGAACCGACGCGCGGCATCGACGAAGGTTCTAAGCAGGAGATCTACGCGTTCCTGCGGGACTTCGCGGCAAAAGGTAACGGCGTCCTGGTGGTCTCCTCGGAGGCACCGGAGATCATGCAGCTCAGTGACAGGATCGCGATCTTCAAGCAGGGGCAGCTCGTCAACGTAATCGACGGTGCCGAGGCATCACAACAGACGCTCATGGATTTGGCGAGCTGATCGACAGCCCCAATCCGCCAATGGGAGATTTGCAAAATGAGTACAATCGCTGTGGAAAAATCGGGAAGCTTCCGTGCCGGCGAGATGATAAGGCAATTCAGCATCGTATTGGTGTTCTTGCTGATCGTCGCGTTCTTTTCGGTTGCCAGCCCTTATTTCATGAGCTGGCCGAACTGGCTCAACCTTGTCCGACAGTCGTCGATCAACGGCATTCTGGCGATCGGTGTCACTTTTGTAATCTTAACAAAGGGCATTGACCTGTCCGTTGGTTCGGTCATGGCCATCGCTGGTATGATCGCTGCGAGCCTGGTCACAGAGACGAACGAACACTTCGTACTCATCGGCATCTTGGCCGGACTTGCAGTCGGTGCGGGCCTCGGCCTTGTGAACGGCGTCCTCGTGGCCGCAATCAAAGTTCCGCCGTTCGTGGTGACGCTTGGAATGCTGAGTGTGGCGCGCGGGTTGACGTTGATCTTCTCCCAAGGAAGCCCGATCCCTAATCTTTCCGACGCCTACAAGTGGATCGGCTCCGGCCAGGTCATGTACCTCCCGGTTCCGATTATCATTCTGTTTCTCGTATTCATCGTTGGTTGGGTCGTTCTAAATTACACGACCTTTGGTCGCTACGTCTACGCCGTGGGGGGCAACGAGAAGGCGGCGCGCACGAGCGGTATTTCGACCAAGATGATCGTTGGTGCCACTTACGTTATTTCCGGCCTGCTAGCTGGTATGGCTGGGCTTGTATTGACCGCGCGGACAACTGCCGCGTTGCCGCAAGCCGGCATCGGCTACGAGCTTGATGCGATCGCCGCCGTCGTCATCGGCGGCACCAGCCTCGCAGGCGGGCGCGGTTCGTTGCTGGGTACTCTCATTGGAGCCCTGATTATTGGCACCATCAATAACGGCATGGACCTGATGGGGGTATCTTCCTACTACCAGCAGGTGCTCAAGGGCACCATCATCGTTGTCGCGGTTATCGCCGACCAAATCCGAAAATAGCGAATTTCAGGATTGCCGCCGACATGCTCGGCGACAATGCCCGGCCATGAAAGATGCGCTTGGGCAAATTTAAACCAGAGGAGAGCAAGTAAATGCAAATGTTCAGGAGGAGCCTGCTCAAGGCAGGTATAGGAGTGGCACTCGCAGCGGCGACCTTGACCGGACCCAAGCTAGCGTTCGCGGAAGACAAAATTCGGATAGCAGCGCTGTCGTTCGGCGAGTCCGGCGAATACATGAAAGCCTGGTCGACCGAAATCAAGAACCATCCCGCAGTTAAGTCGGGCCAGGTCGAGATTACCGTTTTCGACGGCAAGTATGACCCGCTCACCCAGGCAAACCAGATCGATACCGCGATCACCCAGCAGTTTAATGCGATCATCATGGCACCTTTCGATCTCGAGGCGTCAGCCCCGCCGATCGACAAAGCAGCGGAAGCGAAGATTCCGCTGATCGTATCGGCGCTCAAGACGAAGTCGAAGAACTACACCGCCTCTATTATCGTCAACGATACCGAAGGCGGCCGCATTATCGCTGAAGAACTCGGCAAGCGGCTTCCCAAGGGCGGCAACGTCGTCCTGATGGAAGGCCCGATCGGCCAGTCCGCTCAGATCGAGCGCCGTGCCGGCGTCGACGCCGGCCTCGCCAAGTTCCCCAATCTCAAGCTTATCGAGGCCAAGACAGGCAACTGGAGCCGAGCCGAGGGCCAGGCTCTGATGGAGAACTGGTTGCTCGCCCATCCGGGTCAGATCAACGGGGTTCTTGCTGAGAACGACGAGATGGCGCTCGGCGCGATCGAGGCGATGAAGAGCGCTGGAATCGACCTCAAGACCGTTCCGGTCCTGTCGATCGATGGCATTCCAGACGCCAAGCGCGCCGTGAAGAAGGGCGAGCTGGCGGTGTCACTCTACAAATACGCCCGCGCCGAAGGCCAGGGTGCCGTCGACCTTGCGCTGCATGCGATCAAGGGCGACGACTACAAGCCGCAGGCCGAAATATGGGGCTCGCTGATGGAATGGAAGGGCGGCAAGGACAAGGACTACGTCGTTCCGTGGCTCATCCTCGATGCCACCAACGTCGAGAAATACATGTAAATCAATCAGCTGAGGCGGGCGGCTTTGGGCCGTCCGCCGAGGCATTACGGCAATAAGGAACGATCAGCAATGCTGCAGAGAACACTTGGAAAAACCGAAGTAACGCTCACCTCCTTGGGACTGGGGACCTCGCCCCTCGGTGGCTGCAACGTTGACGTGAGCTTCCAGGCCTTCGAAGCGGTCGTCCTCAAAGCGTATGAGCTCGGCGTTCGCTATTTCGATACCGCGCCACTCTACGGTCTCGGAAAATCCGAGCATTCTCTCGGTCATGTTCTCAGGAATCATGATCTCGTCGGAAAGGTTGTTGTCAGCACCAAGGCGGGACGGATTCTCAAGCCTGAAAGCCGCGCCAAGCGCGCGGAGAGCCTCTACGGGATCGACTGGGTGAAGGCGTTGCCGTTCGTCGATGAATACGACTATTCCTACGACGGCATCATGCGCGCATTCGAAGATAGCCAGCAGCGGCTGGGCATGGACCACGTTGACATCCTCTACCTCCACGACGTGAGCGGCGAATGGCACCGCGAGGCATATAGCACCCATCTGTCGGCGCTGAGATCGAGCGGTTACAAGGCTTGCGACGAACTGCGGCGGACGGGATCGGTTAAAGCGATCGGCCTCGGCGTCAATGAAACGGCGTCGGTCCTGCAGGTTGCGGAGGAATTCGATCTCGATTGCTCCATGGTCGCCGGACGCTACACCCTGCTCAACCATGGCGCTCTCGACCAATTCTATCCAGAAATGCAGCGTCGGGGCATCGGTATCATTGCGGCTGGCATCTACAACTCCGGCATCCTCGCCGAGGGCAGCAAGTCGATGACAACCACCCGCACCTACGATTGCCAGCCCGCTCCCGAAGCGATCGTCCGGAAGGTCGAGGCGCTCGAAACCGTCTGCGAGCGCCATGGCGTCTCGCTTGCGACTGCAGCGACACAATTTGTCTACGCACATCCGGCAGTGACTGCGGTGGTGCAGGGAGCGCTGACGCCGGAACATGTGGCGGCAAACGTCGCCGCGATCTCAACCCCGATCCCAGCCGCCTTCTGGGACGATCTGAAATCATCCGGCCTCATCCCCGCGGCCGCGCCAGTGCCAACCACGTGACTCCCATGACGATAGAATTGGCTCAACCAAGGCCTTCCGACATCCTGGTCACCTACCGCATCGAAACAGCAGGGGATCCTGAGGTGCTGGCCGACAAAATAGCCAGCGACCAATCTACGGGGACCTTTGTCGATTTGCCGGGTGAGACGCCAGAGCTGAAGGCTCGTGCGGCCGCGAGGATCGTGGCGTTGGAGAGGCTGGAGGCAGTCGGCGTGCCGTCTCTTCCTTCTGAGGGGAGGGCGTTCAATCGTGCCCTGGCGACGATCGCCTATCCGCTGGAAGCGGTCGGCACCGATCTATCTGCTCTGACGACGGTCGCTCTTGGCGGCGTATGGTCGATCAAGGGATTCACCGGACTTCGGATCGTCGGCCTGCAACTGCCTCCAGAGTTCGAAAGAGTCTATCCAGGACCCCAATTCGGGATCGAGGGCTCCCGGCGCCTGACCGGCGTTTACGACAGGCCGATCATCGGCACGATCATCAAGCCCGCGCTCGGCCTGACCCCGGACCAGACGGCGCAAGTGGTTGCTGAACTCGTCGCGTCCGGCGTCGACTTCATCAAGGACGATGAGAAACTGATGTCGCCACCGTACTCCTCATTGGAGGCGCGGGTGAAAGCCATAATGCCGATCATCCGTGACCAGGAGCAGCGTACCGGCAAGAAGGTGATGTATGCCTTCGGCATTTCCGACGTCGATCCCGACGAGATGCTTCGCAAGCACGACCTGGTCGTGCGCGAGGGTGGCAACGCCGCCGTCATCAACATCAATTCGATCGGCATGGGCGCTTTTCTGTTTCTGCGTCGACGGTCGTCTCTGGCCTTGCACGCCCATCGCAACGGCTGGGATCTTCTTACCCGGCATCCTGGTCTCGGGTTCGATTTCTCAGTCTACCAACAGCTTTGGCGACTTCTCGGCGTGGACCAATTCCAGATCAACGGCATCGCCGCCAAATACTGGGAACCGGACCATTCTTTCGTCCAATCGTTCCGTGATCTCCAGAAACCGATCTTCAGTGACGCCGACCGTCCGCTACCGGTCGTTTGTTCTGGTCAGTGGGGTGGACAGGCACCCGAGACCTATCGGAGGACGGGGCAGACGGTCGACCACCTTTACCTTTGTGGCGGTGGCGTCGTCAGCCATCCCGGCGGGCCTTCGGCGGGTGTGAGAGCGGTCCGTGCGGCCTGGGATGCCGCGGTCGCCGGAATCGATCTCCATGAATATGCCAAATCTTATCCAGAGCTGGCGCAGGCGCTCGCCAAGTTCGGCTCGAAAACCGTATCAGAAGGAAGATGACAGATGGAATATCGTCAGCTTGGCCGGTCAGGTCTGAAAATCTCGCAACTGGTCCTTGGTTGCATGAGTTTCGGCGTCGCCGATCGCGGCAACCATGCTTGGACCTTGTCCGAAGACGACAGCAGGCCCTTTATCAAAGAGGCACTCGAACAGGGCATAAACTGCTTCGACACGGCCAATGCCTACTCAGACGGCACAAGCGAGGAGATCGTCGGCAAGCTGCTCAGGGAGATGGTGCCGCGTGATGAGGTTGTCATTGCCACCAAGGTCTACGGCAAGATGCGCAGTGGAGCGAATGCGGTCGGACTTTCCCGCAAGGCAATCATGGCGGAGGCTGAGGCCAGCCTCAAGCGGCTGGGGACCGACTACATCGACCTCTACCAAATTCATTTCTGGGACAATTCGACCCCGATCGAAGAGACGCTGGAAGCGCTGACCGATCTCGTTCGAAGCGGCAAGGTTCGCTACATCGGTGCGAGCAATTGTTACGCATGGCAATTCGCGCGCGCGCTCTACAAGTCGGACGCTGCCGGATGGTCGCGTTTCATCTCGATGCAAGCTCAGATGAACCTCCTTTATCGCGAGGAAGAGCGGGAGATGTTGCGGCTCTGCAAAGCTGAAGGTGTGGGGATCATGGCGTTCAGTCCGCTGGCTCGCGGGCGCCTCAGCCGGCCTTGGGAGGAAAGCAGTTTGAGGTCCGAGACCGACAATGTCACCGCTCGGTTCTACGGTCACGCGGACGAGGCGGATCGCCGCGTCGTAGACGTCGTCGCAAAGATTGCAGACGACAAGAACGTCTCACGATCCCTCGTTGCGATGGCGTGGCTTAACACAAAGGCGGGCGTGACGGCTCCTATAATCGGCGCCACGAAGCTTCAGCATCTGAAGGATGCCGTCGCTTCGTTGGCCGTCAAGCTAAGCGACGACGAGGTCCGCGAACTCGAGGAGCCATACGTGCCGCACAGCGTAGTCGGCTTGAACTGAGGTTGGCTCGGCGGGGAGGACGTTGAGACTGTCAGCAGGTACGCGGAACCGGGCCCCTGAACCAATGGCTTTGGCCGTATCGATCTCTGCTCCGTTCCGGAACCAGCGCGAGGAAAAAAGATGACCGCCACCCGTCGTTTTGACGTCAGCGACAGCGGGATTGAAGCTGCCGCCTGGCTAATGCGAAATGGCGAAGTTGTCGCTTTTCCGACGGAGACGGTGTACGGGCTCGGCGCGGACGCCAGCAGCCCCGCCGGGATCGAGCGCATCTATGAAGCCAAGGGACGCCCGCGGCATAACCCGCTAATTATCCACGTTTCGGACTTGGAAATGGCGCGCAGGATGGCACATTTCAATCCGGAGGCAGAGTTGGCTGCTGCCAGCTTTTGGCCGGGACCTCTGACATTGCTTCTGCCAAAGCGGGAAGACGCGGGGCTCGCAACCGCAGTTACCGCGGGCATGAAAAATGTCGCAATCCGATTTCCGTCGTCAAGCGTCGCCCAGCGGCTGATCCGAGCCGTCGGATTTCCGGTGGCAGCGCCTTCCGCCAATCGTTCCGGGAAGGTCACCTCGACGCGCTTTGCAGAGGTTGCCCGGCAGTTGGACGGACGAATTTCGGGAATCGTGGAAGAAGACACATGCGATCATGGCCTTGAATCGACCATTCTGTCTTTGGTCGGCTCTCCGACCATTCTACGCCACGGGTCGGTTACGTGGGAGGCGCTGGAAGCTTTGCTCGGTCCGATTGACGAGGACAGCGCTCCCCAGAAAGTCTCGGCTCCAGGCCAGCTAAAGAGCCATTATGCTCCGGAAGCTGCAGTTCAGATGAATGTCGATCGCCCTGCCGGCAATATGGTCTGGGTCGGTTTCGGTCCAGAAAGCGAAGGGTCTCAGTTCACGCTATCTTCTTCTGGTGACCTTCATGAGGCTGCCCGCAACCTCTACACCGTCATGAGTGAGGCCGACGCTTCGGCTGGGCCAAGTGATGTAATCGCGTTCGCTCCAATCCCGCTGGCTGGCCTTGGATGGGCGATCAATGATCGTCTGCGAAGAGCCGCGGCACCGCGTCAAAGGTAGGTAGAAATTTTCATACAGTTCGAAATTCTGGTTCTCGTCGCGCAAAAAGACTTGCTTGAATAGGTATGACCTTATACCTTACACCTTGCTGATTGAGGAGTCAGACTGGAGGTTTATCAAGCATTTCTGGCGTGGTTGGCGAGGACGCCAGCGCGACCTGACACGCAGCTGGAACACGCGCCTTACCCGAATAATGACGGTATGGCTGAGGTCAGATCCTCGCGACGCCCCCATCGACATCTAAGGATGACCACATGACCGAACTCGAAACTAGACCGCTCGGAAAAAGCAAAGTGCAGGTGACTTCGCTGGGGCTAGGCACTGTGCCGCTCTCTGGCTTCAACGCGGATGTCTCCTATGACGAATTCGAAGCGACAATCCTCGCTGGCTACGCGGCCGGAATCCGCTACTTCGATTGCGCGCCGATGTATGGCTTTGGCAAGTCGGAGCATTATCTTGGCCATGCCCTTAGGGCGAACAAGCTGCGCGAAAACGTGGTGGTGAGCACCAAGGTCGGTCGCGTATTGAAGCCCGCCAGCAGGACGAAGAAGCTTGAGACCGTCTACGGCATCGAGTGGATCGACCCGCTTCCGTTTCTCGACACTTACGACTACACCTATGACGGCGTGATGCGCGCATTCGAAGATAGCCAACAGCGCCTCGGCCTGGACTATATTGACGTTCTTCTCGTGCATGACGTTGGTCGGGCATGGCACGGCGACCAGAGCGAATTTTATTGGAATCAGCTGCGGGCCTCCGGTTACAAGGCACTGGACGAACTTCGCTCCAGTGGAGCCGTCGCGGCGATTGGTCTGGGTGTCAACGAGACCGAGTCTGTCGTTGGTGTCGCCCGTGAATTTCCGATCGACTGCTCTTTGATCGCGGGCCGCTACACCCTTTTGAACCATGCCCCGCTTGAGGCCGCGTTCGACGAGTTGCTCCAGCGGAACGTCTCCGTGATCGCCGGCGGGATCTTCAATTCCGGGATCCTGGCGACCGGCGTCGGCGGTCCTGCGGCGACTTACGATTACGGCAAGGTTCCGGTGGCCGTCGTCGAAAAGGTCAAGGTCATCGAGAGCATTTGTTCGAGATATGCGGTGAGCTTGCCCGCAGCGGCGATGCAATTCGTCTACGCGCATCCGGCAGTGGCCACCCTTGTCATGGGCGCAAAGAGCGCATTCGAAGTCGATCAGAACGTCAAGGCGATCAACGAGACAATTCCCGCTGCATTTTGGGATGCTTTGACTGAAGCGAACCTTCTTCCGCCGAATGCTCCGCTGCCGACGGCTGCACGATGATGGCGAGCGGAGGCACGGTTTTCGGTGGCTTCCGCTGTGAAGCGCTCGTGGGCTCGGTTCCATCGCCGGAGGCACGCGCATGCCTCGAGGCGCTCGTCAGGACATATGGCGAGCTCCTCGCGATCTATTCCTTCATGCATATGGCATTGAAGGAGAAGAGCATGCGCCTCTTGATTGGCGAACTCGCCGACCGCGCCAAAGAGATAAAGCGATCCGTCCGTTACTCGCTTGCGGGCTCACGCGGTCTCGCGGGGCAAGACCACGCACTCTCCCATCTGGGGCGCGCAGATCGCCTGCTTGCCGAGGCGGAGGAGCACCTGCAGCGCGGTGTCTTGGTTTCAGATGCACCCCTGCTGGGGCTGCTTTCAAATGCGGCTAGAGAACTCAGACGTTCGGCCGCCATCTTAGGCACGACGACCTTCGACACGACAGCATGCTGTGGAGGGTCTCTACTTGGACATGGGGAGGAAGACCATGGGAGCGCATTCGATCTGGGTGCTTGAATACTCGCGAAGCCCGGTGCACCCGGTCAGCGGGGTTTTTTACGGCGCCCATAATCAGGGCACGATGAACCTGCCGTTCGCATACATTCTCATCAAGACAGGAGACGCCGTCGTTCTCGTCGATGCCGGTCACGACGCTGCCGATTTCGGAGGCCAGATCGCCAATTCAATCGGTGTCACAGGTTGGACGCCTCCGGACCTTGTTCTAGGGGAATGCGGGATCAGGCCCCAGGATGTCACGCATGTCATCCTAACGCACGCGCACTTCGATCACATCGGCGGACTGAAGTTCTTCCCGAATGCGAAAATTTTCATTCAGAAGAATGAACTGGAATCCTGGATGTGGATTCTGGCAAAGGGTCGCCGCTTCCGTTCATTGCAGGCCGGACTGAATCCGGCGGACATCCTCTATCTGACCCAGGCGAATATCGAAGGCCGCCTTGAACTGGTGGAGGGAGAACGGGAAAACCTGGTGCCAGGCGTTCATGTTTATCCGGCATTCGACACCCACACTGCAGGATCGCAATATGTAGTTGTCGAGACCAGCGATGGAGACGGCAAGTTTGTCCTGTCTGGCGACGTCATCTACACCTACAGCAATCTTACGGGTGGGAACGCCAACGATCCCTGCTTCGTGCCGCCGGGCCTTGCCAATGGCAGCCAGACACGTCTGATCGAGTCTGCCGAGGAGATGCTCAAAATCGTCGGTATGGACGAACGACGAATCGTTCCGATGCATGAGGAGCAGCTGTCAAAGATCTATCCGTCGCGCCTGACGGATCGCCAGCTCATGCTCGTCGAGATTTGTTTGGCCGACGGAGAAGTATCAAGAGTTTAACGCATAGCGCGAACGCCAAGCTGCATCGCTCACAATCGTCCTCCCAAGGCGATACGCAGAGAAAAGGCCGGGTGTCAGTGACCCCGGCCTTTTCAAAGCACCTTGCCCGCCGCGGTGATCTGCCCGGTGAAGAAGTCCGATATTCGCGCCCTCTTTGATGACGGCCGAGTAGTCCGTGATATTTGCCATGGAGGACAAGGCCTCCATCTTCTGAGAGCGGCTGACGCGCGGGACCATCTCCATGGCGGTGACATTTGCGCTTGAATGCCGAACCATCCTGTTTCGTTAGAAAAGTTCGAGCGCTTCTGGCCATGCAGGGAGCTTCCAAACCTTCCCGGCGAGAGCTGCGGTGGAATGACGCGTCTTCGCGTCTCCTATGATGTCAGCAGGCGCCATTGGCTTTGCCGAACAGAAAAACACAAACTAACGCAAAATGATGTTAGCATGTGATTTTGTGCGGTGCGGATTTTGATGTTAAAAGTTCGGTTTAGTGCGCCGGAGGACTAGAATATGAAGAGAGATGATCGGAGGCAGGCCATTATGGACCTGTTGGTCGCGCAGAGGGTGGTGGATCTGGACGACCTATCCGATCGGTTCGCTGTATCCAAGATGACCATCCACCGGGATCTGGATGATCTTGAGCTGGCAGGGATGCTTCGCAAGGTCCGTGGCGGGGCAACGATCGAGGCAGGAGGCCATTTCGAAAGCGATTTCCGGTTTCGCCAGCAGCAGGAGGGCGAGGCCAAGCGCCGTATGGCGGAAGCCGCTCTTGAACTCGTCGAGCCCGGCATGACGGTGATGGTCAACGACGGATCTATGGCGTCGGTGCTTGGGGAATTGCTGCCAGAGAAGAGGCCGCTGACGGTGATCACCAATAATGCGGCGGTCATCGATCGACTCAAGACGGAACCAGGGATCAACCTGATTGCGGTCGGTGGACGCTATTCGGTAAAGTTCAATGGGTTTTTCGGCGTCGTCGCCGAAGAGGCACTGTCGCGTCTCAGCGCCGACATCGCCTTCATCTCAACGCCAGCAGTTTCCGGATCGCGCGTCTACCATATGGATGATGACGTGGTCCGCTCGAAGCGAGCGATGATCGCGAGCGCCGCGCGTCGCTGCCTGCTCGTGAACCATAAGCGCTTCAATCACACTGCTCTTCATGTCCTGGCCACCATTGACGAGTTCGAGGTTATCATCACCGACCAGGAACCGTCAGTCGAGGTCCGCGTGGCTTTAGAGAGAGCCAACGTGCCACTTCGAGTGGCATCACAGGAGAGCAAGTGAATATTGGCAGAACAATCCGTTCGGATAGACACGGTTGGAAGACGAAACAGTCGCTCTTTTAGGCGAGAGGTCCCTGACGGGATCAGGCCAAAAAGATCGATCGTGCTGTCCAAAGCTTCCCGTTTAGATCTCGCATGTATTGGGTCTCCTTAAATCGAAGGCGCAAATCTACCGACGCGGTGCCGCGCAAGGCGGCACTTGTCCCACAAGCTGCGCCCACCGATGGAGGGAGCCCTTCCACAATCTTTTCCTATGGACGTCCAACGCGATATCTCAGATGCACGGAGCCGAGGCCAGCGGCTTCGGCGCTGATAAACGTGAGCCTCGCCCTGCCGGCAAGCCCATCCTCACCGCCCTCGAATATGGCCGGTGTATTCGACTTGCCCCCGATCGCAGGGAAGATCACCAGGCTGACCTCGTCAACAAGACCCGCGTTCAAGAAATGGCCATTGGTTTGCGCCCCGCCTTCCAGCATCAAGCGCTTCACACCGAACTCGGTTCCGAGAACGTCGAGCGCGTTTTTCAGATCGACGCCATCGTTCTCGGATACGATATAGGAAACGCCAGCCTGCGTGAGGCCCGCCAAGTACGCATTCTCCACGTTAGATCCTGTCAGGACGACAACGTGAGCCCCCTCAATGTCATTCTTGTCCCAGCGTAGCCGACCGTCCTTGTCGACGATAACAGCAAACGCGTCGGCATCCGGGTTGGCGATATGGATCGGTCGCGCGGCTGTGCCGGTTGCTTGATAGGGCCGGTCGACGGCGTCCGCGAACTCTTCTCCCGTCGCTCTTCCCGAAAGCCAGGCGTCGGCGCCGATCTTCTCATGCAGGCCGTCATAGATATTCACGAGCTCATCGACCGAATGGCCGGTTCCCTCGGCCCAATCATTGACGATCAATCGGCCATCCAGCGGCGACATCATGTGACAGATTACATAGGGTCTAGGCATTGGACTACGCTCCTCTACAAAACATTCCACCGTCAGTGGCCTGCCTTCAACCAGGCTGCGAATTTATCCATCCAGTCGGGGTGCCAACGTGAAAGCGCCGGCCGGTTCAGGATCATGTCATCGGCCGCCCAGCGGATCCGTCTGGCATCTATCACAGACGTAACCGCGTTATCAGGACAAATGATGTAAAAGTCCTCGTCGAGCAGACGGGCTAGGAAATATTCCACCAGCTGCTCGGCGGTCCATGCCTCATCGGGCTTGACAGTGCCCTGCGGCTTGAGTGCGATGTTCATGGGTGTCCACGTGTACCCCGGGACGAGGAGATGAGCCGATACACGACCTTCCGACTCCTTCAAAAGCTCGTGCGACAGCTGTTCGGTCAGCACCTTGACAGCTGCCTTTGCCACCGAATAGGCGGCATTGCCTGGAGGAGTTGTAATTCCTTCCTTGGAGCCGAGGTTGACGACCGCAGATGGTCGGGCTGCCTTGATCATGTAGGGCACGAAGACGTGTTGTGCGGCTAGAACACCTCCGAAGTTTACATCGATCTGGCGTCGCCACTTTGCAGGATCATCCCAGGGGCCGGCTCCTTGCGTAATGCCAGCGTTGTTTAAAAGGATGGCCACGTCGCCGAACCTCGAAACGGTTTCGTCCTGCAACCTCGTCAGTGCCGATAGATCCGATACGTCGCCGCTCACAACCAGAGTGTCCGTATCGAGTGTCGAGGTAACGTTCTCAAGTGCGTCTGTGTCGAGATCCAGCAACGCGAGCTTCATTCCGCGGGCCGCGAGAGCCCTCGCGATTGCCAAACCGATGCCCTTCGCAGCTCCCGTGATGACCGCAACGCGGCCAGGAGCCACGATACTGTTCATTCTCTCGCTCATCTTTGTCTTTCCCGTCATTGGACCGTCACCGCTGGAAGGTGTGCCGAACACGACGTCGGCGGTGAAATTTTTCTCAGCCGACGGCACCAGCGCAAGAAGTGCATTGGCGCCACTGGAGCGCTTCGGTGGCCGGACCATGTCTGCTGGCTGCGAACGACAGTTCGATAGCGCAATAACAATAGGGTATTCCGCCGGCTACTTGAAGTGAGCGGGATCGCACGCACCGATGAGCCGCGTTCACTCTCAAGGGCCTTCGTGACGGAGAGAATGCCCGGCCAGTTCGACCGCGGACGCGACCAAATAGGTACTTACTCCTGGTTTCTGTCAGATCGGTGGATGATTTTCGCTCACCGCCCCGATCGATTTTGCTCATGTAACCAACCGGCTCCACGGGCGTTAGGTCACCAGCGCCTCGAGGCGATCGTGGTGCTGACAAAACCAAAGGAGTGAAATCATGACAGGCAATAAACCACTCGCAATGGTCTCGGGCGGCTCATCTGGAATTGGCTTCGAGCTTGCCAAACAGTTCGCCAAGAATGGGTTCGACGTCGCCATTTCGGGCTCCAGCGAGAAGGTAAACGAGGCCGCCGAAGCGCTACGAGGCTTCGATGCCGAAGCATATCCATTCAAAGGGGATGCCTCAAAATACGATGGCGTCGAGGGGTTCTGGACCTTCACGCAGGGGCTGGGCCGCCCATTGGAAGCCGCGGCTCTGAACGTCGGTATCGGTATCGGCGGCGCCTTCGTCGGCAACGATCTCGATGATGAGTTTCGCCTGCTTGCGATCAATGTTACCGGGACCGTCCATATGGCCAAACGCGTCGTCCAACATATGGTCAAGAACGGCCGCGGCAAGATCCTCATCACCTCCTCGGTTTCGGCGACCCTACCCACGCCATACGAAACCGTATACGGCCCCTCAAAGGCATTTGGTTATATGTTCGCGGAATCTCTGCGCGAGGAGTTGCGCTCGACCGGGGTCACGGTGACGGCACTACTTCCGGGCGCCACCAATAGCGACTTCCACGCGAACGCTGGAATGGGCGGTACAAAGCTCGGTCGCGAACAAAAGAACGACAAGACGCTCGTCGCGAAGCAGGGGTTCGAGGCTCTCATGAACGACATCGACCATGTCGTTGGCGGAGACCAGGAAACCAAGCGCCAGGTATTGGAAAACCGGACAACCCCGGAGCCTGTCAAAGCCGCCCGTCAAGCCGAACTGACCCAACCGCAGTGAAGGAGCACGTCATGTCACATCTGAAAGATAAGGTCGCCATCGTCACAGGAGCTTCCTCGGGCATTGGAGCAGCGACCGCCAGAGGATTGGCAGAAAAAGGTGCGCGCGTCGTCCTTGCCGGCCGCAATGAGGAACGCCTCAGTCAGCTTGTCGAAGAAATCGCCGGCTCGGGAGGTATTGCCAGTTACCAGGTTGCCGATGCGACGGATTTTGAAAGCACCAAGACGCTCGTCGCGTTTGCCACAACGACGTACGGCCCGGTCGATATATTGGTCAACAATGCCGGCCTCATGCTCTTTTCCTATTGGAAGGATGCCGCGGTCGGCGATTGGAACAAGATGATCGATACCAATCTGCGTGGCTATCTCCATGCAATCGCCGCCGTGCTGCCGTCGATGTTGGAGCGCCGGTCCGGCCGCATCTTGAATATGAGCTCTATCGCCGGCGTTCATGTCGGCGAGGCGGCAGGCGTTTACGGAGCCACGAAGTTCTTCATACGCGGTATTACCGAAAGCCTCAGGAAGGAGGTGGGCGTGGGAAGCGGGATCCAGGTGTCTATGATCAGCCCTGGCGTGATCGATACCGGCTGGGCCGACAAGGTTCATGACGAAACGGGCAGAAAGATCGCCGGGGAGCTCAACAAGCAGGGTATTCCGCCGTCGTCGGTGGCGGAAGCCGTGGTCTATGCCCTAGATCAGCCTGCGGAGATCACGATCAACGACATAGTCGTCCATCCAACCCGGCAGGACTGGTAGCCGGCGTTTTCAAAAGCTCAGAACTTGAACCTCCGGGACTGTCAGACCGCCCGCGCGGAGGTGGTATCCGTTCCAACCGATGCCATCTCTCGTGGCTGAGGACACGAAAATCTTCATTGCATGACCATCTAATCCCGGAGGTTCTCATTATTCAGCGACCCGGCCATCTCCGTCGTCCTTCCCGGGATCCAATATGGATCATTTAACGTCAAATTTTTGACTGCTTCCTTGGCGATCACATACCAAAGACAGGGCCAATTGAATAAGGGTTGAAGACGCCAGCCGCCTGAAGCAAGGTCGACGTCGGCAAGGACGATCTTATTCAGTACAAATGCGAGTATCCATCACTCATGGTATCGACGCGGGCCGATCTGGCCGACCTTGAAACTTTCGTCGCGATCGCGCGGGCGGGGGGGTTCCGAAAGGCCGCCGCGCTTCGCGGCGTTTCCGGCTCCGCTCTCAGCCACTCGATCAGGGGCTTGGAGGCCCGTCTGGGTGTCCGTCTGTTTCATCGGACAAGCAGGAGCATCAGTCTCACCGCTGCCGGCGAAGTGCTGCTTGCCGAACTGGAGCCCCGTTTCCTCGGCATCCAGGCTGCGATGGATCTCCTGGACAGCTTCAGGAGCGGGCCTACGGGCAGGGTGAGAGTGACCACGCTGCGTGACGCCGCCGAGCTGTTGATCGCTCCACGACTGCACAGTTTTCGCAGCAACTACCCAGATGTCGAGATCGAAGTCAGCGTCGAGGATCGCTTTATCGATATGGTCGCCGAAGGTTTTGACGCAGGCATCCGCTATGGGGGAACAGTTCCCGAGGGGATGATCGCGTCGCGTCTGACGTCCGAACTTGAATGGATCGTGGTCGGTTCTCCAACCTATCTCAATGGAAGAGGGCGGCCCGAGCGGCCGGAAGATCTCTTGACGCACGAGTGCATCCGGATCCGAACCGGTACGGACCACGTCTGCAAATGGGAACTTGGCGACGGCGATCGCATGATTGCTCTTGACGTTCCCGGACTGCTCACGCTCGGAGATTCAGAACTATCCATCCGCATGGCGGAGGAGGGAGGCGGTCTCTTTTACTGCCTGCGGGCACGCGTCGAGGATAAACTCGCGGCTGGTATGCTCGAAGTAGTGCTGCCGGACTGGTCCTCTACTGGGCCGGGTTTCCATGCATACTACGTTTCGCACCGACAGGTGCCGTCCGCGCTCCGGACGTTTCTCGACCACCTTAAGGCGCCGCTTTCGGACGATTGAAGTGACCGCTCGAGACTAACTCCAAATTACTGCAGGTGCCTGCAGGGTAGCGGAAACTCGCCGGGGGCCACTCTTGCCTCGGCCTGCGCTTCAATGGATGCGTTAGCTTATACCATAACGAATTCAGATGAAAAATGCTCATCTATTTTATGAAATATTGCGTTTGAATTAGGAGCTGAAAGCGGAGATGGTTCAATGCGTGGAGGGCATCTGAACCTGGATCGCCTTAGCGCGTAAGATGAGACGCAATACGGTTTACGAGGTCGCCGGACTATGTTCGGCGAGGGAAGAAGTATTGCTCAGATGCTGTATTGGGAGGAGGGCCGAATGAGTTTCCCCGCTGGAAAAACTGTAGATAAACGCGACAATTCTATTCTTGCTGGTCTCGAGCCGGCGATCTTCTTTGGTTTTTTCGAAGAGCTAAGCGCGATCCCGCGCGGTTCTTACAACGAGAAGCAGGTTAGCGATCACATCGCCGATTTTGCCCGGGCGCGCGGCTTCGAGGTTTACCAGGACGAGATCTACAATCTCCTCATTAAGAAGCCGGGAACGCCGGGCTACGAAAACTCTCCGACCGTCATTCTTCACGGGCATACCGACATCGTCTGCGAGAGGGATGAGGGTGTTGACCACGACTTTAAGAACGAAGGCATCAAACTTCAGGTTATCGCCGATTTCATCCATGGTACAGGGACGACCCTTGGGGCGGACAATACCGTTGGGGTGGCATTCGCAATGTCGTTGCTGGCATCCGACGATATCCCGCATCCGCCGCTCGAAGTCGTCCTGACGGTTCAAGAAGAAGTCGGAAAGGGCGGCGCGCAACACTTCGACGGCACAAAGCTTAGCGGTAAGCGCCTTCTCGACATGAACTGGCACGATCCAAAGTCGCTTTTCGCAGGCTGCGCGGGCGATATTTCGGTGCGCTTCAAGATTCCGGTTCAGTGGGAACCGCGCGTCTCGGGGCAGACTGCCCTTTCGCTGCGGATCTCCGGCTTGAGCAGCGGTCACTCCGAATTCGACATCCATCTTGAACGGGCTAACGCGATCGTCCAGCTCGGACGGCTCCTTCGGATTGCCATTCGGGACGCTGGTGCCAGCCTAGCCGAAGTCAAGGGTGGCGTGAACCGTTACGTTATCCCGGGTGAGGCGGAGGCGATCATTTCGATCGATGCCTCGCGGATCGCCGATCTCAGGCAGAGAATTGAAGCGGAAGCGGCTTCGATTGTCCTCGAGTATCGTGCAAGCGATCCCAACCTCAAGGTCACAGTCAGCCAGTCCGGGAGACAGATTACTGAAGTCTTCTCGGCTCAGTCCGCCCGGGCGCTGGTCGATGCCATGAATCTGCTTCCCAACGGCGTCCAGAGCAAGAGCCTTCAGGTCGAGGGCCTCGTCGAGAGCTCCAACACCGTGGCGTTGCTTTCAAGCGATGAAGAGGCCATCGAAATCGTCAATACGGTTCCAAGCGCCGTCAGCTCCCGTCGCTACAACATCGTCGACAAAATTCGGCAGCTGTCGGAACTCATCGGCAACGGCGCGAGCGTGGAGACATTCGCGGATTGCCCGGAATGGCCATACAATCCTCATTCGCGAATGCTCAACGCCGCCAAAGCCGCTTACGAGCGCGAGTTCGGCGAGCAGCCACATGTGGAAGTCTCTCACTCCAGTCTCGAGCTCGGCCTTTTCCGAAAGAAGGTTCCTGACATTGACATGCTGTCAATCGGACCAGAAGCGTTCGACGTTCACACCACGCGCGAGCGCCTCAACCACACGACAGTCGATTCGACCTGGCGGCTTCTCAAGTCGCTGCTCCGTGAACTCCGGACCTAAGGTACTGAAATGCCAAAACTGCCAAGCTACTTCGGCAATTTCCCACATCCGCCCAGTGAGAAGAAGCCTGTCCATCTGACGCGCGATAGCTACAAGATGTTCATCTATACGGGCACGAAGCCATATTCCAGCGACCTCAACTACCTGCTCGCCAGCACAGACCAGCAGACGACTGGCATCTATCAGCTCCCACCGGGAAGCAACTTCGACCCGGCCGACATTCATGCGGGTGACGAGGTGTACTATGTCCTCGAAGGTGTTGTGCATCTCTTAAATCCCGAAACCGGGCAGACCGAGGAACTCGGACCCGGTGACGCGGTACTCATCCCCAAGGGCGCTCCGCATCGCGGCTATAACTTCAGCGACAAGGCTGCAGTTATCCTGTTTTGCATCGCACCCCGTATCTGGGACGAGAACGGCCCTCCTACCGGTTATGACGGGCCGACGCGCCTCTATAAGCACGAAGGGAGAGCGTGATGAGCCTTGAGAACCTCGGAACCTATCCGGTAGACGGCGCACAGGCGCGCAAGAGGGGCGACCTAGTAAAGGTCGCCAGAAGCGATCGTCTGAACATCGTCTCCGGCCGTGATCATCCCGTTCTTGTCCAGTTCTGCGTCAGCAACGATTACATGCATGTCGGAGAAGCGACTATCCCTGTGGGCGGCGTTGGACCGCGCGCGAGCGAACCCGACAGCCATGAAGGAGACGCAGTCTTCTACGTCCTGCAAGGCCCCGCGACCTTCTATTTAGCGGATACCGACGAAACCTTTCACATCCGTGACGGGGAGTCTTTCTTCCTGCCGGGCGGCATCAGCTACCAGTGCCTAAACTACGGCTCCAACCCGATCCGGGTGGTCTTCACGATCGCACCGGGACTGTAAGCCGAAGATTTGAATCTCAGTTTGCCAAGTTCACCGCGGGCCCGTGCCGCGGATGGGAAAGATTTGTCTTGTCACCACCAGGGAGGATCATGTGACAATTTTCAGACGGACGTTAATCTTCGGTGCCGCTCTCGGGCTCACCGCTTCGCTTTCCTTCAGCCCAGCGCTTGCACAGCAGGCGGATTATTCGAAGGTGTTTCCTGGCATCTTGATGGACAAGGACATCAAGCCCACCGGCCAGGAAGTCAAACCCGCTAAAAAGGATAACCGCCCGCTCAAGGTCGGCTTCCTGCCGACGGCGATGGACACCTACTATCAGCGTGTTCTGGCTGGCGTAAAAGAAGAGATCGACAAGCGCGGTGGCGACGGCGCTATCCAGCTGCTTGTGCAGGCTCCGAGCAGCCAGTCTGCCACGGACGACCAGATCAGAACAATGGAAGCCTGGATCAACGACGGTGTCGATGCGATCGCCGTTGCCTTATACAACGAAGGCGCATTGCTCCCCTCGATCCGGCGCGCGACCGAGGCGGGCATTCCGATCTTCCTCTTCAACTCGCCTGTCGCCGATAACCCCTATTATGTCAGCGATATTGGCTACGACCAGAGTGACGGCGGTCGTGCGCAGGCGCAGTGGCTGGTTGACACCTATGGCGACAAGGAAGTCAAGCTCGGGATCCTGGAGGGCCTGCCCGGTCCGCATACGAGCCAGCGCATGAAGGGCTTCAACGAGGTCATCTCGAAGCACCCCAACTTCAAAATCGTCGCTCAGCAGCCGGCTGGCTGGGTTCGTGCCCAGGGCCTGTCGGTAACCGAAAACATGTTCACCGCCAACCCCGACATCGAAGTCCTCGTCGCGCTCTACGACGAGATGGCCCTTGGCGGTCTGCAGGCCCTCAAGGCTAAGGGGCTGAACGGCAAGGTGGCGATCGTCGGCTACGAAAATATGAAGGAAGCCAACGACGCGATCCTCACCCGCGACTTTGCAGCGACGGTCGACACCGGGGCCAAGGAAGAAGGTCGCAACATCATTCGGGCGGTCGATGAGTTCGTGATGAAGGGCAACGCCCTGCCGAAGAAGATCTTCGTGGCGCCCAAAACCTATGATGCGAAGAACATCAAGACCTTCGATCAGAACGACTACGTCTACGTCCAGCAGAAGTAGATTTGACAGTACGCGGCCCCGCCTTGCGCGGGGGCGCCCACTCAAAAAGGGTGACCTGAATGACAAACGCTCCGCTGCTCGAGATGAAAGGCATCGCCAAACGCTTCGGCAACACGAAGGCGCTTGATGGCATCGACCTCGTACTCAATCCCGGCGAGGTTCTCGGCCTGGTCGGCGAGAACGGCGCAGGCAAGTCGACGCTGATGAAAATCCTCTCCGGTGCATATGCACGCGACGAAGGCACGATAGCTGTCAGAGGTAAGGTGGTCGATCTGAACAATCCCAAAGACGGGTCCAGGGCAGGCATCGCGATCATCTACCAGGAACTGAGCCTGTTTCCGGACTTTGACGCCGCCGAAAACATATTCGCTGGCAGGGAGCTGCGCCGCGGGCGCTCAAGTGCATCGCCGCTTGACCATTCGGCCATGCGGGCAGCCGCATCGCGTATCCTGAAGGGGGAGTTGGGCGTGGACGTGCCTCTCGACAGGCCAGTTCGAGAGCTTAGCCTCTCCCATCGGCAGATGATCGAGATCGCCAAAGCCATCAGCAGCAATGCCGATATCATCATCATGGACGAGCCGACCGAAGCGCTCGAGGAGGTCGAACGCAAACAGCTGTTCGCCATCATCAAGAAGCTTCAGCAGGCAGGCAAAGCTCTCATATATGTGTCTCACCGGATCCAGGAACTCCTCGGCATCGTCAGCCGCGTGATGGTCCTGCGCGATGGCAGCACGGTCGCGGACCTGCCCGTATCGGACCTCGACGTAGACAAGGTCGTCGGTGCGATGATCGGCGGTTCTCTCGCAAAACAGTTTCCTCCCCGCGTCCCGGCAAGGTCCGAACCCTCTTTGGACGTTCGCGGTTTGACGAAAAGGGGTGTCTTCGAAGACATCACCTTCTCCGTAGCCAAGGGTGAAATCCTCGGCGTCACGGGCCTGGAAGGATCAGGCAAGAGCGCGCTTCTGCGGGCGATCTTTGGGCAGATCCCTCATGATACCGGCTCGATTTTGATCGACGGAAAGCAAGTGGCAATTTCGGACCCGACTGACGCTATTCGTCAACACGTCGCCTTCTTGCCCGCCGAACGTAAAACCGAGGGGATTTTCCCACAACATAATGTCGGCTGGAACCTCTCGATCGCCAACCTTCGAACGCTCGGCAAAATCACGTTGATGCCGAAAAAGGAGCGCGAGATTGCCTCCGGCTACATCTCGAAGCTCGGCGTGAAATGCGATGGCGCCGCTGCCGACATCACATCGCTGAGCGGCGGTAACCAGCAAAAAGTCATGCTTGCTCGCTGGCTGCTCACCCAGCCAAAGGTGCTCATGCTTGAGGAGCCAACGCGTGGCGTCGACGTGCGTGCCAAAGCCGAGGTCTACACCCTCATCCAGGCTGCTGCGAAAGACGGCTGTGCTGTCATCGTGGTGTCCGCCGACAACGCGGAACTGCTTGGACTGTGTCACCGGGTCGCGGTCATGTTCGAAGGACGGATCTCGGCGGTCGTCGATGCGGCGACCTCCAAGGAAGAAACACTCGCTCTTCATTCGGTAAGGCCGCCGCAAGGCCATCATCTTCTGGGAGGTACCCATGGCTGATATTGCAGCTACACGCCCGCGCTCGCCCCTTACGCTCGCTCGCAGCGGCGGCAATGCCGGCGTTTACCTGGCCTTCGTCGTTCTTCTGGTGGCGCTCGGCTTTGCCGCTCCGCGGTTTTTCACCTTCGGCAACCTGACTGACGTGCTTCGTCAAGCTGTACCCATTGCCGTGATCGCATTTGGAGCAACCTTTGTGATCGGGATGCGGGGCATTGACCTTTCCGTCGGTTCGACACTCGCTCTCAGCGGTCTTGTGACCGCAAACCTGATTGTCCTTGGCTATGCCGTTCCCCTGGCATGCGCAGGGGGGATTGCGGTCGGTGCGGTGATCGGACTGGTCAACGGCATCCTGATCACCAAGGTCGGGATCACCGACTTTATCGCCACGATGGCCATCATGGTCATCAGCCGCGGTATCGTGATGGTCTACTCTCAGGGTATTCCGATCGTGGGCGCCTCCGACCCCGCCTTTCGAATGATCGGCCAGAGCTATGCCGGCGGTGTTCCCGTTCCGGTCATTCTGACTGCTATCGTCTTCGCGATCGCCTTCTACCTTCTCTATTACACGCGTTTCGGCCGTTTCGTTCTCTCGATCGGCAGCAATCCGGACGCTGCCCGGCTGGTCGGCATCCCCACGGACAAGGTCAAGATCGCCGTTTACGTGCTGGTCGGGGTACTCTCGGCCTTCGCGGGCGTTCTGCTCACCTCGCGCCTTGAAGCCGCCATGCCTGAAGCCGGCCAGGGGTACGAGCTGGATGTCATCGCTGCCGTCGTTATCGGCGGAACGGGTTTGTCCGGCGGACGCGCCACTCTCTTTGGAACTGCCGTGGGTGCCGTTTTGATGGCGGTCGTCCGCAACGCCCTCAACCTGCTCAACGTGAACACCTTCTGGCACCAGGTCGTCATCGGCACGATCATCCTGATCGCCGTGGCAGCCGATCGTTTCAGTCGCCGTCAAAAGGCCTGAGGAGGCGATGATGAAATATTCCGAGCTCCGCAAGTCCGTTCTTGATGCAAATGCCGCACTCTACGACAGCGGTCTTGTCATCTCGACGTTCGGAAACGTCAGCGCTATCGACCGCGAGAAGGTTGTTGTCGCCATCAAGCCGAGTGGCGTTTCCTACAAGGCAATGCAGGTCGCAGACATCGTTGTAACCGACCTCGACGGCAATATCCTAGAGGGCACGCTGCGGCCCTCGTCTGATCTCGATACGCACCTGGAACTCTACAAGAGCTTCAAGTCTATCGGTGCCGTGGTCCACACGCACTCGTTCTTCGCGACGGTGTGGGCCCAATCCGGCCGGGGAATTCCTGCCATGGGAACGACCCATGCGGACTATTTCAACGGTACGATCCCCGTCACTCGCAAGCTGCGCGACGACGAAATCAAAGACAGTTACGTTCTCAACACGGGCAAGGTCATCGTTGAGGCACTCGGAAACAATGACCCGCTCTCCGTCCCGGCAGCCCTGGTTAACGATCACGGTCCCTTCTGCTGGGGCAAGGACGCAGCCGACGCCGTTCATAACGCGGAGATGCTCGAGGCTGTCGCCAAGATTGCCTTCCACTCCCGGCAGCTGAACCAGGACGATCCAGAAATTTCCAGCGCGTTGCTGGACCGCCACTATCAACGCAAGCACGGCCAGTCGGCGACCTACGGCCAGCCAGACAGTTCCAAGTAGGATTATCATGTCGATTGTAGCAGGTGTTGATTTCGGAACCTTGAGCGTGCGGGTAACGCTGGCTGATTCTGAGAAGGGTTCTCTGGGAACCTGCGTCGCGGAATATCCTCTCGAGCGTCGTCGTTCCGATCCCGACCTGGCAACCCAGTCCCACTTCGATCATATGGAAGCGCTTGTGCTGGCCATGCATCGAGTGATCGACGAATGCGGTGTGGATTCCAAAAAGATCCGTGCAATTGCGGTCGACACGACGGGGTCCTCGGTATTGCCTGTCGACGAAAATATGCAGCCTCTTGGGGACTACTACCTCTGGTGTGACCACCGCGCCAAAGCGGAAGCCGAAGAAATAACGGCCATGGCGCACGACATGCACATCGAAGCAATTGAATGGTGCGGTGGAACCTATTCCCACGAATGGGGCTTTGCCAAGCTTCTCCACTGGATGCGCCACAACCCCGACCAGCGCGAACGCTTTGGGACCGCCGTGGAACATTGCGACATGGCGGCAGCGGTCCTCACCGGGGTGACCGACACGGCTCGCATGGTGCGCAGCGTCTGCGCCATGGGACACAAGTGGATGTGGAACCCGAAATGGGGTGGCTTGCCCTCGCAGGCTTTCTTGTCCCGCGTCGATCCGCTTTTCGACGGCGTGCGCGAGAAGATTGGCGGAACATATCAGACCTCTGCTTCGATCGCAGGTGGGCTCAGCACATACTGGGGCGAACGACTCGGCCTAACCCCCGGGATACCAGTTCCCACGGGTGCGTTTGATGCCCATTGGGATGCAATTGGCGCTGGCTGCCGTCTGGGGGACGTCGTCAATGTCATCGGTACGTCGACCTGTATCATTGCCGTTAGTGAACGTGTGAAGCTCATCCCCGGTGTTTGCGGCGTCGTCCCAGGGAGTGCACATCCAGACCTTGTGGGAGTTGAGGCAGGCCTGTCTGCGACAGGCGACCTGTTCGATGCAATAGCACGACGTGCCGGCACGACGGTGTCCAGGCTCGCTGAAGGCCTGGAAAGCATCGAAGGCGGAAAGACGGGTCTGATGCGTCTCCCCTGGGACAACGGGGACCGGACGGTTCTCGTCCGCTCCGACCTTGGTGGAATGACGCTTGGTTGGCATCTCGGCCATACAGCACAGGACGAGCTGTATGCCGCGATTGAGGGAACGGCTTTTCATACGCGGGTTATCCTGGAGCGGATGGAGCAACACGGCGTTCCAGTCAACCGCGTCATCAATGGGGGAGGCATCCCGCAAAAGAACGACATCCTCAATCAGATCTATGCCAATGTCATAGGCAAGCCGATATTGGTCCCTGACGGTATCCCGACGGGTCTCGGTTCGGGAATATTCGCCGCTCTTGCGTCCAAAGATCATGGATCGATCGAGAGCGCTCAGGCTGCTATGTGCGTGGGCTACAGAAAGTTTGAACCCGATCCGAGCACGCGCGGACGTTATGAGACCCTCTACCAGCTGTTCAAGCAGGTCTATATGGGCTTTGGCACCCCAAGCCTCGGAGACTTCTCGCAGGTTCTCGGAGACATCAAGCGGATTGCTGCAGGTGAGAGTGTTCGGTCCGATTTTGGCCACCGTTCCGCGCGGAAGGTAGCATTGCTATGACCCGCTGCGCTCTTAGATCAGATGTCTATGGATCGAGAACGTGATGACGTCACTTCCATCCATTCGTGCAATACAGTCGTTTGTCGCAGCCGGCAGAAAGGGTTCATTTCTCGAGGCTGCTGCCCAGCTGCAGCTTACGCCGTCGGCGATTAGCCACCAGATCAGGCTGATGGAAGACGACCTTGGGGAAAAGCTCTTTCACCGCATTGGAAGGAACGTGTCGCTTACCGAGATCGGCGAGCGATACCACCGAGATCTTTCAGAAGCGCTTTCGATGATCGAGCAGGCGACCGATGAGGTTTGCCGGCGCAACAGCGTCGACGTCCTAAGCGTTGGCTGTGCTTCAAGCCTGGCTTCCCTGTGGCTTATGCCAAGATTGCCTCGATTCGAGGAATTGTATCCCTCGATCGAAATCAGGCTTCTGTCGACATCGGACCCTGCAAAATTGTCCGATGGCTCGGTCGATGTCGATATCTGCTACGGCAGCGCT
Source organism: Rhizobium sp. CCGE531 (assembly GCF_003627795.1). Classification (NCBI taxonomy): domain Bacteria; kingdom Pseudomonadati; phylum Pseudomonadota; class Alphaproteobacteria; order Hyphomicrobiales; family Rhizobiaceae; genus Rhizobium; species Rhizobium sp. CCGE531. Next base: position 199,135 of record NZ_CP032688.1, on the reverse strand, counting down.
CCTCGACTGGGCTCCATCGCGGCGGAGGAGTTCCCCCTTGAGACAATCGTCGTAGCTTGCTCTCCCGAGGTCGCTAATGGCGAGCGGCCCATACGCAAGCCATCCGACCTGGTGGGCCATACCCTTATCAAGTCGGAGCAGACGCTTTACAGCTGGCAACAATGGGCGAAGGACCACGGCTTGGCGATTGACGTCAATCGCGGCTCTCGATTTCGCGACGCGTTCATGGCGATCGCAACCGCTGTCGAGGGCCGGGGCGTGTGCCTCGAGAGCTACAGGCTTCTTCAACGGGATGTGGAACGAGGTAACCTCGTCCTTCCATTCGGGATGACTGGCCCGAACATTCGCTGCCACACGCTCACCTATGTCCGCTCGCGGCTCAGATCAGAAAAGGTCAACGCGTTCAAGCAATGGCTGGAAAACGTATGGCTTGAAGACACTGCCTCGGCGGAAATGCGGGCGCGAGGCTGATCGAACCTCTGACGGGCAGCAAGATCGCCCGGCGTTCTTTGAAACGCCGAGACAGCAAAATGCGTAATGCCCAACGGTCGATTTTAGCCATGCCTCGCTATTTTTTCGAAGTTTTTGTGATTGCGAAGCGAGCGGCCACCGAGCGCGATATGCGCCGTTTTCAGCCCTTCATCACCAGTGTATGCGGTGACGATTTCAAGGCCGCAGCTTTAGGAGCGTGTCGGATCGCTCTCCGGGCCACGCCATCCGCGACCTTAAAAGTCAGCAAGTCTACGGCTATCTGACGCGATGAGCCGATGCGAATGCGGTGGCGCCACGGCTCCCCTCTGCACCCGATTTTTGTCTCTTCTAATTGACTGCACACACGAGCAGGCAAAGCTGTCGCGAAGGGATCAACTGAGACTGGGAACTCTCAGACAATCCGGATTGATATTAAGAGCGATTGCCGCCATATGTAGAGAATGATTTAGCGCGGCGTGAGCCGATTACAGGTGTTGGCGGCCTATGCAGACAGACCTACAGATAACCAGACAGAGCGCGACGTTGCGCGTAAAAGTTGAGGAAACCCTACGCCAGGCGATAGCGAGTGGGCGATTTAAGCCCGGCCAGCGACTAGTAGAGCGCGAACTTTGCGAAATGCTGGGCGTCGGCAGGACCTCGGTTCGTGAGGCAATGCGACAGCTCGAAGCTGAAGGCATCATCACAAGCTATCCCCATAAGGGACCGGTCGTCAGTACGATCACCTACGAGGAAGCGCAGCAACTCTATACTGTTCGGGCTCTTCTTGAAGGATTCGCGGGCCAGCAGTTCGCTGAGCATGGCACCGCCGCCGACATAGCGACACTTCAAGCCGCGGTGGTCGAATTCGAAGCCGCTGCCGAAAGTGGCGTCGGTGCGCGGCTCATCGATGCGAAAAACGCGTTCTACAACTGTTTGATGGACGGCAGCAAGAACGTGTTCGTAAGGCAAATGCTGACAGCTCTGCACAATCGGATCAATCTCCTTCGAATGACAACCATGACGCAACCGGGACGCCTTGCGCACAGCATTGCTGAAATTAAGGATATTGCGAACGCAATCCAGAATCGCAACGGACCGTTGGCGGCGGCGGCCTGCAAATTCCATATCGACCAGGCTGCGAAGATCGCACTTGAATACCTGCGGAAGAATGCAGCGCCAGAATCTTAAAATTTCGATTGACAGATTGTCTGATAATCTTTTTAATCCTCTCTGAAGGAACGCGGGTTTATTGCTCGCACGCGTCCGGAGGAAAAAATGTCATCGACACTCAACGCAACCCGCGTGGCCTTTATAGGGCTGGGCGCGATGGGCCAACCTATGGCTCAACATCTCATTTCGGCAGGCTTCGATGTCGTCGGTTTCGACCTGTCGAAAGAGGCCAGGATAAAGCTCGCTGGTGCGGGCGGGCGAGCCGCCGAAACGATTTCTGACGCCATGGTTGGGGCCAGTTTCGTCATCACCATGCTTCCGAACGGCAAGATCGTGCGCGAGGCGCTTCTGGGCGGGAACGCCTGTGGCGGCCTCAGGCAGAATGCCGTCGTCATAGACATGAGTTCGTCTGCTCCAAATGACACAAGGGATCTCGGTCTCGAACTTGCTTCTCGTGGCCTTCGCCTGGTTGACGCCCCGGTCTCCGGAGGCGTCAAGCGCGCCGTTTCTGGTACCTTGACAATCATGGCCGGTGGGGAGGATGCTGATATCGAGGAGGCCGAGCCGCTGCTGAAGGCAGTGGGACAACAGGTGTTCCGGACGGGGCCAGTTGGCTCGGGTCACGCGATGAAAGCGATTAACAACTTCGTATCTGGTGCAGGTGTGCTCGCGGCGATCGAGGGTGTCCTTCTGGGACGTGCCTTCGGCCTGGAGCCGGCGACGATCGTCGATATTCTCAACTCGTCGTCTGGAAAGAACAATGCCACCGAAGTGAAGATGAAGCAGTTCATTCTTTCTGAGACGTTCGGGTCGGGATTTGCCATTGGCCTGATGGCCAAGGATATTCGCATCGCCGCCGATCTCGCCAAGACGCTTGGTCTTCGCCTCGATGCTCTCGCCAGCACGGCAGACGCGTGGGATGCGGCACAGAAAGCGCTGGGTCCTTCCGAGGACCACACCCGCATCATCCGATACGTCGAAGATCACAATTAGCCGCGGAAATCCGCGGAATGCGGTGAAATTGACAGATTGTCTGAAAATCCGTTCATTTTACTGAAAACCGGAAAGCTAGGAGTGTCGTCGAATGACCGCAACGAAAGATGCGACAGTGAAAACACACGGCAAGGAGCGGCCTGTCCCTTCGGAACAGTTCGCTCAAGGTCTGGCGACGCGTCGTGAAGTCATGGGTGATGCCTATGTCGACGCAGCACTCGGTAAGGCGACCGACTTCACCTGGCCTATGCAGCAGCTCGTCACCGAGTATTGCTGGGACAACATCTGGAACCGACCAGGCCTCGACAGGCGCGCGCGGTCCATTCTGAACCTTGGCATGATCTCCGTTCTCAATCGTCCGCATGAGCTCAAAGGCCACGTGCGCGGCGCGATCAACAACGGCCTCACCAAGGAGGAAATCCAGGAGATTTTCCTGCAGGTCGCGATTTACGCCGGCGTACCGGCGGGCATCGACAGCTTCAGAAACGCCCAGGAGGTCTTCAACGAAATGGGCATCTGAAGCCGCCGCCGCAGGCGCGGCGGAAAATTTTGAAAGGCGTGGATCGGCCGCGCCGTTTTAACTAGGGAGGAGCCGAACATGGCCATCGATCTCGAGAAGTTCAAAAAACTGGCGCTGGAGGACTTCGAGTTCAAGCGCGAAACCCGTTATCTCAACGGCATTATCAAATGCGATTTTCCGACCCGCAGCGTCGCACTTCACTTCGAAGACGGCAAGATGGTGAAGGTCGAAGAAGCCGCCTACGACGACGAGAAGTGCAAGATCGTCATCCGGGGCACGGGCGAACAGTGGGACGCGCTTCTCCAGAAGAAGCCGCAGCCATTTTATCAGTGCTTGCAGTCGTCGAATATCAAACACGGTCTGTACCTTAGCAACAATCACGAAACCTTCGCGTATCTCCCTGCGCTCAATCGCATGACGAACCTGATGCGCGAAGCCCGTCCGGAAGGAGTAGCAGCATGACTAGGCATGATCCGATCACGGGCCGTTACGTCTACCTGACGATCGAAGGCATCGAATATCGCGTCTATTATGAGGAAGCCGGAGAGGGCATTCCCTTGCTTGTCGGTCACACGGCGGGCTCGGACGGCCGCCAGTACCGCCACACGCTCTGCGACGAAGAGGTGACCAAGAACTTCCGCGTCATCGCGTTCGACCTGCCCTATCACGGGAAGTCTCTTCCCCCGCACGGCGTTCGCTGGTGGGAGAAGGAATACAATATGACCAAGAAGTTCATGATGGATTTCCAGCTGGAGCTCTCGAAAGCCCTTGGTCTGGACCGCCCCGTTTACATGGGTAGCTCGATGGGAGGACATCTCGCCATCGATCTGGCGTCCAATTACCCTGACAACTTCCGTGCGACCATCTCCGTCGAAGGGGCACTGCGCTCGGCTGCCGAATATGTCGATGTCGGCATGGCAGGCATCCGGAAGGAATTCGACAACCCGAACGTCAATCGTACCTCCATCGGCGCGGCAATGATGCTCAACATCTCGCCGTATTCACCAGAAGCCAATGTCCGCGAAATCCAGTGGGAGTATAGCTGCGGCGGTCCGGGCGTCTTCGCAGGTGACCTCTATTATTACTACTACGACCACAATGTCTCGCCCGAAGAGGCGAGCAAGATCGATACGTCGAAGTGCATGCTGTATTTCCTGACGGGCGAATACGATCCGAATACCTCCCCGGCCGACACCAAGATCGCAGCCGATCTCGTCAAGGGCAGCAAGTTCTGGACGATGGAGAAGCTCGGACATTTCCCAGTCACTGAAGACTACACCAAGTTCAGAAAATACCTGCTGCCGATCCTCGAGGAAATCCAGCAGGCATCCGCAACCAGGGCGAAAGTCGCCTGAAACAATCTCTTGGGAGGAGCATCCAATGAGACGCCGCTTAACCGGAACCATGGGGGCGCTGATCGCGGTCGGCGCCCTGACGACCACGACGTGGGCTGACGGGGTCGACCAGCTCCCCGCCAACGAGAGGAAAATCTACGAGGTTGTCGACCCGCAGGTCCCGCTCGGAGCGAGTGCCTATAAGGACTTCAAACCAAAGAAGGGACCGCCCTGGAAGATCGGCTACGCCAGTAGCTATGCCGGCAACACGTGGCGCGCGGCGGCTCTCGATGCCGTGATGAAAGACTTGCTGCCGCGATCGAAGGAAGCGGGCCTCGTTTCCGAGGTCGTCGTCACCCAGTCCGACCTCAAAGACGCCGTCCAGATTCAGCAGATGCGCCAGATGGTAGACGACGGCGTGGACGCCATTATCATCTGCTGCTCGAACGTGACCGCTCTGAACCAGACCATCGAATACGCCTATAAGGCAGGTGTTCCGGTTTTCTCCTTCTCTGGATACGTGACGTCACCGTACGCTATTAACGGCGCGGCCAACCACGCCCAGGGCGGCGGAGAGATGGCAACCTGGCTGGCAGACAAGATCGGCAGGAAAGGCAACGTGCTTCTCGTGTCGGGTATTCCCGGCTTCGCCTCGTCCGACAGCTTCGACAAAGCCGCTAAGGAAGCGCTGGCTAAATATCCCGACATCAAGATCGTCGGTGAAGTGGCTGGCAAGTGGACCGACCAGGTAGCTCAGGTCGAAGTGCAGAAATTCCTGGCGACGAACCCCACGCAGGTCGACGGTATTCTGACACAGGGCGCGCAGGAGAACGGCGTGCTGAACGCCATGCTCCAGTCGGGCCGTGACATGGTGCCGATTACGTTGGGTGGCGAGGCTTCGGCGGCATGTTACTGGCGCCAGAATCCCGAATGGATCGATGCCGGCTTCCATATCTGGCCGCCGCGGCGCGAGATGCAGCAGATGTGGGAGATCATGCTTCGCACGCTCGAAGGGCAGGGGCCAAAGGTACAGTCCTTCCTGCGCCCTGTCCTGCCGTTCACAATCGATGACGTTCGCGCGGCGATCCCCGAGGGTTGCGATGTGAACTCGACGGATTTCGTCGAACCGAAGGCGGACGGATGGTTCCCAAGTGCGATCGCCGACCAGTACTTCGAGCGTCCTGCCGATCCCTGGAAACCGGTAGCCCAGTAAGCCGGATCCGCCCGGTGGCTTAACTGCCGGGCGGACCATTGGATGATCGTAAAAGCCGCCTTGGCGGAGGTTGCGGGTGGGAGGTCTGCGATGGGCAGCGAGATAACAGTCAGAATGATAGAGGTCGCCAAGGCGTTCGGGGAGACGAGGGCACTCAAGAAGTGCGACTTCGAGGCCCGCGCCGGAGAGGTACACGCCATCGTCGGCGAGAACGGCAGCGGCAAGAGTACGATGGCCAAGATCATGTCGGGCGTTTTGCACCCGGACGCAGGGAAGGTCACGATTCTGGGTGAAAAGGTTGCCTCGCCCGTCGACGCCAAGCGGGTCGGCCTGACCACCATCTTCCAGGAAGTCCTGGTTGCCGACGAGGCCAGCGTGTTCGAGAACCTTTATGTCGGTCGCGACGGTGTCTTTCGTTCGCAGTCGACCGGCGATCGGCGGATCGAAGCGGCTGAAATCCTGGCGCGGCTCGTCGGAAAATCCGTAGACCTCGATCAACTGGCAGGCAGCCTCCCGCTCAGCATCAAACAGTGGATCGTCATCGCACGGGCTATCCTTCGCAGGCCGCAGGTGCTGATCCTCGACGAATCTTCGGCCGCGCTCGACCTCGACTCGACCCTCCGGCTCCACGCGGAAATCGACCGCCTTCGTGCCGAGGGCGCGACGATCCTCATCGTCACCCACCGGATCGCTGAACTCGTGCGTATCGCCGACCGTGCGACGATCCTGCGTGATGGGATAACTGTCGGTACGCTCGGAAAGGACGAGATTACCGAGGAAAACCTGCTGTCCATGATGACGCCGGCAGATCGGCGCGCCAGCGATGCGACAGAATACGCCTCCCGAAAGAAGGCGCTCTCGGCCCCTCTCATACTAACCGCGACTGGTGTCGCCGCGCACAGGTCGGCGCGGATGTTCGATTTCGACCTTCCCAAGGGGAGCATCGTCGGCGTAGCCGGGCTCGATGGGCAGGGGCAGGACGCTTTTATCCGCGCCTTGGCCGGCATCATCCAGCTGTTCGGTGGCGAGGTGAAGGTCCGCTCGGTGGATGCGGACAAGATGATCGCGCTGCGATCGCTCGACGATGCTGCGAACCTTGGTGTTTCCTACGTCTCCGGGGACCGAAAGCGCGAGGGTATCTTCCCGCAACAAAGCATCTTCGAAAACCTCGCCATCGGCGTCTACAGGAAGAAGCTCGGCCCCCTGGGCGTGATCCGCAAGCCCACGCTGAAACCCATGTTTAAGCGCGAAGTGGATCGTCTGCGCATCAAGATCGGCAGCCCGTCGAACAGGATCACCTCACTGTCGGGCGGCAACCAGCAGAAGGTGCTTATCGGGCGCGCCTTCGCAAACGATCCCCAAGTCATCCTCCTGAATGACCCCGCCCGCGGCGTCGATCTCGGCACCAAGCGCGACCTCTACCGGGAGCTACGTCTGTTCGCTGAAAAAGGCGGCAGTGTCATCTACCTGTCGAGTGAGATCGAGGAGTTCATCGGGTTTGCCGATCGCGTCGACGTGTTCTTCGGTGGAACGTTGTTTCGATCCCTAACCGGCGAGGAAATCGCCGAGGCACCAATCCTCGCCGCCATGTTCGGGAAAGCCCGGGACGCTTCCGTTGATTTCGATCTGGAAAGGACCGCATGATGTCCGCAACCGCTTTCCGTCAAGTCACGCAGGACCGCTCGTTGTTCGTTCCGGCCGGACTTTTCCTCGTCCTCCTTTGCGCTGTCGCCTTCCGGGGCCAGGGTCTGTTCACGAACAATGGTCTGGCCGGAGCCATTCTGGTTGCAACGCCGCTGATCCTGACCACGCTCGCGATAACACCCATCGTCATGGCGGGCCGCGGAGCGGTGGACCTTTCCGTGGGCCCGCTCATGGGCTTCGTCAACGTCACGCTCATTACGTGGCTGGTCGGCAACGGCATCACGCACCCCGTGGCCATCATTGCCTGGGCGGTGGGATTGGGAGCGGCGTTCCAGCTGGTGCAAGCGCTTGTGATCATCTATGTGCGCGTCGCGCCCATCATCGTCACGCTCTCCGGTTTCCTCGTTCTGTCGGGCGTCAACCTGATGGTCATGTCGCGTCCCGGCGGTGTCGCTCCAGACTGGATGCTAAGCTGGGGCGCGGGAACGAGCGTATTTTCGCCTGTCCTGTTGCTTCTGCTCGGCGCTTTCGCAATCTGGGGCGTCCTGAGGGGCACGATGTTTTACCGCAACCTGCGGATGACAGGCGCTGACGAGCGGATGGCCTATACCAGCGGTGTGCAGGTCGACGTCGTGCGCATCATCGCCCATATGGTCGGCGGCGTTTTTGCCGGGCTGGCCGCATTGAGCTACACCGCGCTGATCTCGTCCGGCGACCCGACCCAGGGCAGCACCTACACGCTGCAAGCGGTGACGGCGCTGGTCCTTGGCGGCGCCAGTCTCTCCGGGGGCCGCGGCGGTGCGCTCGGCTCGACGCTCGGCGCGATCAACATGTTCCTCATCTCGTATCTTCTGTCCACTTTCAACTTCGGTACGGTTTCCGGCTTCGTCACGCAAATGGCCTTTGGCCTGATCCTCGTTGGGTCACTTCTCGTGAACGTCTTCGTCATCAGCCGCCGCACTGTCGCGTGAGGAGTAAGGAAATGATCTCCACTGTCTTGAACACAGAAATCGGCGCGACCCGTGGCGCCAGCCCTTTGCGCAAGCACAAGAGTATTTCGATCGGCTTCTGTCTCCTTGCGTGTCTGCTCATTCTTGGAGCCCTGCTCGTGCCGGGCTTCGTGTCGCCGCAGAACGCGCGATCGATCCTCCTTCTCGCCGCCTTCCTTGGGCTGGCGTCTGTCGGGCAGACGCTCTGCGCGCTCGTTGGAGCGCTGGATCTTTCCATCCCATACATCATCGGTGGCGCCAATATCCTGCTTCCAAGCCTCATGGTGGCGGGTCTTCCCGCCCCCGTCGCCATGATCGTCGTGCTTCTCCTTGGCATTTTGGTCGGGGCTTGCAACGGCGCCCTCAGCTTCCGGCTGCAGGGTCAGGCGCTGATCATGTCGCTCGGTCTTGGTTTTGCCGCCGTCGGGGCGGTCCAGATCTACACCTCGCTCGGATCGCAGTTCGGCGGCACCGTCTTTGCGCCCGTCCCCGGATGGCTTCGCAACCTTTCGGCGTTCAACGGCAAGTTCTTCGGTCTGCCGTTTCCACCGGTTATCGTCATATGGGCTTTCATCGCCGTCGCTCTGGGCTGGATAATGCACAACACCTGGTTTGGCCGCAGCCTCTATGCTGTTGGCGGGAGCCGCACGGCCGCCGCCCGCCTCGGAATCTCGGAATTCAAGATCTGGACGGTGATCCACAGCGTCAGCGGGGCGATGTCGGCAACGACCGGAATGCTCCTTCTTGGTTTTTCCGGCGGCGGTTTCGTCGGTGTCGGTGATCCCTACCTGTTCACCACCGTGGCGGCGGTCGTTATCGGCGGAACATCTCTTCTGGGCGGTGCCGGCGGGTACGGGGCGACAGTTCTCGGCGTCCTGGTGCTTACTGTCCTGACCTCGCTTCTCGTCGGCCTGGGGCTCAATTTCCCGGCACAACAGGCCGTCGTAGGGCTGCTGATCGTCCCCATGGTCGCGATCTACGCCCGCTCACCACACATCCGTAATCAGATTTGAACGTTGCATCGAAAGGAATACCAATGGCTATCTCCACCGCTCTACTTGATCGCCTGAAAGACCCCTCCCTGGTACGCGAGGAAATGCTGGTAGGAGGCGACTGGCGAAAAGAGGGCGCGAGCGGCAAGACGATCCACGTCCACAATCCCTCGACCGGGGACGTGATCGCGAGCCTCCCGAGCGCAGGACTCCAGGACGTCCGCGAAGCCATCGACGTCGCCAAACTCGCCCAGAAAAAGTGGGCCGCACGATCGGGCAAGGAACGTGCCGGCGTCATGCGGAAGTTCTTCGAACTCGTCACGGCCAACACCGAGGACCTAGCGATCATCCTGACGTCCGAGATGGGCAAGCCTCTGGCCGAGGCACGCGGCGAGATCGCCTACGGCGCTTCCTACATCGAATGGTTCGGGGAAGAAGCCAAGCGCGTTTACGGCGATACCATTCCGGGGCATCAGGCCGACAAGCGCCTGATTGTCATCAAACAGCCCGTCGGCGTGGTGGCGGCCATCGCGCCCTGGAACTTTCCTTCCGCCATGGTCTGCCGCAAGATCGCCCCGGCGCTGGCATCCGGCTGCGCCATCATCTTCAAGCCGGCCGCCGAAACCCCCTTGTCGGCCCTTGCTCTTGCAATCCTCGCTGAGCGCGCCGGAATACCCGGCGGCCTGTTCAGCGTCCTGCCGACAGACAACGCCCGGATGTTCGGTGAAGAAGTCTGCTCGAACCCCGTCGTCAAGAAGTTGACCTTCACAGGATCTACCGAGGTCGGCCGCATCCTGATGGCGCAGGGCGCACAAAAGATCATGAAGCTCAGCCTCGAACTCGGCGGCAACGCTCCCTTCATCGTCTTCGACGATGCCGACCTCGACGAGGCCGTGGAAGGAGCGATGCTGTCCAAGTTCCGCAATGCCGGCCAGACCTGCGTTTGCGCCAACCGTCTCTACGTCCAGAGCGGGGTCTACGACCGCTTCATAGAAAAACTGGCGGCGCGGGTTTCCGCCCTCAAGGTTCTTGACGGTTTCGAGGATGGAGCCACCATCGGTCCCCTGATCAACGAGGATGCAGTGGCGAAGCTCTATAGCCACATCGACGACGCGGTCGGTAAGGGTGCGAAGGTCGTTGTCGGCGGCGCAAGGGACGAGCGTGGTGGCACCTTCGTCCAGCCGACGCTTCTCTCGGAAGCCACAAAGGAAATGAAGGTCGCACGAGAGGAGACCTTTGCGCCGCTCGCCCCGGTCTTCAGGTTCGAAACGACGGACGAGGTCATTGAACTGGCCAACGACACCGAGTTCGGTCTCGCTGCCTACTTCTACGCCAACGACCTTCGAAACGTCTGGAAGGTTACGGAGGCCCTGGAGTACGGGATGGTCGGCGTCAACACAGGCCTGATCTCGACGGAGGTCGCACCGTTCGGCGGCGTCAAGCAGTCGGGGTTCGGCCGCGAGGGCTCAAAATACGGCATGGATGACTTCCTTTCGATGAAATACGTCTGCATAGGCGGTATTCGATCGTGATTGTCGGCTGGCAGGTGTGAGACCACTGGAAGATATTTCAACCTGTTCGTGGAGGGCGGATGACAAACGTCGCTGAAAAAGGAAAAGGCCCGGTTCAAGCATTCGCCAGCAGCCTTGATCGCGAGGCGATGCACCGCGATCAGGACTGGGCCGATCATGCCGCCCATGCAAGTGTCGAGGGCAGAACTGCACAAGAACGTCCGAATGTGCGACGTGGCAGCCCTTCGTATGATCAGATAGATTAGACGTGAGCGTGAGGGACGCCTTTCGAAGGATTGGGAGTTTTTGTTTCGCTTCCAAGCCACGGAAGGTCCATTCGTGTAGACTGAGACCCCCCGCAACGGCTTCTTGGTTCGTCGCTGTGAACGGCCCTGGCTCTTGGTACTGGGTCGGAGACAAAGTTATGTCGATGACCGACCCAGTTATTTCCAGCTTGTTTTAACAAGTCATGGCGTGACCACAGCCGCGACGACAATATATCCGGGCTTCCCTATATGCCCCGCCCAGCTTGGTGACAACTGCGCCTTGGCGACAAGAGAATTCCGACGCGGAAAACGCGCGTTTTCGATATTCGCAGTTCCATGTGCCAAGGTTAAATCGCCACATCACACGCGCATGTCCGGGCGAGACCGCGCGACTGGCACGGCCCCGCCAGGCTTCGGCTTGGGAGGCCTATACGTATGACTGCTGACCGTCGGCGAGCGCGACTTCGATGAGATAGTGCCCGTTCTTCGTCGTCCTGCTTGGGTACAATTTCGTCATTGCGGGCTCGTGGGGTGTCAGGATCCGGCTTATATCAAAGCCCGTCGATTGAAGGATTTCGTGTGTCGCAAATACCAGGTTGGTCTGGCTGCCAAACGCCAGGCCTACAGGTAGATAGACTGGATCTGCAGGATTTCCGCCGTGCATGTTGTCGTGGCGGTAGAGCAGGTCGCCGGTGTAAGTGTAGACGTCCTCGCTTTCAGCTTTGCCATCGTTGCGGATAATGACGTATTGCGAGGCTGCCGTATGCGTGTCACGCGCGATCCTGAGGTCGATACCAGGAAACAGGTTGTCGACGTTGCCGTCTATGCCGCGCATGCGTCCCTCGCGGGCGAGTTGGACCGCATAGAGCATGTCTCCAGTGTCGGTCGCGGTCAATAGCCAGCGGAAACGGCGGTCTAACGCCATGATGGATACCCAGGCTGCCAGTTCGTCCTTTTGTATATGAAATGTAGCGTTGGGGAACAGCTCGAGGCCGCCCATGTGGTCGAAGTGGGCGTGGGTCAAGATAACGTCGTCGATGTCGTCGGGCGAGCAGCCGACTTCCGCCAGGACCTCCTTCGGGGGGAACCAATTTTGAACGTTGAAGCGGTCCATAAATTCCTTGCCGTGAGACGCGTAGTTGACGCCGCAGTCGAGAAGGATCGTCCGTCCATGCCCTTTAAGCAGGGTGTAACAATATGGGAGCTTTTCGTTGCCCATATTGTGGCGGCCATAGACGAGCGAGCTGGTTGGGGCATCAGGCACCCACGCGAATTCCAGCATCCATATCGAATAATCAGACAAGTTATCCTCCCTGTCCCGGTTCAGTTAGCGGCGATCTGGTGAAGCGCGCAACACGAGTGGCCAAAGTCCACGACCTCAAATCCCGGCAGGCATTTTGATGCGTTCCTTATTTCATCCCAGGCGATCCTTAGCGGGCTTAACGGATCGCGCGCCGCGGCCGACGACGAGAGAGTTCGGTTGATCTCGTCAAGAGTGGCGATCAGCATTCGTCCGGCGTTGTCGAGGTGTCTGTGAAAGTGCTTGGAACGCCTTGTCGGTACGAGCGCGCGAAGTTGCTCGGTCCCCGCTGTCACCATTGCCGCGGCCGCTCTTTGGACATCGAGGTCGAGAACATGGCGTGATTTCGTTATCGCAAGCAGGACGAGCAACCCTGCCATGCGGTTGGCCGCACCGTGGAAATTGTCGAAACATGCCTGTGCGGCGATAGCGTAGAAAGCCGTGGCCTCGTCCACAACCTCGCCGGCGCGCATCTGTGGTGCCAAGGCTCTTTTCGCCAAGATCGTCACGCCGCGTGCCCTCCGGCCATTTCCACGGCGGCGACCTGTCTGCCAAGGATAAGATCGGCCGCCTTCTCGGCTATCATGAGTGTCGAGGCGTTCGTGTTGGCGGACGGCATCGACGGCATGATTGAAGCGTCGCATACCCGAAGTCCCTCAAATCCGTGGACACGAAGTTCTGCGTCAACGACTGTTCCCGGGGAGGATCGCGGCCCCATGCGGGCCGTTCCCATCATGTGGTAGACGGTCGTGCCTTTTTGCCTTGCAAAATTGAGCAATTCCTCATCGCTCTGGAGGTTTGGCGTTGGGGATGTCTCGGCGTCCAGATATTTCCCCAGTGCCTTCGATCGAAAAAGGCGCCTTGCAAGTCGCATCCCGCCGATCAATGCCTTCTGATCCGTCTCGTGCGTCAGGTAGTTGGGTTGGATCACGGGAGCCTCCAAAACGTTCGAAGACTTGATGTGGCATGACCCAAGGCTTTCGGGACGTTCTTGCCAGATGCCAAGTGTGAGACCCGGATGCTTGTCGAGCAGGCCGACCACGCCCTCGCGAAAACTGGCGGGAGCACATGCGAATTCCAGATCCGGACGAGAAAGGTGCGCTTCGGACTTCCAGAAGATGTGGACCAGCGACGGACTGACGGCCAGGATGCTCGGCAAGCCAAGCGCCCAACGTGCGACCTGGCCGAGCAGTGCAGGACCTTGTGCGACGTCGTTGATCGTCTTGATACCCTTTATTCGCGCGACCATGCGAACTGCATAATGGTCCCTGAGGTTGCTCCCCACGCCATCCATTTCACGGAAAACCGGGATCCCCGCGCGCTGCAGCACGTCGAGAGGGCCGATACCCGACAGCTGAAGAAGCTTGGGGGTGTTCAATGCGCCCGCAGTGAGAATGACCTCGCGTGAGGCACGTACTTGCCGCTGATCGCCGCCTTGACCGCCGGCGATGTAGGATACGCCAACGGCTTTCGCGCCCTCGAAGATGATCGATGTAGCCTGACTGTTGGTCTTGACATCGACGTTCGTGCGTTTGATGGCCTTCCTCAAGAAGGCCCGAGCCGAACTGTGTCGTAGCCCCTTGTAGATGGTTCGCTGGAAATACCCCGCGCCGTCCTGCTTGGCTCCGTTATAGTCGAGATTGCGCGGAATCCCAAGTTCGACGGCCGCATCAATAAGCGCGTCACTGACGGGATGATGCCAATCGAGGTTTGTAATTGGAAGCTCTCCATCCCGGCCGCGATACGTCTCGTCGGCATCGCCGATACGTCGTTCGGACCGTTTGAAATAAGGAAGGATCTCCCGATAGCTCCAGCCTGGATTGCCCTCGGCTGCCCAATTGTCGTAATCAACGGCTTGGCCTCGAACGTAGTTGAGGCCGTTGATCGAGCTAGATCCACCGAGCACGCGTCCCTGCGGCAAGGAAAAGCTCCGGTTGTTCGTGCCTGGATTGGGCTCGGACATGAAATTCCAGGTCAGCTTCTTGCTATATATGTTCTTGATGTAGCCAGCCGGAATGTGGATCATTGGATTGACGTCCCTCGGACCCGCTTCAACGAGGCAGACCTTGAAACCCGCCTCGCTCAACCGGTTGGTAATTACACAACCCGACGTTCCGCCGCCTACGACGACGTAGTCAAACGTCTCACCACCACTTTGCGCTCTTTGCATATCTCCTCCGAATTCAAATCGACGTCCGCCTCACGCGCCTCGGGCGGTCCCTGAGCTATTGGACAATGTCTGTTTGGGAGGTCAGTGCTTCATGCGCAAAATTGGCTTGATGACCTTGCCACTCTCGGAATCGGCCATTGCCTCGTTGATCTGGTCGAGGTCGTAGAACTGGACGAGTTTGTCGAACGGGAACCGTCCCTGTTGCCAGTATTCAATGAGTTCCGGCACGAATTTTGAAGGAACGCTCTGGCCCTCGACCACGCCGACAAGCGTACGCCCGAACAGAAAGTTGCCAATATCGACGATGCCTTCGGTCCCAAGCGCGGAGGATCCGACCAGTCCACAGGTTCCTGGTGTCCCGAGGCAATCCACCGCCTGGCGAAAGACCTTCGGCGAGCTCGTGCATTCGAGACTGAACTCCACGCCTTGAGGCACAATCTCCTTGATCGCCCTGACGCTGTCCAACTGGAGGGCGTTAATAGTGTGGCTTGCACCAAGTTCCATCGCCAGCTCGAGGCGTTCGTCGTTAAGATCGATCACGATGATGGTTGAGCATCCAGCGATCTTCGCCGCCATAACGGCTGCCATGCCGACAGCGCCCGCACCAAACACTGCTATGGAAGATCCCGGTTTAGGCTTCAGGCAGTTGAGAACCGCACCAGCGCCTGTTTGCAGCCCGCAACCTAAGGGACCGATCAATTCTAGGGGAACATCTTTGGAGACCTTGACCGCATTGCGCTCGCTGGCGATGGCATAGGTCGCGAAAGAAGACTGCTCGAAGAAGCACCCACTGATCGGAGTTCCGTGAGAATCATGTATCGGGCAGGTGCCATCGGGCCGAGTACCGCGAAAATTTCTACCGAAGAAATCCTCGCAATAAAAGGGGGTACCGCCCAGGCACTTCTCACATTTGCCGCAATATGCGTAGCTCAGGGCTACATGGTCTCCGGGCGCGAGTCCTTTGACATCGCTTCCCACGAGTTCCACGACGCCCGAGCCTTCGTGACCGAGAACCACAGGCTGAGGTACGTCGTAACCTTGGTCGCGGACGACCATGTCCGTGTGGCAGACACCACTTGCCACGATCCGAACAAGGATTTCGTCGGGGCGGGGTTCATCGATGCCGATGCACTCCAAAACGAGAGGCTGTGCCTTCTCGCGCGAAATGGCAGCATATGCTTCCTTCATAAAAATAGCTCCTCCAATCTGCAGACGCAGAATATGGCGCAGACCGTATGCGTAAGCAGACAATCAGTCAAATAATTTCGATGTAAGAGACACTCGTTGAAGGCGCTTCGCACGGGCGCGAACTTGCAAGATCAAAAATTTTATTTTAGATCAATAGCTTAAGCTGGTGACAAGCTTTCTGTTGCCATATCCTTTGCGAGGCAGATTGCCGGGCTAGGAGTTTTTCTTGACAGATTGACTGCTAAAAAATAGCAATGTGGCGCCGGTATTGTACGGTGCGAGCGTTGTCAGGAGGAGTGTGAGGATGTTCGAAGCGCCTAAGGCCTGGTCCAGCCAGTCGATGAAAGCAGCTCAGATCGAGGGTGTCAGAGGACGGATATCAGTCGCCGACATCCGTGTACCGGAGCCCGGGCCGGACGACGCGCTTATTAGAGTTGTCGCGTCCGGAATTTGCAGAAGCGACTGGCACCTTTGGAACGGAGATTGGGAATGGGTCGGTATGAAACTTCAGCCCGGCGCTGTTCTTGGTCACGAGATCGGAGGCATTGTCGAGGCTGTGGGTGCTAACGTAACCTCAGTCCGCCGCGGGCAGCGTGTGACCGTACCTTTCAACCTCGCTTGTGGTCATTGCCACCATTGCGCTCGTGGCGAACAGAACATTTGCGACAACGCGGCGGTGCCGCATCTCATTCCTGGATCGGGCGGATGGGCGCAGTATATGAGAGCGCCGAATGCGAACCTCAACTGCATCCCACTTCCCGAAGGGGTCGATGAACTTACCGCTGCGGCACTTGGTTGCCGGTACATGACGGCGTGGAGGGCTATTCAAGGGCGTGGTGCGCTCAGAGGTGGCGAATCGGTAGCCGTGTTTGGCTGTGGCGGAGTTGGGCAGGCGGCGATCGAAATAGCGGCTTCGCTCGGCGGGCGCGTCATTGCCGTCGATGTCGATGACGCGAAACTCGCACGCGCGCGCGAGATTGGAGCTCATCGGGTCGTCAACGCCCATGGACTGGCTCCAGAGAAAGTCGGCGAGACAGTGCGTAGAATCACTGAACGAGACGCCGGTGTTGATCTGGCTGTCGATGCCTTGGGTAGCGTGGCTACCGTCCACGGCGCACTTCACGCGCTTAGGAAGGGTGGGCGTCTTTCCCAGGTGGGACTGACGTCGCAGGCTGAAAAGGGAGTCGTGGCCATTCCGATGGACATGATCGTGCTCAGGGAATTGGAGATCCGTGGAAGCCTGGGGAATCCCCAAAGTGAATACGAAGACCTCCTTGGACTTGTGGCGTCTAAGAGGCTTAACCCAACGGCGCTGGTTAGCCGCACCGTATCGCTAAATGACGTCGAGTCGGTCCTGCATGATATGGATGCCTTCAAGACGAGCGGGTACGTCGTCATTACCGATTTCAACTAGGACGCAAACCAAGCCGCTGGGCTTATGCACAGCGGGCAGCATCTTGTCCAAAGAAAAGGTTGCGATCGAGGCGATAAAGGATTTGCGGACCTGTTTTTAACTCATCATCTAGCATTTTATCCAAAAGCGCGACGACGCGCCAGATTGTCTTGGCTACCTTCCGCGCGCCACGACGACTTCGCTTTGTGCTGAGTAATCGGGGCAGCGCTTCGAAAATAAGATGACGTGCGAGATGGGCGCTCGCGTCCACGGTACGCGCTCCGTCTGGTGCCTGCGTTGTCAAATCAGACTCGTTCGGCTCTGCGCTCACCGAGCGCAAGACTGACGGATGCGCGATTGCACTTGTCGGGGTTGCCTGGTCTTGAAAGGTGTTAACCAGTGGAGACGGAACAGAACCTCTCGACGCCGGTTTGTCCTATTGTCGTAGCGTTCGAAAAATTTCGAGAAAAGCTGATTATAACAGTACCTTACATTGAATTACTCCAGGAAATTCGACATATTTGCCGAATCTATTGACAGATTGTCTGCTGATTTATAATCATTCTGTCTGCCGTTCTGGGGAGAGTCCGGCGACGGCTGGAGAACTGGGGCTCCCGACAACGCAGACAATAATCGGCCGCGCTGGGTGGCAAGAGGAGGAGAATTTCGATGAAAAGACGTACATTCCTACAGACGGGCAGTGCCTTGATTGCAGCTGGCGCGTTCGGATTACCGGGCATCCTGCGGGCAGAGGATGCGATCGCCCTGCTACCCGACACCTGGCCGTCCGAAGGGGAGAACCCCGTCGTCGACGCTGGTAAGTTTGCCAAGGCAGGCCGCTGGAAGATCGGTCACAGCCACTATGGCCTGGCCGGTTCAACGCACACCTATCAAACCGCATTCGAGGCCGAATACGAGATCAGCAGGAACAAGGCCCGTGTCGCCGACTATCAATTCCGGAGCGCCGACCTCAACGCCTCCAAACAGGTCGCCGACATCGAAGATCTGATCGCACAAAAAGTCGATGCAATCATCATTGCGCCGCTTACGACAGGCTCGGCCGTCGAAGGCATCAGGAAGGCGAAGGCCGCTGGCATTCCGACGGTCGTCTATCTCGGTCGCGTCGACACTGACGAATTCACGGTGCAGGTCCAGGGCGACGACTTCTACTTCGGCCGGGTGATGGCGCAGTTCCTCGTCGATAAGCTCGGCAACAAGGGAAAAGTGTGGGTGCTGCGCGGCGTCGCCGGACATCCGATCGATGCTGATCGTTACGCCGGGGCGATGGAAGTCTTCAGCAAGTCCGGTCTCCAAATCACCTCAACCCAGCACGGCAGCTGGTCCTACGAGGACTCAAAGAAGATAGCCGAAAGCCTCTATCTCTCTGATCCCGATGTCGCCGGGGTCTGGACTGATGGCGCGAACATGTCGCTCGGGGTCCTGGACGCGCTGCAGGAAGCCGGGGCTTCCACCATTCCACCGATCACGGGAGAAGCCCTGAACGGTTGGATGCGTCGTTGGAATGACGAAAAGCTCTCTTCGATTGGGCCCATTTGCCCTCCGGCTCTTTCGACGGCAGCCCTGCGTGCGGCCTTCGCGCTTCTCGAAGGCAAGCCGATCCAGCGCAACTGGACCAACCGGCCCAAGCCAATCGTCGATGGCAATCTTGCGCAGTTTTACCGCCCCGACCTCACGGACGCTTACTGGGCCCCAACAGAAATGCCGAATGAGAAGCTCCTCGAGTACTTCAAGGCCTGACGCTACGCGGGCGCGGACGAACCGCGCCCGCATCACTCTCAAAGAATGGAAGTACTCATGACCATGCTTGTCGAGATGGTCGGCATCGACAAATCGTTCGGTGCGACCCAGGTCCTTTCGAACGTCCGGTTTTCACTTGAACGAGGCTCAATCCACGCACTCATGGGTGAGAACGGCGCAGGAAAGTCCACGCTCATGCGAATTCTGGCGGGCGTCTACCAGCCGACCGCCGGAAGCGTACGACTCCATGGACAGGAGGCAGCCTTCCGTTCTCCCAAGGAAGCGCGCCTTGCGGGAGTATCGACCGTGTTTCAGGAGTTCACGCTGATCCCTAATCTCACGGTCGCCGAGAACATGTTTCTAGGGCACGAACCACGGCGCGCCGACGGTTCGATCGATGGAGCCGAGGTCGTGGAGAGGTCTCGCAAACTGCTGGCGGATGTTTTTCCACAACTGGACGCGACGGCAATCGTGGAGACACTGACGGTGGCGCAACAGCAGGCCGTGGAAATCGCAAAGGGCCTAACGTCGAACGCCGATGTCTTCATTTTTGACGAACCGACCGCCGCTTTGAACTCCACGGACGTCGACCATCTCTTCAAGGTCATTCGTGACCTGAAAGCGAAGGGGAAGGCGGTCGTCTATATTTCGCATCGCATGAACGAGGTTTTCGAACTCTGCGATACCATCACCGTCATGAAGGACGGCGCGTGGGTGAAGACCGCAAAGGCGCAAGATTTCAATCTTCATTCTCTCGTCGCGACCATGGTGGGGCGTGAACTCCAGAACTTTTTTCCAGCCCGATCGCGCGAGACAGGCGAGCCCATGCTCGAGGTTTCTGAACTCCGGCTTCAGGATGACGGTTCGACTGTGGGCTTTGCTGTCCGGAAAGGCGAAATCATCGGGCTGGCCGGACTCGAAGGGCAGGGACAGCGAGAGATCATGCGTGCGGTCGTCGGCGTCGAAACCGCAAGGGCCGTTACAGTCCGCCGCCGGCAAGCAAACAACAGCATGAAGGGCGTGAATGTGTCGTCGGGTTTCTCGAACGCCATCGCATCGGGGATAGGCTTTATCCCCGAAGACAGGAAGCAGGAGGGCCTGTTCCTGCGCCTACCCATCTACGATAATATCGCTCTCGGAAAACAGCTCAACCGCAACATGGCCAGTGTCGCCTGGCGGTCCGTCTCCAAGGTTCGGGAAGTTATCAAGGCTTTGCGCGTGGCCGCGGCCGATCCAAGTGTTCCAGTCGGGAAGCTCTCCGGTGGCAATCAGCAGAAAGTCCTACTGGGGCGCTGGTTGCTTTCCGGCGTCGACATACTGGTTATCGAAGAGCCGACACGGGGTGTCGATGTCGGGGCGAAGGCCGAAATTTACCGGCTGCTCCGCGATTTCTGCGACCGCGGCGGTGCCGTGATCGTCTCCTCCCGCGAACACGCAGAGCTGATCGGTCTCTGCGACAAAATCCTCGTAGTTCACGACCGGAAGGTCGTCGGTCAGATGCCTGCCGCGGACGCGACCGAAGAGAGCATCCTCCGAACCGCACTCGTTTCCAACTCCGCGCACGAGTCGCGCGCGGCCGTTCATTGAGGAGGAACCCATGAATACCGTCACGGCCTTTTTCAGGATCCCGTACCGGGCCGGAGCGATCCGTCTTTCGATTGGTACACTGGTTATCATGCTGATCGCGTCGGTGATCTTCCTCCCGGGTTTCCTCGCTCCGGAGAATCTCTCGAACCTGCTCGCCCAGTCCACCGTTCTTGTTATCTCCGCGTTGGGGCAGACGTTCGTCATCCTAACCGGCGGCCTCGACGTTTCGGTCGGATCGATTATCAGCATCACGACCACGATCATGACTCTCGATCTTCCCGAATCCGTTCGGGTCCTGCTCTGTATTGCGGTGGCGATGGCGTTCGGCATAGCAAATGGCTACGGCGTGGCACGGCTGAACGTCCACCCGATCATCATGACGCTGGCGACGATGGGTATCGCGCAAGGCCTTGCGCTCATCATCCTTCCAATTCCCGGCGGACGCGTTCCCGAATGGTTGTCAGCATCGGTCGCCGGTTCGATCGGCCCGATACCCAACTCACTTTTCTGGCTGATTTTAGCATCCTGCGCTGCGGCCTGGATCCTCTATCGCAGACCGTTCGGTCTCTATCTATTTGCCTCGGGCGGCAACGATTTTAACGCGCGCATGAACGGTGTTCCCGTCGAACGCACGGTCATCAAGGCCTACGTCCTGTCGGCGTTGTTCGCGTGCGCAGCCGGAATGTTCCTCGCGGGCCGTCTTGCCTCGGGCGATCCCAAGGGTGGTACGACCTTCGGCATCGAGTCCGTCACTGCGGCGGCGCTCGGGGGCGTCCATCTTGCGGGCGGCATTGGCAGTATCCTTGGCACCGTCGTGGGAGCGGCCATTCTCGGAATCGTCAACAACGTGATGAACCTCGCCAACGTGTCGGCTTACCTACAGTCGGTCGTGAAAGGCCTGCTGCTGCTCCTGCTCGTCGTCTCCCAGCGTCGTAAAACAATCGGACTTTAAGAAGATGGACTTCTCGATGACAGGCACAAAAGCGAAAACCGAGACGCTGCCGCGCCCCTTTTATGCGAAGCGTGTCGTTTCGTGGATACTCGGTTTGCCGCCGGCCTACTACGTCCTCGCGATCCTGATCGCGCTCGCCCCGGCGGTCAGCGCGACTCTGATCAACCCCAACTACTGGTTTGTGATCCTCAAGCAGTCCGCCCCGCTCGGAATCGCTGTACTGGCGCAGTCCCTCGTCATGCGCGTGCGCTCGATCGATCTGTCGGTCAGCGGCGTGTTCGCCTTCGCGATTTACCTGGCGAGCTCGGGCTTCTTGAACAACTATCCTCCATATGTAACGGTCCTGATGCCGATCGCCGTTGGCATCGCGGTCGGCCTGATCAATGGCATTCTCGTCGCTTACATCCGGGCGTCCGCGGTCATCTCGACACTGAGTGTCTCCGCGATCCTAATTGGCATCGTGCAGTACATGAGCGCCGGTCGCGCGCCCGGATCGACGCCGAGCTGGCTTCGCGGGCTCACCAGCGGCAATATCCACGGGCTTTCGTATTCCGTGATCGTCTGGATCGGAATTTCCGCGCTAGTCGCCATTGCATTCCGCTTCCTCATCGTCGGCCGCTACTTTCGCGCCGTCGGAGACAATCCACGTGCGGCAGAGACGACCGGCATCCCACTGGCCCGAACCATCTTCGTTTCCCATACGCTTGCAGGCACGCTGACGGGCATTGCCGCTCTGGTTCAGGTCTCGGCGCTCGCCGTCGGTACCATCAAGCCCGGCTTCGATACCTTCATGAACGCGCTCGCCGCGACAATCCTTGGAGGCGTCACCTTCGGGGTGGACAGGGGCGGTGTTGCAGGCCCGTTCGTGGCGGTCGTCGCGTTCAGCTTCCTGTTCGCCATGCTGACAGTCTTCGGCATCCAGGAGCCTGGAAAGCTCATCGTCCAGGGCGGGATTATCGCACTTGCTGCGATCGTTTACGGGGCGCGCGCCGGACGAGTCTGAATGGACCCGGTTCTGGCGGCAAAAGCAGGTCCCGCCGCAGTCGCGGGAGAGTGAAGGAGAAGAGAATGGTGAAGATCACAGCCGCCGTCGCAGTCAAGCCGAAGAGCCCGTTGGAGTTTCGCGAACTCGAACTAGCCGATCCCCAAGGTAACGAGATCCTGGTTCGTACTGTCGCGACGGGCATCTGCCACACCGACCTCCTTCTGCGCGACGGCATCTTCGGGCCACCGGCTCCGGTCATTCCCGGCCACGAGGGCGTCGGCATTGTCGAGGCGATCGGTGCCGACGTCCAGAGTCTCAAGGTCGGTGATCACGTCGCGCTCAGCCAGAGCTCATGCGGCTTCTGCGCCGATTGCCGCCGCTCACACCCGATGAACTGTCAGAATTACACCCAGTACAACCTCGCCGGGCTGCGTCCCAACGGAAAGAAGGCATTGCTATGCGACGAGGTCGGTATCGGCAGCAACTTCGTTGGTCAGTCATCCTTCGCTACGCACATTCTGGCGACTGAAAACAACGCTGCGCAGCTTCCCAAGGATTTCGACCTGATGAATGCGGCCCCGCTCGGTTGCGGCATGGCAACGGGAGCAGGTACCGTCATCAACGCCATGAAGCCGGAGATCGGACAAACCATTGCCGTGTTCGGCGCGGGAGCAGTCGGCATGGCTGCGGTGATGGCCGCCAAGGTGCGGCGGTGTAGCAAGATCATCATCGTTGACCTGAATGAGCAGCGTTTGGCCATGGCCAAGACGTTGGGCGCGACCCACGCAATCAACGGCAGGGACCCAGACGTCGTGGAGCAGATCCACGCCTTGACGGGTGGCGGTGCCGATTTTGCGATCGACGCCGTGGGTATCATTCCCGTCATCCTGAACACGATCAAATGCACGCGGGCAGGGGGCCATATCGTCCTCCTCGGGCTCGACGCGCTCGGCAAGGACATTCCAATTCCGCTGGACCTCATGGTCTTCAACCGGAAAATTCAGGGTGCCATCCTCGGAGACCAGATCCCGCAGCTCTTCATTCCCCAACTGGTCGAGCTGAACCAGGCCGGCTTATTCCCGTTCCAGGAGCTGATCACAAAGTATCCGTTCGAGAAAATCAACGAGGCCATCGCCGATGCCGAAGCTGGCCGCGTGATCAAGCCCGTCATCGTCTTCAACTAGGAGCTTCCCACATGCCATCGCGCAAGTCCGACGAACAGCATCTTATTGTCGAGTTTAAAACATCGACGCGTAACCGGGACCGTGTCAACACACTGCTCCAGGAGTTTGTCGGCCCTGCCCGCGAGGAAGAGGGCTGCCTTTACTACAATCTCTACCAGCGCTCCGACGAGCCCAATACGTTCTTCATTCTCGATGGTTGGGCAAACGAGGAGGCAGCCGCGCGTCACGGAGAATCTGCGAACGTCAAGCGTGTTCTCGAACCACTGCTTCCGTTGCTGGTAAGCCCCCCTTCCATCATCGTGAGCAGTCGCATCAGCGACTGAGTTTGTGATCATGCAACACCGAAAGACGCGCTCGATCCGAGGCGGGTTTTTCCAAAGGCTCGCGGGAGGACGAAATGGAGCATCGAGTTGTCATCGTGGGAGGCGGTTTCGCCGGCCTCCAATTGGCCAAGGATCTCAAATGTCCAAACCTCTCGATCACGATCATCGACAGACGCAATCATCACCTGTTCCAGCCGCTACTCTATCAGGTCGCGACGACGGTCTTGGCGACCTCCGAGATTGCCTGGCCCATTCGGGCTGTATTCCGCCAAAGGAAAGATGTCACGACGCTTCTTGGCGAGGTCGTGGGCGTCGATGTCGAGAAGCGGCTCGTCTCGCTCAAGGGCGGTCATGCCATTTCCTACGATACCCTTGTTCTCGCAACGGGGGCCCGTCACGCGTATTTCGGCCGGGATGAATGGGAGCCTTTCGCGCCCGGACTGAAGGCATTGGAAGACGCCACCACCATCCGCCGTCGTCTTCTCCTGGCATTCGAAAAGGCGGAGCTGGAAACCGATCCCCAAGCGCGGGCGGCGCTGCTGACCTTCTCGATAATCGGCGCGGGGCCGACAGGCGTCGAGATGGCCGGGATCATCGCCGAACTGGCTCAAAGGACGCTTGTCGAGGAATTCAGAAACATTGATACGACTTCGGCGCGCATTCTTCTTGTAGAGGCAGGGCCGCGTATTCTGCCTGTTTTCCATGAGGCGTTATCGCAATACGCCGAGCGATCTCTTGCGTCGATGGGCGTCGAGGTTCGCACGGGAAGGCCCGTAACCGACTGCAACGAGGAAGGCATATCGATTGGGGACGAGTTCGTCCCGAGCCGCACGGTCATATGGGCGGCGGGTGTGCAGGCATCCAAGGCCGCCGTGTGGGTGGGGGCGGAGACGGATCGAGCGGGGCGTGCTATCGTGCAGCCCGACCTCACGGTCTTCGAACACCCGGACATCTTCGTTGTCGGCGATACCGCTAGCGTTAAGACTGGCGAGGGAATGCTGGTTCCTGGTATCGCGCCTGCCGCAAAGCAGCAGGGAAAATACGTCGCCCAAGTGATCAAGGCCCGCCTCAAGCAGCGCTCAGGGCCGCCTGCCTTCAAGTACAGGCATCTTGGCAATCTTGCGACCATAGGACCAAGCTCCGCGGTGATCGATTTCGGAAGGCTGCGGCTGAAGGGCTCCATCGCCTGGTGGATCTGGGGCTTTGCCCACATCTACTTTTTGATCGGAACGCGGAGCCGCATGGCAGTCGCGCTGAGCTGGCTTTGGGCATTTACCTCCGGACATCACTCTGCCCGCCTTATTACCCAGAAGGAGACGCTGAAGGACGAGGTCTAGCAGGGATCATCAGTGGCGGTGGTGGAAAACCACAGCCAGGTCGCCGCGATCGCAGCAAGGGCTCAGGTGCAGTCTTCTACGCTTCACAGCATCAACGCGCTTGTGGCGTCGATTGACCGCCAAACCCGAAAGAACGCATCTAATGGCTGAGGAGACTGCTTCTCCGGAGCTCAGCTCGCATTTGACGGTGG
The DNA here is from genome assembly GCF_003627795.1 of Rhizobium sp. CCGE531. Lineage (NCBI taxonomy): Bacteria > Pseudomonadati > Pseudomonadota > Alphaproteobacteria > Hyphomicrobiales > Rhizobiaceae > Rhizobium > Rhizobium sp. CCGE531. The sequence goes on along the minus strand of NZ_CP032688.1, from coordinate 173,664 downwards.
CGCGCTCACTAGCCTACTGACCGAATTTCAGGATGGAGGTCAGAACTGTCGACGTCGTCAATTCTGACGGCGACGAAATTCTTTTAGTGCCGCGGCGCATCCCACGATAATCCCGTGGACCCGCTTCCTGGAACATCGTCATTCCCGAAGCCGATGAGGGCCTTTGCGGGGAGAGGAATGGCTGCGATGTCGCGCGACATCGAAGGGGTATGGCGGCTCGCCACGACCTGTAAGACACCTGCGACCGGCCTTCGAGAAATGCGAGAGACGGTCAGCGGTTGGGCGTAATTGGGTTTCGCCGCGAGAGGTCTGCGTTTGCGCATCGTTGCGCATCTCACAGTACAATGCTGCACCTTTGCGAAATAGCGATTGCGGGAAGTTTGCAAGCCAATCCACTGCAAAACAACCACCGCCCTCTGGTTGAACGATTCCTTTTGTAATAGAGAGCGTGCATCGAAAACGAGGGGGTTTTTAAGTGATATTGCTCGGCGATTCCTCGCGAAACAAATGATCGAAAGATGATCCGCTTTCGCCGCATAGCCCTGCGGCCTCTCAATGCTTGGCTGGCCTCCCAGCCTTTAAACGGTTCGCATCGCAAATACGAGTTGCGAGTATGGCGGGAGGTGAATGCGAATTTCGCGGCGCTGCGCGATGAGCTCATTGCCTACACGCAGGAGGCGCTGGATGACGCTCGCGTAAGGATCCGCAAGGGCTTTGAGGACAACCTCTCGCCCTTCTCGGACCCAGTTGACGATCCGGCAGCGCATTACCCCGCCATGCTCAACCGCATCACGCTCCAGGGCTATCTAGGCGAGACATTGGCTGGATTGGCCGTCGAGCATTTCGGCGCGTTCGGCAAGCACGACTGGCACGTCCCCGCTTTTCTGTTTCGCTTTCACGATCAGGAGTTCCAGCACCTCGATCTCATCAACGAACGTCTTTTGATGGGAGAGGCGCACGATCCCGATGCTTCCGCCGAAAAGCGCCCGGGCCGAACCGGTGATGACGCGCTGGCGTTCCGAATTGATCAGGCGGGCAAGATTACCCATGTCCTGGCGCTCGAGGCGAAGTGCCTGGTTAAAAGCAACACCGCTATCATCGCAGACGCTCATGGAAAGCTAGCCGCGGGCACTCGCCGACCAAGCGGCATTCGCGAACTGATCACGTTGCTGTCGGACTACGAAACGGATGAAGCCCAGGCATGGGTCGCGCGTCTGCTCGACCTTTATCGAGACGGCTTTCGAACCGCCAAGAGGCGCGATGGCCTCGCCTATACGGTGGGGGATTCGCCTGCACGGCCTGCGAGCCGGGTGAGCTGGCTGCCCATTGACGCCCCGCATCCATCCTATTCCGCCGACCGCCGTTTCGGCGCGATGGAATTCCAGCTCGAGGACCTCAAGGGGCTCGTCGATATACTTTACCGGGGGGCCTAATGCCGAGCGAAGCTGTCCTCACTCTTTCCGGTACGATCAGGGCGCACTTTGCCGGTTCCGCGCTTTCTCCGTTGCAAGCGAAGCTTTATAGCCAGCGCGTGCGGCGCGACATGGGCGCAGACGGCCTGATATCGTTCAGCCCGGCAGAACTGACCGCGCGCCTCGACGAGGCATGCTTGTTGCTTGAGGTAGGATGGCTCGAGCGAGCGGCTGACCATGGACGCGCCTGGACGCAAGCCGTAAAACGCGCCGCCGAGGTTCTGGAATGGATTTCCCATGCCGCGCTCAAGCCGCCCGAGGCGCCGATCCATCTTTTATCCGCAGCCGCCTACCAAGTCGCGGGCTATCCCGCCATGGCGCTCGGCCACCTGCGCACCATGCCTGCCGGCGAGGCCTTCTCAACGATCCTGCGTGAATTTTTGCGCGGTGATTTTGATGCCGCGTTGTCTGGCGTTCAAGCCTTCTGGAAAATTCAACACGACCTCGACGCGGAGCACGGTTTGCCGGTCACGGTCGCAGCAGATGGCGAAGCCGAGGAGGGTTTGGTCGACCTCGAGGTCTCCACCGTCCGCCATGTCATAATGTGCATTGGCACCATCTGCTCCTACCTTCGCACCGGGGAGAGGGCGCTGGTTGACCGCGCGCTCGTGAAGCTCGATGCCTTGGCGCACAGCTATCTCCACAGTCGCGACCCCTATTCCTATCTGCTTGCGCGTCTGTGTGCGGGTGCCGCACATAGTTTCATCGAGGCAAGCCTGTGGCCCCACATCGAGCGGCTCGCCGACGATGCCAATTTGAGCACCCGCGCAGCCCTCACCCAATTCGCCCGCGCCGCCTTCGTCAATCGGCGCGCCTTGGTCTGGCCCGCGCAACGTGACGGTATTGATCGCCTTGCCGCCGATGATAGCTTCGTCCTGTGCACGCCTACAGGATCGGGTAAGACGACTATCGCGACACTCGGCGCCGTCCAGGGCTTGTTTGCGCCACGCGGCGATCCGTTTGTCGCTGCGAACCTGATCCTCTATCTGGTGCCGTCACGCGCGCTCGCAGCGGAGGTCGAGACACGTTTTGCTGAAGATCTGAGGGGAATTGCAGCGGAGCCCGTCGTCGTTACCGGCCTCTATGGCGGTACCGATTGGGGTCCTACCGACGCCTGGGTCCAGATCGATCAGCCGACCGTCGTCATATGCACCTTCGAAAAGGCCGACGCGCTGCTGCGCTATCTCGGGATGCTGTTTCTGGATCGAGTGCGTCTCGTCGTGATCGACGAAGCGCATATGGTTGAGCAAGATCCGACCCGCGCTGAGGCGGTCACTGATGGCACATCACGTGCGCTGAGACTCGAGCAGCTCAGCGCGCGGCTGCTGCGTGCGCAGGACGAGAAGGGCTTCCGCATCATCGCCCTCTCGGCAGTTGCGGCAAAGGCGGCTCCGGCGATTGCATCGTGGCTGTCAGGCGACGAGCATGGTGGACCTATTAGCTCGACCTACCGAAGCACTCGTCAGATGCTCGGCCGGCTGGAAGTCACACGCTCTGGCCTGTTCGACATTCGCTACGATCTGATGGACGGTCGCACCCTAGAGTTCGCGGACGAGCGAGCCGACGACCGGCCGTATATTCCACGGCCGTTTCCGGCCGTCCCAGGCGGCGTCGATAGTTCGCAAGGCGTAGAGAAATCGCTGCGCGGCCCGACCCTTTGGGCTGCGCTCCACCTCGCAGCGGAGCGCCCTGACGGCACCCGCCCAACCGTCATGATCTCGCTGACCCAATTCGTCAGTGCCTTCGCCGAGACTTGTGCGGATCTGATCGAGGCGTGGATCGAGGCGGAAGTGACCCTTCCTAACTATTGGGCCGTCGCCGGTGACGATCCGCATTGGCAAAGCTGCCTCGCCGCGGCGGATGACTATTTCACCAAACAATCGTTTGAATACCGTCTGCTGGTACGCGGGATCGCTGTCCATCACGGGCAAATGCCAGCGCTTCTTGCGCGCAGGCTAAAGGTTGCGATCGACCGCGGCAATGTCCGGGTCGTGATCGCAACATCGACATTGTCGGAGGGTGTCAACATCCCCGTCAATACGCTGCTTATTCCCAGCGTCCATCGCTCAAACAGCGTGTTCCCCGTCAATGAATTCTCCAATCTTATCGGCCGCGCCGGCCGCCCGGGCGTCGCCACCGAAGGCAATGCTCTGGTTGTCCTTCCCGAGCGAGAATACCGCGTCCGCGTCCGCCGTCGGGAGCTGGTCTGGAATCGCACCTGGGAAGGCTATGAAAAGCTCGTCGCTGAACTGAAGGACGCGACAGAGCTTGCCTCCACCGGCGATCTGTCAGTTGCGGACAGCACGGCCAACAGCGCGCTCGCGATCCTGCTTGAACGGCTTCGCGATGCTTGGGACCAGATTAGCGGCAGCGGTGACGATGACGAATTTGCCGAATGGTTGGAAGAGACGGCTGTCTCCCGCCATGACGAGGACAAAGACGGCGACGACACCGATATGCTGCTGGACACGCTCGATGGACTGCTGATCGCTGCGGTTCAGGAGATAGAACAGATGCGCGCCGTCGGCCTGGGCGCCGCTGAGCTCGAAGCGGAGCTGGCCGCGCTCTGGCGGCGGACCTATGCATATGTAGCGGCAGATGAGGAAGATCGCCTTGCGCAAACCTGGCTCGGGCGTGGCCGTGCGATCACCAGTCTTTATCCAGACCCAAAGAGGCGTCGCCAGCTGTACAAGACCAGCCTCCCGCCGCGATCCGGATCGATCCTCCTCGACCGCGTTGAGGAAATCCGCACGACGTTGCAAGTGGGCAGCGACTATGCTGAACGTTCACCCGAGCAGCAGTTCCAGTTCGTGCGCGCAATTATCGCGCTGCTTGGCGAGGTGCCGGCATTCCGGATCTCGACTAAACTTGGCCGCAAGAAAAAGCCTTTTTCCGACTGGGAGAAGCTGCTGCGCTGGTGGCTGTTCAAGATAAGTCTCAAGAAACAACCGCAGCCCAAGGAGCTCGGGCCCTGGTTCGCTTTCGTCGCGGACAATTTCATCTACCGTGGCAATTGGGGGCTTGGCAGCTTGGTGGGGGTGCTCATGGATCAGGGTGACGCCGCAGGTCCGGTTGACGCGCTCACCATGGACGACTGGCCGCGCAGCGGTCTGCCCTGGATCGGTTTCTGGCTCAAGGAACTGGTAAACTGGGGAACGCTCGATCCTGTTGCCGCTTTCCTGCTGGCGCGCGGCAACGCAACCGATCGAGCGCACGCCGAGCTGGCTGCCCAAGAGTATTATGCGCAGCTTGATGAAGGAACAGAGGCAAACGACAAGCTCGATCCTCGCATGATACGCGATTGGGCAGAAGGACGGCGGCCGCCGGCGCCCTCGCGGCCAGCGCCACGCAACATCGTCCTTGATGTCCGGCTCGAACGCCCGGCTGAAGGCTATCTGGTGCGCCGGCTGAGCGTTTTGCCCTTGGTGGTCGCGGAAACCTTGAGCTGGATTGATCCGGCCGGCTATGCTGTCGCTTACTGCGATCGTCCTGCGGATTGGGACGACCAGTCGTCACGCTACCGGTTCGAGCTATCTGTAGACCGGCGGCAGGTCACCGGTGAGCCTTATCTGCCGCACCGACACGACGCGCCATAAGGATCGACCATGCCAGCACAGCGTCTAGCGATCATTGGGGGCGGACCCAAAGCGGCGGCGATCGCGGCAAAGGCCGCGTGCCTGCGCGAACTCGCCGACCTTCCGCTCGAGGTCGTGATTTTCGAACGGCACGAGATCGGCTCAGCCTGGACAGGTAACCACGGTTATACCGACGGCCAGCAACGGCTTTGCACGCCGGCCGAACGTGACATCGGCTTCCCTTATGACTCCCAGCTGGCGGATGGCCTCGGCAGCGAACTGCAAGTGGGCTACTCTTGGATGGCTTATGCCATCGATAAGGGGAGCTATGGTGACTGGGTGGATCGGGGACGGCCGAAACCGACGCATCGGGAATTCGCCGAATATATTGCCTGGTGCATCGACGGTGCAGCGCCCGTCCTATTTGGCGAGGTCACGGCCCTGAAGCATCGGTTCGAGCGCTGGAGCGTTACCTATAACGACGCCGCAACCGGGCTGCCTAAACGGGAAAGCGGCTTCGACGGCGTCGTCCTGACAGGCCCTGGTCCGCAGTCTAAGCGTCTCCCGCAGGTTGCCGATCCCCGTATCTTCGACGGTGTGGGCTTCTGGTTTCCCGGCATTGTCGCCGGGGCGGCGCAACTAGCGGCGCAGAGCCCGGACGATCCTGTGGTCATCGTTGGTTCCGGCGGCACAGCAGCGGCCACGGCAGCCGCGTTGGTTCGTGCCCAAGTGCAAAACGAAATCATCGTGCTCGGCAATCAGGCCGCGCTTTACGCCCGCGCCGACAGCTACTTTGAAAACCGGGCCTTTCGCGACCCGAAATTCTGGTCTGCGCTCAGTGCCGATGACCGCCGCGCGTTCTCGGACAGACTGACCCGCGGTGCGGTCTGGTCGAACGTCGTCGATCTGCTCGCCCAGGTCAATACGATCGACTATCTACAAGGCGAAGCAATCGAGATACGTCATGATCCTGTCGGCGATCCGGCTGGTGCGTTGATGGTGGATTATCGGACTTCGGCTGATCCTAAGAGTGTCATCGCACAACCTGCCTCCGTCGTTATCGATGCGACCGGGTTCGATCCTTGGTGGTTCCGGTCTCTGCTTTCGAAGACCCTGGCTGCACGGACGCTTGGGGAGGGTGAGATGCGCACGAATATGGCAAGCGACCTCAGCCTGCCGTTGATGGGCGCCCCTCGACTGCATGTTCCGATGGTGGGTCAGGCTGTTGGTCCGGCCTACAATTCGCTGATGGCGTTGGGATCGCTATCCGACGCCATTCTCAGGCCCTATGTCGAAGCAGCGCTCGCTTGAAATTTCACGTGTTCATATGTATATATGAACGCATGAACGGAGAAAGCCCGATGCCCGATCCTAAAGACAATATGGTGCTGCGCACTGTTTACTTGCCACTTGGCCTCGATCGCGAGCTGCGACAGCTTGCGTTTTCCCGGGATGTCAGCAAGGCGGACCTCATTCGTGACTTCATACGGCAGGGCCTGGGCGGGGTACAGCAAGCAGGGGAAAAAACCCTCGCCGATAAGGTCCAGGAGCGCATCGATACCCGTGAGAAGGTTATTTCTAGCGCCTTATTGAGTACCCAGAGCAAAAAAACCTCTCTGAGCCCCAGCGGAAAGCGGCGTCGCAGTCACGCGAAGCAGGCCGCTCGCGCCTGACTGTCGGCGGCGCAGCAAAGCGGCGTCATGGATACCATTGATCGGCGTGCGACTAATGACAGGCGTTTTGATGATCGTATTGACTCTGTAGCTCACTTCGGGAGAAGACGGAGCGGGCTAGAGAGGTATTACGAGCCTGTGCACGCAGGATCACGGCATTCTTTTCCGGCGCATTCCTTGCAAGCCTGCGACCTGCTCCACTCGATGTGCCGATCAAGCGGCGAGCAAAGCTTACGAAACCGCCTGGCCGTCACCTTGAGCGTGTCGATATGAAAATCGGATACATCAATGTCGCGCGGCTTAACCGCCGCACGCTGCTTTGTATCCGGAAGACTGCGGAGCGCCATGAGCAAATTCGTCGCCGCGGCAGTAGGCAGCCTGAATGCCCCATCGAGATCGGCGAGGTCGGAGAGATTACGCGAGAAAATAAAGATTGCTAAGCGGTCAGGTGCACCAGTTTTCCTTCTGTTTGGACCCTTCCGTTCACCGTCATCATGCTCGATCCGAGCACGGCGCCGGCGCCGCTCGGACATGGGCCAGACCACGGCCTGAATGAGCGAGCCGAGATTGCTATTGACCGTTGGGGGGGGTAGCACACATCCGCGCTAACGCCTTAGCGGATCTCTTTTTCGCGCAGGGCTACAACGTGGCGAGAGATCGACTATGGCAAATCGACCTTTGGCGTGCCTATGTCGAGCGCATAGAGCGCCGCGAGGAGAACCCGCCGCCGGAGTTCGAGCAACTCGGTAGCCGTCCGTCGCGCTGGAAAGCTGAAGACGTCGTCCGCATTCGCAGTCACTGCTTGACGTATAACGCGGTGACAGAAGTGATACGGGCGAATGTGTTAGCGACGGCTGGAACGCAGGCCGAAGCGCTCCGCTGTCAGATCGAACCTCCAGTGGCGCCTGTCGCTGATCCGAACCTCGCGCTCTCGGACATTCCAATGGCGGTTAATGACGTTTTAAAGCTGGCGAAGGCACCCGTCAGCTTCAGTCCGGAACGCCTCGCGGCGAATTTGGGGCAGGCGCGCCTTTGGAAACGCTTGAGTGTCGAAGGCGAGGTCGAGCAAATCGTGGAGCCGGAAGGCTCTAACAACTGGGTCGTTTCGTCTGCGCGAACCGCAACCGGGCGACCCATAATGGCTACGGATCCGCACAGGGCACAAACGGTGCCAGCGCTCCGCTACATGGTCCATCTCTCAGCACCTGGTCTTAATGTGATCGGCGCCGGGGAGCCGGCCGTGCCAGGAGTTTCCCTGGGACACAACGGCCACAGCGCTTTCTCGCTTACCATTTCTGCCGCTGATCAGGAAGATGTCTACGTGTATGAGACAAGACCCGGGGATCCGGTGGCCTATCGCTACAAAGACAGTTGGGAAAGCGTGACGACGATTGAGGAAGTGTTCGAGGTAAAGGGTTGCACCCCGCAAACCTTTCCATTGCACTTCACCCGGCACGGACCAATTGTATACGAGGACAGCAGGGGCAGAAAAGCCTTCGCTGTCCGGACCGTCTGGAGCGAACCGGGTTCTGCCCCATACCTGGCAAGCTTATCGACCATGCGTGCCAAAACTTTTGACGGTTATCGCGATGCCTTGCGAGGATGGGGAACACCATCGACTAACCATCTCTATGCCGATGTGACTGGCGCCATCGGTTGGCAAGTTGCCGGTAAAACTCCGATCCGGCCACGTTCCGCCTCTTGCCAAAGCCCTTCCGAAGCTTCGTGCGCCTCCAGTGATAGCGGTGATTGAAGAGATCTTCGTCGCAGGCAAAACTGTCGGGGTCCGGCGACATCTCTGCCTGCGACGGGGACACGGCGTGATAGCTGTGTCCCTGGATCGCGCACCGGATGCGGCAGCCATCCCGGCAGATAAGCATAATCCGGAAAATCTTTATTCGGTAACAGACGAGGACGTTTCAAAGCGCAAGCCCTAGCAGCAGCACGCAATGATCATCGTCTCATCGAAGGCTGCTGCCAAGAAAAATGGCGACGCGATCCTCCGTGACGAAATCAACGTGAACCGTTGGTCGGCACGTAGCGCCGGCCTTGGATCTCCTGCCACATCTGGTGCTCGTGAAACGCAGGACCGCGCGCGTGTCGGATCTCCTTAGCCACGCTAGATCGACCGCTCCCGCATGCGCAGCGCAGCGCAGGCTGTTGCTATCGATTTAATGAGATGACTATCTCGTTTTTCTGTAGGTCCACAGCTGCGCCGGTGGAATATTGCGCATCATAAAAGCCAGGTGGCGGACTTCGTACCCGGCGGGCAGCCCTTTGGGAACGCGCTCCAGGAGGTCGAGGATCAGCGACAAACGCTTTGGCGGCGGCAGATGCAGGAGGGGCACCGCGGAGATGACGCAGTCGAACTTTGCGTTCCGCTCAGCACCCAGAACAAGATCGAGCGCGAAGGCGTCTCCGCATCGGATATCAACCTCGGGAAACTCCTGCCTGAGATGCCGGCAGAACTCCGGCGAATACTCCACGGAAAGCAGCTCTTTTGGACGAACGCCCCGCGCCAGGATCTCCTTGGTGATGACACCTGTTCCTGGACCCAGTTCAAGGACAGGGAGATCGGGGGAGGAATTGATGACGCTCGCCATCTTTCTTGCTGTCGCAACCGAGGTTGGCGTGATGGCGCCGACCGCGGTCCGATCGCGCCTCCAGCCCTTCAGGAACTCTATCTCATCCTTGAACTTCAGCCCCACCCGCTCCCGCACGCCCATTCTATTCTCCGCTCCTCTTCAAAAAATCCGAGCCACTAACATCGCCTAAACACGACAAATGCAAGCCCGTCCGCGCCATTTTCGATTTCGATTGTGGTTTTCATATAAGATTTGAGGCCAACTCGGGTTTGCCTCTAGACTTAAACGCGTTCCGTTTATCGGCCTCACTGGAAGCGATCCGATCTTATCTTGCGAACGGCCTCCTCAATCGAGTCGACGCCAAGCAACACCAAAGCTTCTTCCAGGCACCGCTCGATCTCCACAACGCTTCTGTCCTGGATCCGGGCGATTTCTTCAAGTGATCTGTCCTGTTTCAGCCACCGCAGGGCGTTCATCTGCAGCGGGCAAAGGGGCAAAGCGTTCGCCACAACTTCTCCAAGCGTTTTGAATTGGCTATGCGGCGCCACGAGGCCGCCTCGCCACCGTCCCTCGCATCAGGCCGTTACTCGCTTCCATCATTCCGTCTCCTCTCGTGTCCAGAGCCGAACACGCTTCGGTGTGACCGACCTTATTTTTGTGAAACGTACGGCACTGGCGTGGCCTTGCGCGCAGCCGTTGGGCGCTCCACCAGAATCGTCGTCCGAGGCATGTCAGATGCGCTGCTCAACGCCTTGAGCTCGTCGTCCAGGTCCTTGTCTGCTTCCGTGAGGCGATGATGAAGGCGGTGGAAATCCGTCCATGTCGGGGTCCGGAACGTCTCGAGCCACCGGGAGGGCTGTTGGACATCGCGGGTGAGCGTCCACTGACGCGCGCCGACGCGGCTTTGCACATCGCGACGCTGCCGCATGATTTCGAGAAACCGGACGGCGTTCTCTTCAGCAACTGCGTATTCAATCGTCACAAGGATCGGGCCGCTTCGTGGCTTCAAATCGAGTGCAGGCACCGGCGCGTCGAAGACTCCCAAGGCCTCGTGTTCAGACTCGACGCGGTTGCTGATCGGCAGCTTCAGCCCAAGAACCGCGACCACCAGCGACGCCGCCGCCGAGCAGGCGAGGGACAGGGAGAGGGAATGATTTTCGGCGATAATTCCCCACAGCCAACTACCACCGGCGATACCCCCATAGGTAAAGGCGCTGTAGACGGAAATGGTGCGGCCGACGACCCAGCGCGGGCTTGCCAACTGTACATTGACGCCGAAGCCCGACCATCCGGTCACCCAGCCTGCGCCACCGAAGGTCAGGCACAGGGTTGCGATAATGAGCGAAGACGTCAGGGCAAGTGAAATCGCGCAGATCGCGCACGCGACGCAGGCCAGCACGATCAGCACTTCCTGCGTAACAGCGCGTCGAAGCGACGGGTTCGCCAGTCCCGCGATCAGCGCACCGGCGCCGAAGCCGCCCATGAGAATGCCGTAGTCGATCGGACCGCCCTTCAGGAGGTCCCTTGCAACCAGCGGCAGAAGCGCCAGCATTGAGGTGCCCGTCAACCCGAACAACGTCCCCCGAACGATAGTCGCCTTGATCTCGGAGGAAATCGCCGTAAAGCGCAGACCATCATAGATCGACGTCATGAGCGCTTCACGAGGGAGTGGCGAGGTTTTCACGGTCCACTTGTTGCGCCAAAGAGCGGTGAGGGGCGCGACGAAGCCGAGGGTGGTCAGCGCGAAGGTGACGAGCGGCCCGAACACTGCAACGATGATGCCGCCAAGCGCGGGACCGACGCTACGGACCGTATTGAACCCGACATTAAGAAGTGTCACGGCCGACGGAAGATGGCGGCGCTCCAGCATGTCGCCGAGCGAAGCACGCCAGGCAGGGTCGCTGAGTGCGATACCGCAGCCGTCGAGGAAACTGAACGCAAGGATCAACCATGGATCTGTGATGCCGAAGGCCATCAGGATCGTCAGCATCGCCGAGGCCGCCATCATCAGGCTTCGACCGACAATCATGACCATGCGCCGGCTATAGTTGTCGGCAATCGCCCCAACGAAGATCGCAAGAAAGAAGGCGGGCAAAGTGGACGACGCCTGGACCAGGGCGACCATAACATCGGAGGTGGAAACAGTCGCCATGAGCCAACTCAGCGCAACCGTCTGCATCAACCAGCCAAGGCTCGACAGCTGTGATGCGAAGAAGATGGACCGGAACGTCGAATTCTTGAGCGGCGCCAATAGCCCTACGGATGCTGTCTCTTCATGTGAAGGCATGTCATTCAGTCTCTTTCGGGCGATGCATTCTCAGACGTTTTTACGGGCGTCATTCGACGCCGTGCGGAAGCGGTTTCCGTTCGGGTTATGCCGTTCGCCTGGGCGCTTGAGGCTTTAAGCAAAGGGTCGCACGTCGCGCTTCGGCGGGCAGCGGCAAGACCAGAATCGAAAATGGAGGAAAAAGCGGCTGTCGTCGAGCAGGGATCGACGACAGCCAAGTGAACCTGGCTGGCAGGGGTTGATGCCAGTTGCAGGCCAGGAGCTGTGTTGGGCTTGCGGCTATTCTCCGCAGTCTGGCTTCGTTCCTCGCCGACGCAGTTACGGGATCGTTGCCGCTGTTCGATAGATGGTCTCATCGCAAAGTTACCTCACGGACGCGAAACGCGGGCGACCGGTTGGGCCCGCGTCCGCCGCGCGTCTGTCGTGCGCTCAATCACGAGATCGGTTTCAGGAGGCGTGTCACCCCTATGCAAAGCGACGAGATGCTTGACGACGTCCTGATCCGAGGGAGAGAGCCGGTGATGCAAACGCAGGAAATCCATCCAGGTCGGCGTGCGGAACGTTTCTGTCCAACGGGAAGGTTTTCGAAGGTTCCGCTGAAGTGTCCAGTCGCGCGCGCCTGCGCGCCCCAGGGCGTATCTGCGAGTGCGCATGTGATCGAGGAAGATGTCCAGGTCGCTTTCGTCTATCGAATATTCCGTCCTCGCTGCAATCGGGCCGCTCCGGGGCTTCAGATCGAGCGCCACCGCTGGCGCCGGATACACCGAACCCTGCTGGTCTCCCTCCGCCGAAAGCTGCACCGGCAGGACGAACCCCGAAGCTGCGACGAGCAAGAGGGCCGCCGTGGCAAATTCGAGAGAGGAAGCGAGCGAATACGACTGGGCGACGGTGCCCCATATCCAGCTGCCGGCTGCCATGCCGCCCGAGAGGAATGCATAGTAGATGGAGAGCGTGCGACCGACGACCCAGCGTGGGCTAGCCAATTGCACCCAGACGTCGAACCCGGTCCAGGTGATGACCCAGCCGGCGCCGCCGATGGCAAGTGCAAGCGTCGCCACAGGAACCGAGGAGGTGAGGGCAAGCGAGATGCAACATACCGCACATACGATCGAAGCGATTGCCATCAGCCACTCCTGAGGAATCAATCTCCTTAAGAGCCGGTTGTTCAGTCCGGCGATGCAGGCGCCAGTTCCGAAACCAGCAAACATTATGCCGTAAATGATCGGTCCGCCGGCCAAACGATCGCGGGCGACAAGCGGCAGAAGGGCAAGTATGGCAATGGCGGCAAGTCCGAAGAGGGTGGCACGTATGATCGCCGCCCGAATGTCGGAGGAGAGTGCAGTGAACCGCATCCCATCATGGATGGCTGTCGAAATTCGCTCCCCCGGCAGCGGAGACGATCGGACATGCCACGTGTTGCGCAACACCGCGCCGAGAGGCGCTAAGTTGCTGCAGGCGGCAAAAAGAAAGGCCGCCAACGGACCGAGGAATGCGAGAATGGCTCCGCCCAGAGCCGGTCCGACGCTACGCGTCATGTTGTATCCGACCGACATAAGCGTCACCGCGGCCGGAATATCTCGCTTGTCGAGGATATCGCCCACGGAGGCATGCCAGGCGGGGTCATTCAGCGCAAATCCGCAGCCTGCCAAAAAGCCCAGCCCAAGGATGAACCAGGGACTGACGAAGCCGAAACCGGCGGCAACGGCCAGCACGATGGTGGCCAGCGCGATCAGTGACAGCCCGGTGATCATCACCAATCGGCGGCTGTAGGTGTCTGCAATGGCTCCGGCAATGATGGAGAGTATGAAGGCCGGCAGTGTTGTCGACGCCTGCACCAGCGCTACCATCAGATCGGATGCCGTGATCGTTGCCATCAGCCAACTGATCGCGACCGTCTGCACCAGCCACCCCAGGTTGGCCACTTGCGTGGACGTCCAGATCGAACGGAATGCTCTATTGCGCAGCGGATCAAGCGTGGTCGGCCCGCGCACGGAAATGTCTTCGATCTGCATTTTGAGTGACTCTGAGGCTTCGCATCGACCCGGTGACGCAGCAGATTATCCGCAACCCTGATACGAATTCCGGCATTATCAGGTCCTTTGACGCAGGAACTCGGCATTAAGCACGGTCTGGCCTGCCCGCAGTGGAAATTGACCACTGGTAACCGCGAAGCAGGACTACCTCTCTTAAGCCTATAATATCGTGGACAAAGACCTTCGGTTTCAGCAATCAGTGGCAGGCTCGTCGCACAGAATTCGCGAGACGAGCGCTAAGCCTCATCATCGATGATGCGGCCATTTTCATAGGTCTGAATTCTGGCGCAGAGCCGGGCCACGACCGCAGGATTGTGCGACGTCAGCAGGCATGTAAAGCCCAAGTCGCGTTGAAGGTTTTCAATAAGCGTGAGGATATCGGCTTGGACAGTGACATCCAAGGCGGAGGTCGGCTCGTCCAGAAGCAGCAGCCTCGGACGCAAAAGTAGAGCGCGAGCAATCGAGACACGCTGCCTCTGGCCGCCTGGAAGCTGATGCGGATAACCTCGCGGAGCTCACGATGAACGCTGGGATGGACAGAGTTCGAGGCAGAGGTGGCGAAGGCACGCCGATCTTCCTTCGCGCGAACGGCTGTAATGTCATCGCTGTCGACCGGGTGTTGAACAGCTGAGCATCTAACGCGTCTCTGAGGCCTCGTTTGGCGCGAGGCTGTCTTCGCCACTCGACCTTGAACCTATGTCTCCGCGGTCGATTGAAACCAATGAGCCGGCCGCACGGCTCAAATCAGCAAAACCGACCGATAGCGTAATCCTGCGCAATGCGACGAAGATTGCAGGAACACTGCGTCATGCAAGATAGAAGCGGTGCAATCTTGCTCGGACTTGGAGTCAGAATCGTTGGATCGGGTTAGGCAGGCGAATCGAGGACTTGCAGTTCCTGCTCGATCTGCCCCAGTTCACAGATAAAAAATTCGCAGCCTAGATGAGGCGGTGGAAGGGATTAATATGACCATCAACATCAAAGACATCGCTGAGAAAGATCGGAACTCGGTCCTGCATCCCTTCACGCAGTTGAAGGACTTTGCGAGCGGCAAGCTCGGCGAACCGACGATCGTGGAAACGGGGAAGGGCATCCGCATCCAGGATGCGCATGGGAACCAGTTGATCGACGGTTTTGCCGGCCTCTACTGCGTCAATGTCGGTTACGGCCGCACCGAGGTCGCCGAGGCGATCTCGCGCCAGGCCTACCGTCTCGCTTACTACCACTCCTATGCTGCCCACACGACCGATGAGCTTGCGATCCTCTCCGATCGCCTGGTGAAGATGGCTCCCGGCAAGATGAGCAAAGTGTTCTACGGCATGTCGGGCTCGGACGCCAACGAGACCCAAGCCAAGCTTGTCTGGTACTACAACAATCTGCGTGGCAAGCCGACGAAGAAGAAGATCATCTCGCGTGAACGCGGCTATCATGGCTGCAGCGTGGTGTCCGGCTCGATGACCGGCATGAGCTTCTATCACGACCACATGGATCTGCCGTTGCCGCAGATCGACCATACCGGTGTTCCGCACCACTATTGGGGTGCCAACCCGGGCGAGACCGAACGCGAATTCTCCGCCCGTCGTGCTGCCGAACTCGACGAGATGATCGAGACGCTCGGCCCCGACAATGTCGGCGCATTCATCGCCGAACCGGTTCTCGGCACCGGCGGCATCACACCACCGCCGGAAGGCTATTGGGAAGCGATCCAGGCCGTGCTCAAGAAACACGACGTCCTTTTGATCGCTGACGAAGTGATCACCGGTTTCGGCCGCACCGGCTCGATGTTCGGCTCACAGCATTATGGCATCGAACCGGACCTGATCACGGTCGCCAAGGGTCTGACCTCGGCCTACTTCCCGCTTTCGGCGTCGATCGTCGGTGAGAAGGTTTACAAGGTCATGGAAGAAGGGGCCGACAGGGTCGGCGCCTTCTCGCACGGCTACACCTATTCCGGCCACCCGATTGGTGCGGCAGCAGCGAACGCTGTGCTCGATATCGTCGAGAAGGAAGACCTGCCTGGCAACGCCCGCGAAGTTGGCGGCTACTTCCAGGCGCAGCTCAAGGAGAAGTTCGCACAGCTGCCGATCGTCGGTGAAGTGCGCGGTGTTGGTCTGATGGGCGCCATCGAGTTTGTTGGCGATCGTGAGAACAAGAAGCGCTTCGATCCGTCGCTGAAGGTCGGTGCCCGCCTCTCCAAAGCTGCTCGCGATCGCGGCCTCATTGCCCGCGCCATGCCGCATGGCGACATCCTTGGCTTTGCGCCGCCGCTCGTCACGACCAAGGCGGAGATCGACGAAATCGTCTCCATTGCCGAAAAGGCCGTGCGCTCCGTGATGGACGACCTCGTCCGCGACGGTCAGAAGATCTGACGGAAGGCGGTCGGCGAGCTCCGACCGCTAGCAAAACACATCGATCAAATTGAGAGCAGGGCAGGGAATTCTCCTTGCCCTGACCGATAAACTCAACCGTCGCACAGAATGGCGCATCATCACGCAAAAGGAAGCCGGCTTATGACCGCTGCCAAACTTCATATCACCACCAGCTTGGCGCCTATCACCGTTCATAGCCCCTATGACGGGTCTGTGCTGGGGACGGTTGAGGCCACCGCTGCAGGCGAAATCGCCGAACTGCTCGCCCGCGCCCATCGCGGCGCGGCGCTCTCCAGCAAGTTGCCGAGACACAAGCGCGCCAGCATCCTCGAAGGCGCTGCGCGGATCATCGAGAGCCGCCGTGAAGCGTTTGCCGAAACCATCGTGCGCGAGGCCGGAAAGACGATTATTCAGGCGCGCAAGGAAGTGCTTCGCTGCGTCAACACGCTAAAACTTTCTGCCGAAGAGGCAAGGCGCAATGCCGGCGAGATCGTGCCGTTTGATGCCTATGTCGGCTCGGAACAGCGCCAGGGCTGGTTCACCCGCGAGCCGCTCGGCATCATCACCGCGATTACCCCCTACAACGATCCGCTGAACCTGGTTGCGCACAAACTTGGCCCGGCGATTGCCGCCGGCAACGCCGTGCTGCTGAAGCCGTCGAACTTGACGCCGTTTTCCTCGATCAACCTTGTCGACGCTTTGGTGGAAGCGGGCCTGCCACCGGAGATCATTACCGTCGTTCACGGTGATCAAGAAATCGTCACGGCCCTGGTCTCTGCGCGGGATGTGCGCATGGTGTCGTTTACCGGCGGGTTTGCCACGGGAGAAGCGATCAGCCGCAAAGCCGGCCTCAAGAAACTCGCGATGGAGCTTGGCGGCAATGCTCCGGTCATCGTCATGAACGACTGCGACTTTGACAAAGCGGTTGAAGGCTGCGTCTCTGGCGCCTTTTGGGCGGCGGGGCAGAACTGTATCGGTGCCCAGCGCATTCTTGTGCAGGCGGAGCTTTATGAGCGTTTTCGCGATGCCTTTGTTGCAGCAACGAAGAAACTCACTGCCGGCGATCCGCTGCGAGAGGACACGGATGTCGGGCCAATGATCTCGAAGGAGGTGGCCGAACGCACCGAAGCAGCCGTCAACGACGCCATTGTCGCCGGGGCAAAGCTGCTCTGCGGTCACAAGCGCGAGGGATCGCTCTATCACCCGACGGTGCTGGAGGGCACACCGGTGACCTGCCGCCTGTGGCACGAGGAAGTGTTTGCGCCGGTCGTCATGCTTGCACCGTTCGAGACGCTAGATGATGCGATCGAACTGGCCAACGATCCTGACTACAGCCTCCATGCCGGCATCTTCACCAATAACCTCAATGTCGCACTCGATGCGGCAAACCGGATCGAGGCGGGCGGGGTGATGATCAACGATAGCTCGGACTACCGCTTCGACGCCATGCCTTTCGGCGGCTCCAAGTATGGCAGCATGGGACGAGAAGGCGTGCACTTCGCCTATGAAGAGATGACTCAGCCGAAGGTCGTTTGCATCAACCGTGGGTGAAGAGACCTAGCAGCCGTTTGATACCGCTGCCGGACTTTGAAACCCAAGTGAATGAATCAAGGCGGCGCCTCGGCGCCGCAACAGACGAACCTAGCGGGGGGAGAATGAACAAAATCTTCGACAATCCGACGTCGGCGCTAGAGGGCCTGCTGTTCGACGGCATGTTCATTGCAGCGGGTGGCTTTGGCCTTTGCGGCATTCCGGAACTGCTGATCGACGCGATCCGCAAAGCTGGCACCAAGGAGCTGACGATCGCTTCGAACAATTGCGTGTCGATGATTTCGGCCTTGGTGTGCTTCTGAAGACCAAGCAGATCAAAAAGATGATCTCGTCCTATGTCGGCGAGAACGCCAAGTTCATGCGGCAATATCTGAGCGGTGAACTCGAGCTCGAGTTCAATCCGCAAGGAAACGCTTGCCGAGCGCATGCGCGCCGGCGGCGGCCGGTATCGCCGGCTTCTACACCAAGACCGGCATCGGCACTGTCGTTGCGAAGGAAAAGAACTCAAGTTCTTTGACGGAGAGGTCTTCGTTCTCGAGACCGGCATCGTCGCCGACCTGTCGATCGTCAAGGCCTGGAAGGCGGATACCTCGGGCAATCTCGTCTTCCGCAAGACGGCCCGCAACTTCAATCCGCCGGCCGCGACCTGCGGCAAGATCTGCGTCGCCGAAGTCGAGGAAAATCGTGCGGTCGGCAGCCTCGATCCCGATCCCCCACATCCACGGCCGGGATCTATGTGCATCGCCTGATCCAGGGTCAGCACGAGAAGCGCATCGAACAGCGCACCACTCGTGCGGCGGCTTGAGGGCAGGGGGAAAACACATGGCCTGGGACAGAAACCAGATGGCGACGCGCGCTGCCCGGGAACTCGAAGACGGCACCTACGTCAATCTCGGCATCGGCATTCCGACGCTGGTCGCCAACTACATCCCTGAGGGCGTCCACGTGACGCTGCAGTCGGAGAATGGCCTGCGCGGCATCGGTCCCTTTCCGACCGAGGGTGAGATTGACGCCGATCTCATCAATGCCGGCAAGCAAACGGTAACGGCATTGCCGCATTCGGCCTTCTTCGATTCAGCGCAGAGCTTCGCGATGATCCGCGGCGGCAAGATCGCCATGGCGATCCTCGGCGCCATGGAAGTGGCGGAGAACGGCGACCTCGCCAATTGGATGATCCCGGCAAGCTCGTCAAGGGCATGGGCGGTGCGATGGATCTGGTTGCCGGCGTCAAGCGGGTGGTCGTTGTCATGGACCACACTAACAAGGCCGGCGAATCCAAGGTGCTGAAAGCCTGCACCCTGCCGCTGATGGGAAAGAGCGTCGTCGATCGGATCATCACCAATCTCGGTGTGCTCGACGTCGTCGATGGAGGACTGAAGCTGTCGAGCTTGCCGAGGGCGTCACCGACGGCGAGATCCGCAGCGCCACCGAGGCGACTATCGTCAACTAGGCCTGTGGCTTATTGCCGAAACGTGCAGCCGGTCTTTGCCGGCTTCGCAAGGACCATAGAGGAGACCACCATGAGCACCCCTTCGATCGTCATCGCCAGCGCCGCCCGCACCGCGGTCGGATCCTTTAACGGCGCTTTCGCCAACACGCCGGCACACGAATTGGGTGCCGCCGTCATCAAGGGTGTGCTCGATCGTGCCGGTGTCGAAGCAGGCGAGGTCGACGAGGTGATCCTCGGCCAGGTGCTGCAGGCCGGCGAGGGCCAGAACCCGCGCGTCAGGCCGCGATGAAGGCGGGTGTGCCTCAGGAAAAGACCGCCTGGGGCATGAACCAGCTTTGCGGTTCGGGCCTTCGCGCCGTGGCTCTCGGCATGCAGCAGATTGCGACGGGTGACGCGAACATCATTGTTGCCGGCGGCATGGAGTCCATGTCGATGGCGCCGCACTGCGCGCATCTTCGCGGCGGCGTGAAGATGGGCGACTTCAAGATGATCGACACCATGATCAAGGACGGCCTGACCGACGCCTTTTACGGCTATCACATGGGCATCACCGCCGAGAACGTCGCCGCCAGTGGCAGCTCAGCCGCGAAGAGCAGGACGCGTTTGCCCTCGCCTCGCAGAATAAGGCCGAGGCCGCACAGAAGGCAGGACGTTTTGCCGACGAGATCATTCCCTTCATTGTCAAGACCCGCAAGGGCGACGTCACCGTCGATCAGGACGAATATATCCGACATGGCTCTATGCTCGAACACATGACTAAGCTGCGTCCGGCCTTCGACAAGGACGGCACGGTCACCGCCGGCAACGCCTCCGGCCTCAATGACGGCGCGGCCGCCACCCTGCTGATGACCGAAGCACAGGCATCCAAGCGCGGGATCCAGCCGCTCGCCCGCATCGTCTCCTGGGCAACCGCCGGCGTCGATCCGCAGGTCATGGGTACCGGCCCGATCCCGGCTTCGCGCAAGGCGCTGGCGAAAGCCGCTGGGCGATCGGCGATGTCGAACTCGTCGAAGCCAACGAGGCTTTCGCCGCCCAGGCCTGCGCGGTCAACAAGGACCTCGGCTGGAACCCCGACATCGTCAACGTCAATGGCGGCGCGATCGCCATCGGCCATCCAATCGGTGCCTCCGGCGCCCGCGTACTGAACACGCTGCTCTTCGAAATGAAGCGACGCGGCGCCAGGAAGGGTCTGGCGACACTTTGCATCGGCGGCGGCATGGGTGTCGCCTTGTGCGTGGAAGCGATGTGAGGGGAGGGCAGGGTCATGGCCTCCGCCGAGTACCGTCTCTGCGACGTATCGCTTGACCGGTCTTTTAGTGGCCGGGACGCGAGAATTGAGCGGGAGCAAGCGCTCGCGGTCATCGACCTCCTGGAATCCAACACATTCATTCCAGTCGGTCACGACGGTGGACCTTATCGCCTCAGGATCGAAGCGGTCGACGGGCGCCTGGCCCTACATGTCGCCGACGACCAGGGCGAGCATGTTGTCAGTCACTACCTGTCGCTGACGCCCTTCCGCCGGTTGCTGAAGGATTACACCCGTATCTGCGAGAGCTACTACGACGCCATCCGCCACCCTGGCCCTGAGCGCCTTGAGGCAATCGATATGGGCCGGCGCGGCGTCCATAACGAGGCCGCCGAACTGCTGAAAAGCCGGTGTCAGCGAAAGTGAACATTGACAACGATACCGCCCGCCGGCTGTTCACGCTGATCTACGCCCTGCTGGTGCGCAATGCAGACCAAAGAATTTTGCTGAGCTGAGCACAGGGCTCGAACGACCAAACAAGGAGAACCTCCAGTGAATGCAGTCCCACAACGCGGAAGTACACGTCGAACAGACGAGCTCCGCGGGCTTTCTCGATAGCGTTGACCAGAACTTCCGCCGCGCCATGACGTTCCTCGAGCTGCCGGAAGGGCTTTCGGAGCGGATCATGCAATGCAACTCGACCTATACGGTTCGGTTCGGCGTTCGCCTGCGCGGTCGCATGTACAGCTTCATCGGCTGGCGATCGGTGCACAGCGAGCATTGCGAACCGGTGAAGGGCGGCATTCGCTATGCGTCGAATGCCGACGCGGAAGAGGTCGAGGCGCTGGCAGCACTGATGACGCTCAAATGCTCGCTGGTCGATGTGCCGTTTGGCGGCTCGAAAGGCGCGCTGAAGATCAATCCGCGCGAATGGACGCCGCAGGAGCTCGAGCGCATCACCCGCCGCTTCCCAGGAGCTCAACAAGCGTGGCCTGATCGGCCCCGGCGTCAACGTTCCGGCGCCCGACATCGGCACGGGTGAACGGGAAATGGCCTGGATGATGGACGAGTTCCGCCGTGCCAACCCGACCGATGTCATCAACGCTCGCGCTTGCGTCACCGGTAAGCCACTGTCGAAGGGCGGCATTGCCGGACGCACCGAAGCCACCGGCCGGGGCGTGCAGTTCGCCATCCAGAGCTATCTCGGGATCCTCGCACTGCCGGTTTGAATGGCAAGCGTGACCTGAAGGGGGCGGCGGTGATCGTCCAGGGCTTCGGCAATGTCGGCTACCATGCGGCAAAGTTCCTCTCCGAAGAGGATGCCGCTCGGATAACTGTCGTTGCAGAACGGGATGGCTATTTCACCAATGCCGATGGTCTGTCGATTGAGGCGCTGAAGCAGCATCAGATCAAGACCGGCAGCATCCTCGGTTTTGCAGGCGCTACATCGTTTCCCGGCGATATGTCAGGCATCGAGCAGCCATGCGACGTCCTCATTCCGGCGGCGATGGAAAATGCCATTCATGCAGGCAATGCGGAGCGCATCAAGGCGAACCTGGTCGTCGAAGCGGCCAACGGCCCGGTGACCATCGAGGCGGACAAGGTCCTGCGCACCAGTGGGGTCACCATTCTTCCGATCTTTACGTCAATGCCGGCGGTGTCGTCGTCAGCTACTTCGAGTGGGTGAAGAACCTGACGCATATTCCCTTCGGCTGATGGAGCGGCGCCGGCGCGAGCGGCGCAACCAGACCATCGCAACAGCCCTCGAACGCATGACGGGCAAGGAGTTCCCCGCCGATATCCGTGACGAGTTCCTAGAAGGTGGCGCTGAAATCGATCTGGTTCGTTCGGGTTTGGAAGACGTTATGCGCAACACCTGGACACGCATCGCCGACCTCATCGAAGAGCAACCGGAACTCGGTGATTACCGGACCGCCGCCTATGTCGCGTCGATCCGACAGATCGCCGATGCCTATGAAGCGATAGGGATCTGATCTGCTACCTGTCAAAAGTGCCTTCGGTTCTTCGACCGATGGCTTGGGGTTTTGAATTCGCCTCCCAAGCGACTTGGCTGCCGTAGGACATGGGTCGACAGCAGCCTCTTTTTTGAGGTGATCCAGATTCCAACATCATCGAACCCGGCGTCGAAGTTGGAGGGCGGCAACAGGCGTTAGAGACCACCATGCAAAGGTATTTCAGTTCCAGATAGTCCTCAAGGCCGTGCCGAGATCACGACCAATGCCGGACTGCTTGACGCCTCCGAAGGGTGCGGCCTCCGATGACATGCGGCCGGTGTTGATGCCGACCATCCCATATTCCAGCGCTTCGGCCACCCACCAGACGCGTTTGAGGTTTGAAGCGTAGAAATATGCCGCGAGACCGTAGATGGTGTCGTTGGCTTCCCGGATTACCTGCTCCGGGTCTTCGAAACGGGATGATCGGCGCCAGCGGACCGAACGTCTCTTCCTGCGCGATCCGCATCGAACCGACGACATTGGTTATCACGGTCGGCTCGAAAAATGTCCCCTTCGCGCCGATCCGACGACCACCGCAGCGAACCATCGCTCCCTTTTTGACGGCATCGTCGACATGCGCTTCAATTTTTGCGACGGCATGGCCATCGATCAGAGGACCGATAGCAGTGTCGGCTTTGAACCCGTCGCCCACCTGCAGCCTCCTGACGCGCTCGGTGAACCGCTCGGAGAACAGGTGAAAGACGCTGGCCTGCACGTAAATACGATTGGCCGAAACGCAGGTCTGGCCACCATTCCGAAACTTGGCCTGGATAGCACCATCGACGGCGTCATCGATGTCGGCGTCGTCGAACACAATGAACGGCGCGTTTCCGCCGAGCTCAAAGCTGATCCGCTTGATCTGCTGGGAGCATTGGCGCATCAGCAGCCGGCCGACCTCCGTCGAGCCGGTGAAGCTGATCTTGCGAACCTTTGGGTTAGAGCAAAGCTCCTTGCCGACGGCATCGCCGTCCGACGCATAGACCAGATTGAGCACCCCCCGGGAAAAACGGCCATCCGGGCAAGCGCGACCATGGAGCCCGCGACAAGCGGGGTTTGTTCCGCGGGCTTGAGGACAACCGTGCAGCCGGCTGCCAGCGCCGCGCGCAATCTTGCGCGCGACCATCGAGGCCGGAAAATTCCAGGGCGTGATCGCGCCGACGACGCCGACAGGCTGCTTGATCACCAGCAGCCGTCTGTCAGTGGATGGCGCCGGGATCGTCTCGCCGTAGATGCGGTTCGCCTCTTCCGCGTACCATTTGACGTACGCCGCAGCATGGGAAATCTCTGACTTCGCCTCGGCAAGCGGCTTGCCCATTTCGCAGGTCAGAATAGCGGCGAGATCATCGATGTGATCGACAATCAGTTGGTGCCATCGCCACAGGATGTCTGAGCGCTCGCGCGCGGTCACACCCGCCCAACGCTCTCGTGCTGCGTCAGCCCGGTCGATTGCGAGCGCTACATCAGAGGCCTGCATGTCCGGCAACTCCGCCAGCAATTCACTGGTAGAGGGATTGTGAACTGGAAAGCGTCTGGAGGTTTCGATCGCGTCAGCGGCTGCTGCAAGATCGCCGAACGTTTTGGTATTCTTGATATGCTTCTTGAGCGCCTGCGTAAGGGTCACGGCGTCCTCCTCCTCAAGCGGGCCTTGCCCGTTTCTTCCCCCGTCAAACGACAGAACCGGAGCGATCCTACAACCGCTCCGGCTATACGCTGTGTGATGGGCTCGACAGTTCAGCCGACAGCTATGACGGCCTCGATTTCCACCTTGGCGCCTTTCGGCAAAGCTTTCACCTCATAGCAGGCCCGCGCCGGAAACGGCTCGGAGAAAAATTTGGCGTAAACCCGGTTGACCTCCGCGAAATCGCCAAGGTCGGTCAGCAGCACCGTGGTCTTCACCGTCTTCGAAAGCTCGGTGCCCGCTTTTTTGGCAATCGCGGCCATGTTCTTCAGGCACTGTTCGGCCTGCTTGACCGCATTGTCAGAATTAAACTCGCCGGTGGCCGGGTCGATCGGCAACTGTCCGGACACAAACAGGAGGTCGCCAGTCTTGATGGCCTGGGAGTAGGGGCCGACAGCGCCGGGGGCATCGGCGGTGGAAATAGCGGTGATCATATCATGTCTCCATAAAAATTGTTGGGGGTGGCGTCAGGCGTAGCGGGCGACGGCGAGTTCGGTGGCGTCGATTTCAGGCTGACGGCCGCTCACCAGATCGCTGATCACCCGGGCCGAGCCGGTGCTCATCGTCCAGCCGAGCGTGCCGTGTCCGGTGTTCAGATAAAGGCCGCTGATCTTGGTCGGGCCGATGACCGGCGTGCCGTCGGGCGTCATGGGTCGCAGTCCGGACCAGAAGGTCGCCTGGGAAACGTCGCCGCCGGGGAAGAGGTCGGTCACCGAGTGCTCCAGCGTGCGCCGGCGTGCCTGGCCGAGGTCGTTGGTGTAGCCGGAAATTTCCGCCATGCCGCCGACGCGGATGCGGTCACCGAGCCTTGTGATCGCGATCTTAAAGGTCTCGTCCATGACAGTCGATTTCGGGGCGCGCGAGCCATCGGTGATCGGGATCGTCAGCGAATAGCCCTTGACCGGATAGACCGGCAGTTTGATGCCATAGCGCTTGAGGAACGTCGGCGAATGACTGCCGAACGCGACGACCACAGCATCAGCCGCGATCCGCTCTTCACCGGTCACGACCCCGCGTACTTGGTTGCCTTCGACGTCGAGACGTTTGACCGTTGTGTTGAAGAGAAAGCGGACGCCTGTCTCTGTCGCCTTTTCGGTGAGCGCATTGGTGAACTTGAAGCAGTCGCCGGTTTCGTCTTTCGGCGTCAGCAGCCCGCCGATGAATTTCTCGCGGACATGAGCAAGCGCCGGTTCGACCCGAACGCAACCGTCCCGGTCCAGCACTTTATAAGGTACACCGTCGGCCGCCAGTGCCTTTACGTCCTTCGCAGAGGCATCGAGCTGCTGCTGCGTGCGGAAGAGCTGCACGGTGCCCTGCATGCCTTCGTCGTAGGCGAGCCCTGTTTCTGCGCGCAGCTCAGCAAGCGCCAGACGGCTGTAGTTCGCCAGGCGCAGCATGCGGCTCTTGTTGACCGCATACCGTTCCGAGGTGCAGTTCGAAAGCATCTTGAGCAGCCACGAGAGCATGGCCGCATCAAACTTCGGGCGCAGGATCAGCGGCGCATGCTCCATGAACAGCCATTTCAGCGCCTTCATCGGAATGCTGGGTGCTGCCCAGGGCGAGCAATAGCCGAATGAAACCTGGCCGGCATTGGCAAAGCTCGTCTCCAGCGCCGGGCCCGGCTGACGGTCGATGACCGTTACATCGTGGCCTGCCTTTGCCAGCTGATAGGCGGATGTGACACCGACGATGCCGGAGCCCAGTACAACAACTTTCATGATTTCCCCAATGATTGAGCCGCCGAGGGCTCTTGACGATAGTGCCGATAATAGCGCTGGCCGAGGCCGGTCAGGATCTCGTAGGAGATCGTGCCGGCGTCGCGCGCAATGTCCTCGAGCGACTGGTGCGGACCGATGACCTCGACGAAACTTCCCAGGCTCAATGCGTCCTCAGGCAGGGCGGACACGTCAATAGTGATGCTGTCCATCGAGACACGCCCGACGATCGGCAGGCGGATGCCTTGGTAATAGACGGCACCGCGTCCGCTCAAGGCTCGCGGGAGACCATCGGCGTAGCCAGCAGCGATCGTCGCAAGTCGCGTGACGCCGTCGGTCACATGAACGCCGTTATAACCGACCTTTGTACCCGCCGGCACGGTGCGTGTCTGCACAACCGCCACCTCAAGACTGATGACCGGCTCCATAGGGTTCGGCTCCCCGCCCGTCGGCGCGCCGCCGTAAAGCGCGATCCCGGGTCTGGTGAGCACGCCGTGGTAAGCGTCGCCCAGGAACACGCCGCCGGAATTGGCAAAGGAGATATCGAAGCCAGCGAACTCGTAGGCGATGCGTCGTATCTCCGCCAGCTGTTCAGAGTTTTGCGCCGCATCGAGTTCATCGGCGGAGGCCAGATGGCTCATGATGAACAGGACTTCGACGTTGCCATGCTCATCCAGAGCCTTGGCGAGTGCAGGGCGCTCTTCCGGTGGGAAGCCGAGGCGTGACATGCCGGTATCGAATTGGACGACTGCGGGAAGGGCGCGTTTAAGCGAGCGCGCGGTCGCACACCACCGGCGATATTGCTCCAGAGAATTGAGAACGGGGATAATATCCATCTCGGTGCTTGCGAGCTCGGTTCCGGGCTGCAAACCGTTCAGCACGAAGACTTGCGCATCGGGCGCGAGCGCAAGCCGGAGCTCCTGCGCTTCAATGAACTGGGCAACGAAGAAATGGCGGCAGCCCCGTTCATAAAGCGCCCGCGAGACGCGCTTCGCACCAAGGCCATAAGCATCCGCTTTGACAACCGCGGCCGCGCGGCCCGGCGTGACCATCGAGGCAAGCTTCTCGTAGTTGCGGCAAAGTGCTGCGATATCGATCACCAGATATCCCGTCGCCCCGATCCCGGCGACGCCGGCACTTGCATGTTTTGCCGATAGAAGGTTGTCCATCTTCCGCTCCCTAGCCTGGGCAAAAGATATGAAATAATCAGCGAAAGAGTCTGCGAATTTGCGCTCAAAATGGGCGAAGATCAGTGTAGAGTCGCAGAATGTGCTGCGTTTTGAAAGATTCTGCCATGTCCTCTCTTGATAACATCGACCGGAACATTTTGAGGCTGCTGCGCGTCGATGCGCGCATGAGCAACGCGAAGCTCGCGACCGAGGTTGGGCTGTCACCGTCCGCCTGTCTTAGGCGCATCAAGATCATGGAAAATGCCGGGGTGATCCGCGGCTACACGGCACTCGTTGACACGGCAAGTTCAGACGCAACGATCGCCGTCATCATCAACATCACCCTTGAACGGCAAACGGAAGACTACCTCGACAAGTTCGAAGCGGCGGTCCGAAAGCATCCCGAAATCCGCGAATGCTATCTGATGACAGGCGGATCAGACTATATGCTGCGGGTCGACGTCGAGAGTGCAGGGGCTTTTGAGCGAATACACAAGGAGGTTCTGTCGACATTGCCCGGTGTGTTGCGGATCCATTCGAGCTTCTCGATTCGAGATGTGCTGGCCGCCCGCCAAAAGGGGGGCCGAAGTTCCGCCGCAAGTTGACCGGTCGCGTGATAGGTCGCATCTGTTCGATTTGGTCTGTGATCCACCAGAGGTCTTGCAAAGGCGAGGACCCACAGATGCCGGTCAAGGCAAGAGAAGCAGCGAGGCGTCGTCTCGATGATGCGTCCGCTTACTTCGCTGCCGCCGTGGTCATGCCCTACAAGCCTTTTGCTAAAGCGGTAGAGGCGCGCCGCTACGATATAGCGGCGATCGCGCTTCAATTTGGGACGAACCGCTCATCGGCTCACAACGCTGCAAAAGCCCGGACACGAGCGCATCCCATTTTTCTTCATCCGGATGGATGCTGCGGGCAATGTTTCCAAGCGTCTCGACAGCGCGAACTTCCCGTTTGCCCAGCACCGCGGCCGTTGCCCAGTTGGACCTTGCATCAGGTCTTTTCGACGCCGAGAACGGTGGTGACGCAGTGGCTGAACTACCGGACGGCCAGCAGTTTTTCTCGACCTCACGAACGGTCAGCTCTGGAGGAGGGACCTTTGGACGCCGAGGGTCGACCGGGCCGTGGCATTGATTTGTGAAGCAAAGCACGAAGAGCGCCTCGTCTATTATCGTCCGCCCTTCACGCCGACACCATGGGATTACCTGTCGCCTCTGTCGGCGCGATAATTGAAGACACCGGTCGGAGCCGCCGATCGGCCGACAGATTCTGCCGGATTACTGCCGCCGCACGGACGCGCCGTTTGGGTTTTCAGACTAGGTCCATTGGCCGGTATGAACTGCATCCGAGGCCTGTTGTATCGGAACATGCTCCTATCAAGTTTTGGCAACGCATGTCCACCATGGGCGATCGATCTGCGTCTTGTCTGGTGTTTAAGAACCCCCTCGCCAAGATCCTGCGTATTTTAGCAAACTTTGCAGGATCTCGACGCAATTCTCCTTGTCTCTGCCTCCCGCAGGAGCGGAAGCGGCTTTAAAGCTTTGAAGCAAGGTGTCGCGGATTAAGTAGGAGGCCTTCGATGTCCCAGGACCTAAAACAAAATGACTTATCACACGTGGTTGGCGCTGACCGCGCGCATGTCTGGCATCATCTGAGCCAACATAAACAATATGAAACTATTGATCCCCGGGTCTTTGTCGAGGGCAAGGGTATGAAACTGTGGGACACCAACGGAAGGGAATATCTTGATGCCGTGTCCGGCGGCGTCTGGACCGTCAACGTCGGTTACGGACGCGAGAGCATCGCCGATGCCATGCGCGACCAGCTTGTCAAACTCAATTATTATGCCGGAGCTGCGGGCAACGTTCCGGCAGCGCTCTTTGCGGCCAAGCTAATCGAGAAGATGCCAGGCCTTTCCCGCGTCTATTATTCCAACTCCGGCTCCGAGGCTAACGAGAAAGCCTATAAAATGGTTCGCCAAATCGCGGCTCGCCATCACGGCGGGAAGAAGTGGAAAATCCTTTATCGCGAGCGCGATTATCACGGCACGACGATTGGAACGCTTGCCACTTCTGGGCAGCCGCAGCGTGCCGATCAGTATGGCCCCTATCCACAGGGCTTCGTGATGGTTCCCCATTGCCTGGAATACCGGAAGCAATGGGATGTCGAAAATTACGGCGAACGTGCCGCTGACGCGATTGAGGAAGTGATTTTGCGGGAGGGGCCGGACACGGTCGGTGCGATTGTGCTGGAGCCGGTGACGGCCGGTGGGGGCGTCATCACACCACCTAAGGGCTACTGGCAGCGCGTTCAGGAGATTTGCCGAAAATACGGAATCCTCCTTCACATCGACGAAGTCGTCTGCGGTCTGGGCAGGACGGGCGCATGGTTCGGCTACCAGCACTATGGCATTAAGCCGGATATCGTCACCATGGCTAAGGGGTTGGCTTCCGGCTACGCCGCCATATCCTGCACGGTTACCACCGAGCGGGTGTTCGAACAGTTCAAAGACGCGCCAGAGGATACGATGAGCTACTTCCGTGACATTTCGACGTTCGGCGGATGCACCGCCGGTCCGGTCGCGGCGCTGGAGAATATGCGCATCATTGAGGACGAAGGGTTGATCGAGAATACTGTCGCGATGGGCGAGCGGACCGTGGCGAACCTGAACGCACTGATGGAAAAGCACGCGGTCATCGGCGATGTCCGTGGCAAAGGACTGTTTTGCGGAGCTGAGCTAGTAACTGATCGAAAGACAAAAGAACCGCTTGACGAAAAACGCGTTCAGGCCGTGGTCGCTGAATGCCTCGCTCAGGGGGTGATTATCGGCGCCACTAATCGCTCTCTGCAGGGCGGGCTAAATAATACGCTATGCCTTTCGCCGGCCCTTATCGCAACAGCCGACGAGATCGATCGGATCACCGGCGCGATCGACAATGCGCTGGCAAAGGTAACCGCCTGAAAAGATTGAAGCTCGCAGCATACGCGGAATACCGCCAGTTCCATAACAACTTGCATGATTTCCACTAATACCAGAGCTTGATGAGGACGACTCACGCGATTCCATTTTCCGGCAAATCATGATTCAAGATGGCGAAAGGAGATTTCGCCATGGGAACAGCGCTGACCATTCGTGGAGATTATACGGCTGATGATCTGCGTCGGCTGGCAAGGCAGAGCCGTGACGCGGATTGGTCGCGCCGATTGTTGGCCTTGTCGATCATTTACGAGGGTGGTTCGCGCAGCCAGGCAGCATCGATGGGTGGGGTCGGTTTGCAAATTGTCCGTGACTGGGTCGAGCGTTTCAATCTGCATGGTCCAGATGGCCTGAAAACGGGAAAGGCGAAGGGACGTGAGCCCTTGTTGAACGATCAGCAGCGGAAGGCGCTGGTCGAGGCGGTTGAGAACGGTCCCGTTCCCTATCTCGATGGCGTCGTGCGCTGGCGGCTGGTCGATCTGGCGCAATGGCTTTGGCAGGAGCATCGTATCTCCATCAGCCGCCAGACGCTTGGGCGCGAATTGAATGCCCTGGGCTATCGCAAACTCACTGCCCGACCGAAGCATCATGCGCAGGACCCGCATGCGATTGAGGAATTTAAAAAAACTTTCCCGCCGCAGTGGGAGAAATCGCCGCCGGGGCCGCTAAAGGCAAGCGAATAGAAATCTGGTTCCAGGACGAGGCCCGCATCGGCCAGAAGAATAAGATCGCCAGGCGATGGGCCAAACGAGGGACACGGCCCTCGGCTCCGCATGATCAGCGAACGAGATCCGCTTATATCTTCGGCGCGATCTGCCCGAAATTTGGCAAGGCCGCCGCCCTCGTCATGCCATGGTGCGATACCCATGCCATGAACCAGCATTTGATCGAGATATCCGGCCATGTTGCCAATGACGCCCACGCCATCCTCGTCATGGATCAGGCGGGTTGGCATTTATCGAACAATCTCATGGTGCCCGAAAACATCACCATTCTACCGCTGCCAGCGAAGTCACCCGAACTCAATCCGGTCGAAAATCTCTGGCAGTTCATGCGCGAAAACTGGCTCTCTAACCGTGTGTACACATCCTACGAAGACATCGTCGATCACTGCTGCGATGCCTGGCGCAAGCTTCAACGTCAGCCTTGGCGCATCATGTCGATCGGGCGCAGAAAATGGGCCAATGAGTTCTAGTCATCAAGCCTTGGTATAACCTATGAAAATCGAGTGATAAATTGGTACGCATGCACGCAGCGGGCCCGCGAAACGTCCGCGTTGAAAGTCTCGGACACGCCCGAAGGAAAGTGCGCTTCGGAAATGCCAACGGTGTTTGCGCACGGTTGAGGCGAGAGACGAAGCCTGTGGGGGAAAGGCAGAATTTCTGGCAAATGTACCGACAATGCAATCACACATGGCATTCCACAGCGACGAGCGGGTCGCTCCGCCTGATCTTCACGCGGTGCGAGGGCGGGCCGAATTGCGCCTAGAGGAACCGCCGTGGGAGATGTCCTTGCTGCGACTTTGATCCCCGGCATCAATTCGGATCTCGGCCCTGTCATCGCACAGATCAGCCAGAATATCTACGATAGCGGCACCGGGCACAGGCTTCTGATCGCACACGTGCCAAGCGTACTACGACTATACTTGAGGATCATCCTATTCTTAAGGGGCGCCGGTAATGGTTTTTGACGTCTAACGGCACCTTCCCGTACATCCGCTACCGCGCATCACCGTTTTTTCGCACGTGACTCCGAGCTTCAAATCCGTCCGTTTTACAGTGGTGTTTTTCACCACTCTCCTACAACTCGATCGGGAGAGCGAAAGTCGCCTTTACCCTGTCCATGACAACCATCGTTTTAAAGCCCTTAATGTCATGGTTTTCATAGAAGAAGCGCCGCGTGAATTGCTCGTATGATTCCATATCTTTTGAAGTGACAATCAGAAGAAAATCCGCATCGCCAGTGACATAATAGCCGATCATCACCTCTCTGGTATTTCGTATCGCTGCTTTGAACCGGTCGACTATGTCGGCTCGTTCGCGCTCAAGCGAAACAAGCACGATCATAGTGACTTGCCGACCGACGGCCTTCGGGGAAATGACAGACACATCTGCTTCGATCACACCTTCTGCCCGCAACCGCTTCAAGCGGCGCTGGCAAGCCGTGGGCGACAAGTTCACCAACTCCGCAAGTTCCTCTGACGTTAAGCGATTGCTTTTCTGGACCGCCTCTAAAATTGCGACGTCCGCGCGGTCAAGCTCTTTCATAGTGAAATCCTGCGCGAAGGGAGTGGACTGGGATCGTGGCTGCTCAAATCGGAACGGTGGTCGAGAACTGATCGGATCGCGGCCAGCTTCACGTCGAATGCAACGTTAGACGCATAGCTTCCGTTGGTTCTGCGGATCAGTTTCTGTTCGATATCCACTGCCTGATAGTTTATGACGGGCACCCACCGAAGGCCTACACAATGTGGTGCGGGTCGTCTTGCGCGCAAGGTGCCGTCGAGTGACACAGGGCAAAGCTGCGCGCCAGGGGCAAAACTCGAGAGACTGGTGCCGCCTTGCGAGCGAGATCCGCAGTGAGCGCAATCCGCCTTGAGCATGGTAGACTTCCTGGACCTTCGTGACGGCCGTTGTGGTTAAAGCGAACCATACTCCGCTGTCACGCTGTCAGTCCGCGTCGGGCAGATAATCGCCAGGGCTTTCGACCAAGCCCCGGCAAGCATCCGACGCGATCAGTTCGAAACCGCCGTGCCAATACCGATATCGGACGATGCTAAACCCGCTAATGTGCTTTCCTAAGATCGATGGCACACCAGCAGGTCGAGCAGTCAGAAAGCCGTAAAACCGAAAGTTAGATTTCGAAAATCTCCCGGGGAAGTGCGGAGAAGGTCTCGACTCCGGTTTCGGTAACGCGAAACGTTTCGCTGATCACGTAGCCAAAGTCTTCGTCGATCCAGTTACCTAGCATCAGGTGGAACGTCATGTTCGGCTGAAGCACCGTATGGTCATCCTCCCTCAGGCTGGCCGTAGGTTCGGTCCAGTCGATCCCGATCGCATAGCCGCATCGCGATTCTTTCTCCAGCCCATGCTTCTTTAGCGTGGTGTTGAAAGCGACGGCGACATCGCCACAGGTGGCGCCCGGTTTGACGGCAGAAAGTGCGGCCTCCATGCCAGCAACCTCGGCGTCGTGGACCCGGCGAAGGCGATCTGACGGCTTACCGATCGAGTAGGTCCGCATCAGGGCCGAGACATAACCGTGACGTACACCGCCCATCTCAAGGTTAATTTGCGATCCCTGGCGGAAAACATCTTCGGTCCAGATAATGTGCGCCGTGCCCGAACGCGGCGAGGCACAAATGAAAACTCGCCTCAAATCTGTGCCGACTTTGCCATTGGCGCCGCGAACCAGCGTCGCGATGATTTCTGCAGCAGCATCCGCCTCTCTTACGCCCGGACGCATTACTTCTTTCCCTGTCAGCATTCCTGCGTCCGTAATCGCGGCGGCTTCTCGCATCATCTCGATTTCAAGATCTGACTTGACCAGTCGGATCCAGGGCACTTCGTTGCTGAAGTCTGCTAATTTTGTCCCCGGAGCCCCGGCCTGGAACCTGTCGATCAACTTCGCCGAGAGTAAGTTGTTTTCAAGCGCTAATCTCCCACCACCGAGGCCGTCGTCTCGCAGGAAATTAATTAGCGCGTCGAAGCCGTCCTTGTCAGGGTCAGCGATAAGAGCTTCGGGGTAGCCAATTACCCGGTCCCTTTCCATAAACGTCTGATGCACCGCCGCCGGCGCATCCATATGACGCGTCAAGAAAGTTGGCTCTTCATCTTTCAAGGAGATGACGAGGCCTTGTGGAATGTACGCCGACTTGGCTGTGTAACCACATAGATAAGTGATATCTGCAGGGGAGGTGATCAGTAACGAGGTGACCTCGCGTTGTTCCATTTTAGCCTTAACAAGGGCCAGCCTTCGCAGATACTCGGCCCGTGGAAACGCTTGCGGTCCTTTTGGCATTGTCATGAGGTAACTTCCTTTCTTATTGCAGTTGAACGCACAAGCTCTCACTGCGTCATGTGAACTGATTTCGGAAACCCAGCCCGACCTTTTTCTGCGCAACTCAGGCTATGGATGCCATTGTCATCCGGCAAAGATCGGTGATGTCGTAAACGGGCAGGTTCGCGGTTCGCCGGATCGCGGACGCGACCGTCGGAAATCCCGCGCATTCGAACAGAATAACTGCTAACTCGGGATGCGCGCCCCGGAGCCGTGCGATGCAGTCGGCAACATCTGACTCGATCGCTTTAATGTCCATTGGTGGCGCTGGACGCTTTAGCTCGTCATGCCAATACTTACCGCCTTCAATGCCTCCAATCACGACCCGCGCCCGCTCGGCTGGATCAGCAACCCCAAGCAAGTCTTCGCTCAGATGCTTCGAGTCATATGTTAAGACAGCGATTTTGCCCGGCGACGGCACTTGCCGTAGCAGTGCTGGCAACAGGATCAGGCTTGACATAACAACAGGCACTTTGACAGCGGCCGCCACCGCCGATTGATGTCGGATTGAGAAGCCGCACGTTGAGCTTATCGCGATAGCGCCTCGTTCGACCAAGCGATTGGCGGCTGCTATGTAAGCCGGCTCGAGTGCCGGATCACCAGAAACGACATTTTCAACCCAAGCTCCCGCCACGATCTCCTGGATCGTTACGAAGTCAAACGACGACGGATTGAGTATTGAGCCTGGAGCGGGCGTCGGCGGCTTGGCGCCCGGCGGAACCCCCCGTTCGAGGGTAAGAATTCCGAGAGAGCGTGGCGTGTGTGAAGTCATGGAGTACTTTCCCCCTAATGTTGTTTGTCTGCATTTCGGCAAGCCTCTGGCGCAGATACCTACCGGACCCCGCCTCCGTGCATCGCCGCGACCCGAGAAATGTCGAGCACGTTTTCTGATCGTGGGGTCACCACCTCAAGCCCTCGCAAAGCCTCGTCGTTCTCGTACAAAAAGACCGCGTTCAGAGTGTGGAAGGTGCCGCGTAAGTACGGCCTTGCCCGTCACTAACAGGTAGCGAGCGCCCATCGACACCAGTCCAGTGCGATGCCAAATTCCCCGGAGCTCTGAGATCGCGTGTTCCTTTTTTTGTGATCACAAATAGGTTCATGTGAGATATGATATTACCCAATTTGAAACATGTCAACGGCGTTGCCTGCTTGAACCCTCCTTGCTTCATCGGGGAATATGTCAAGCCTTCAAAGCTTGTGCCGGGGGAGCGTCGGCCGCTTTGATAGCCTTTCTCGCAGCGCAGTCTGTCTCTCGACTTTGCGGACTATGCGCCTATCGCTGCAAAAAACCGTTCAAAAGCGGTATATGCCCAGCCTCATCCGCAAATGACCCGTGGTCGACCCGCAGGCTCATAGGCTGCAGCCCGGTGGTAGGGTCCCGGCTCATGCATGCTATTGGCGCGTTATCCAGGCAAGAGAAGAATATATATTTTCGTTGAAATTGAAATAGCGTTATTGTAGCTTTGGCATACCAAAGGAGATGGATATGATGACGGAAAAAGCAGATTTCCCGGAAAATGGCCTGGAAGAAGCCGCGATTTGGGAGGCGATGGAGTGTGCGAGGAAGGGTGACGTAGATTGGAGAGCGGGACGCTTGCCGGGTTTTTACGTTCATTTCGCCAACGACGATGTTGATCGCATCGGTAAAATCGCGCTTGAAAAATTCCACGCGACGAACGCGTTGGGGCTCAGCGCATTTCCATCGATCAAGAAATTCGAGTCGGACGTTGCAGAATGGGCGCTATCCCTTTTTCACGGGGATGAAGGTGTGGCTAGCATTACGTCAGGGGGCACTGAGAGTATTTTCATTGCCATGAAGACTGCACGGGAGTGGGCGAAAGCTGCTCGGCCCGAAGTCACCAAGCCGAAAATGCTACTTTCCCACAGTGCGCACCCGGCCTTCGACAAGGCAGCGAAGTATTTGGGCCTAGAAGTTGTGAGAATTATGCCGCGTGATGATTTCAAAACTGACATCGCCGCGCTGAAGACAGCTTTGGATGATCAAACAATCATAATGGCGGGATCGGCTCCGCAATTTACGATGGGAGTTTTCGATCAGATCGAGGAACTCGCTGCTCTCGCATTAGCGCGAAACGTCTGGTTTCACACTGACGCCTGCGTAGGCGGTTTTCTGTCTCCTTTCGCCGAGCAGAACGGGCACCAGATCCCACTTTGGGATTTCCGAGTGAAGGGCGTAAAGTCGGTTTCTGCAGATTTGCACAAGTATGGGTTTGCGCCTAAGGGGGCTTCAATCGTCGCCTTTTCGAATGCCGAGTACCAGCAGTACCAGGTGTTTGACTTTAACAACTGGTCCCGGGGAAGGTATGTGACGTCGACCTTCGCGGGCACCCGTTCTGGTGCGAACATTGCTGCCGCTTGGGCTGTGATGCGGTTCCTTGGCAATGAGGGCTACTGCAAAATTGCGGAACAAATCTGGACGATACGTGAAAAGCTCATGCGGGAGATCCCAACAATCGAGGACCTGTTTGTTTATGGCGACCCTGAACTTACGGTGATGAGTTACGGTTCAAAGACGCTGGACGCGGGCGATATTGCGGCAGGTCTCGCTGCCAAGGGCTGGCATACCGTTGCGCCGTCTCTGAATCCACCCGCGATCAATCTGGGTATTCTTAGCCTCGCTTTTGGGGAAGTCGTGGACGCCTACTTAAGCGACCTTCGGGAGGTTGTAGCCCAGCTTAAAGCGGGCGAAACCTCCTTTGATCGCTCGCTCATTGGGACCTATGGAACCAGATGAGGATTAGACGCAAATAGCCCAGACAACGCGGCAGCTGCCCGCCACGGGCGTAATAACGCTAGCCGCGTGTCTGATTCAACAATGCCGCTGCCGTGATGATACTGGAGATGTAGGTCAGCGCCTGATCGATATCCAGCCTAACTTCTTCGACAACGGCGGTGGCGTCTCGGTTCTCAACCCCGCTGGCGATTCTTTCACGCCAATCGCCGCGAGCAGCTGATATCGAGGAAATGTAGTGGGGGTAAAGCAGATTTAGGTACGGCCCTGTCTTCAGCCAAAGGGAGTTAACGATCCGGAGAAGGTCGGGCATGCTGCACGCGGCATATAGCTCAAACTGAAATTTATAGACCAGTGCAATGTCGGCTCGCCGATCACCAGCTGCGCGAGCCTTTTTTATTTTTTCCGACGTCTTGCGCAACGTCTCCGCGATCTCTGGTGTCCCCCTAAGTGCAGCACGCTCAGCGGCAAAGCACTCGATGTGCAAACGAATATCCTTAAGTTCCGCGATTTGTTCGGGCATTAAAAGCGGTACGACGGCGGATCTGTTCACTTCACCTTGTAGGACCCCCTCGGATATAAGGCGATAAAGAGCCTCCCGCACAGGTGTAGGGCTCATCGACAAGTTTTTGGCAAGGTCTCTTATCGTGATCTTCTCGCCCGGAGAGAAATGACCGCCGCGGATCAGCGCTCCTAATCGGTCATAAACCTGGTCTCTCAATACAGCGGTTGTTGGCGTGATCAAATTCCCACCCTCTGACTTCCTTATTTTGATCAATCATTTAAATTGATGACGCATCTGTAACAAGACGCTGCCGATGCAAAATCATTCGATTCAGCGTCGGCGAGCTGATGTAACTGCCTTCAGCGGCGCCGTCGGGCTTCGAGCAAGCATGGCTAAATTCAGTTGGCCGTTTCGAACTGCATTAACGTTAAGTTGCAAGTCTCCCTGACGAGGTCCTTGGGGATATAGGCGAAGCAGTTATGATAAAAGTCGGGGTTGTCATACGAGATCTTATGCTACCCCAAAGATCCCTCAATCAAGACGCTGTATGTCATCACTCTAATGTCCACGTCGCGGTGGTCTGTGCCAGCATGGATAGGCGAATTGGTATCTCGCCCGATAAGCGGCCGGATTTTCGGAAAACGGGCCATTCTTCTTCCCGGCGTGCGTCGCTCTGCCTGCTACTTTCTTGTCAGCGCGTCGAGTATCCGCGCCCAGGAGCGCTGACCCTTATGGAACGAAACCACATTATACTTCTCGTTCGGCGAATGGATGCGATCGTTCGGAAGAGCGAAGCCCACTAAGAGTGAGTCGAGCCCCAGGCATGTCTGGAAGTCACCGACAACAGGTATCGAACCACCCACGACCTTCACGATCGGGGCTTTTGTCCATTCGTCGGCGAGGGCTAACTTGGCGGCAGCCAGATATGGCGCATCGTAAGGAAGCTGATGCGCCGGCGAGCAGTCATGCGATTGAAATTCCACCCTACAGTCTGCCGGGAGGCGCTCCTCGACGAATTTCCGGAACAAGACCCTGATATTGGCTGGGTCCTGCTTATGTACGAGACGAAACGAAACCTTGGCAGAGGCTTCAGCCGGAATGACTGTCTTGAAACCCTTACCCGTGTAGCCGCCGGAAAACCCGTTGAATTCGGCTGTGGGTCGCGCCCAGACCAGTTCGAGTATCGAGCGGTCCTTCTCACCCGAAGGTACCGACAGGCCGATTGGGCCAAGGAAACTTTCGGCCGTCTCGCCGAGCGCCTCCCACGAATCCAAGACTTGGCTTGGCGTCTCCTCGACGCCGTCATAGAAGCCGTGAATTGCCACGCGGCCATCCTTGTCATGGATATCACCGAGGATTTTCGCCAGCACTCGGATGGGGTTCGCCGCCGCGCCGCCATAGATGCCTGAGTGAAGATCGCGGCTTGCACCATGGATTGTCATCTCTTCTTCCACCAGTCCACGCATGCCGACGCAAATCGCCGGAGTCGTCGCGTCGCGTTGGCTCGTGTCGCACACCATCGCGAAGTCGGCCTTTAATTCCTCTGCGTTGGCCGCCAGAAACGCGCGCATCGAGGGGGAGCCGGACTCCTCCTCACCCTCGAAGAGGATTGTGACTTTACAGGGCAACGCCCCATCCACTGCCTTGTAAGCACGACAGGCTTCAACGAACGTCATCAGTTGGCCTTTGTCATCCGAAGCGCCGCGTCCGGCAATGACCTGGTAGCCATCCTCGCTCTCGCGCACGGCGGGATCAAACGGGTCGTGGGCCCACAGCTCGATTGGATCAACCGGCTGAACATCATAGTGGCCGTAGAAGAGGACGTGAGGAGCGCCAGGGGGGCCGTCATGGTGGGCGACGACCATCGGGTGGCCTGGAGTTTCGCGTACGCTGGCTTCGAAGCCGATCGAGTTCAGATCACTTACAAGCCACTCCGCAGCCTTTTGGCAATCCGCTTTGTAGGCTGGATCAGTGGAGATCGACTTGATGCGCAAAAGGCTGAACAGGCGCGATACCGCGGCCTCGCATTCGGTGTCGATGTGATTTAGGACGGCTGGTAGCGCGGTCATGAAGATCTCCTAGGTGGTTTACCTTCAGCTCGGAAGAGCTGGTAGATTCGGTGTACTGCCCTTGCGGCATCCATCCTTGTGGCCGGCAGGCAGGTGTTCAAGTCATTCGATGGTCGCCAATGGATCGTCCGTATTGGATTAGGCTCTCGGCGCTAGTTATTTCGGCTGAGCCATGCATCGCCAAACTGGATTTCCATCATTCTCCCAAGACGATCGCATCGGAGGTAGTCGTCGTGGACCCGCTCTCCGAATACAGATCCATTATATCTGGTATCACAAATTGGCGCAAATCCTATACCATTATACTTCAATTTCAATCCCGCCGAGTGCAAGACGGGAAGTTTGGCTCATTCCGCAAGATTAAGCCTCACGATGAGCCGGGGGCGGGGTGGTTGTAACGGCCGCGATAGCCAGTTGCGGACGAACCCTCCTGGATTTTCCACCTTCGCACAGGAGGCCTGGCTGGCTATCGATGATACCCATGGAGCGTCAACGCCGCGCCTCTGGTTACTCCGTCAGCTCGACGGCACAAAGCCAAATGATCCGACCTGCGGGGGTTATTAGCCTCTTACGAGCCCATCATGAGCTTTTGGCAGGGATGTGGACATCCGGCCCGACCAACTGCTTAGCCTCGCACCCGCTGCCAATGCGTCACACCGAAGTTTGGCGTCGGTCACACCGTTCCGGCCAACCCAAAGCGAAAGCTGCTTGTACTGAGACTAAGTCCTCATGGCCCCCGCGCCTCCCGTGATGATCGTGTGGAAAGACCTCCTCTTGAACCGAGATACGCCGAGCAACGGCTTGCTCGCCGCTATGCAGCCTGTATCAACGCCTCTTTCGGAACGTGTCCTGCCGTTGACAGGTTTCAAATCATGAAATATTATATCTCATATCGTCATCTTTGAGATCACATAAAAAACAAGATGCCTTGGTGAGAAGGGATGATCGAGGGCGCGTCGCATTGATTGAATATCGGCGGGCGTTTGCGACCTTTGGACGACGGGTGCTCCGTCGACTGAAAGGCGATGGCTTCAGATTGCGGCGGCCTAAAGCCTCAAGTCTGATTTGAACTGGTTAGACGAACACGGTCGCATCACCGGCCGAGGGGAACACAAAAAGGAACATCACATGAGCAAATTTCTGATTTCAGCTGCAGCCGCCGCGTTGCTTGCCGCTCTATCGACAGCCATGCCGGCCAAGGCTGGTGCCGTTCTCGATCAAGTCCAGGCGGCAAAGACGCTTACGGTAGCGACTTCTAGCGGTTGGCCTAACAGTTCGTTCCTGAATGACAAACAGGAACTCGATGGTTTTGAGATCGAGGTTGCCAAGGGAGTGGCGAAACACCTTGGGGTCTCCGTCAAGTTCGTAACGCCGGGCTGGGACGTCATAGTTGCAGGCAAATGGGCAGGCCGTTGGGATATGGCGATGGGCCAGATGGTTCCGACCAAGGCCCGCGCGGAAAAGTTCGATTTTCCTGCCATTTACTTTTACACGCGGAACGTTGCTGTCATTCACAAAGACAGTAAAGCAACCAAACTTTCCGACCTGGATGGAAAGGTGATCGGCCTCGTAACAGGTGATGATGCGGCAATCGCATATGCCCGTCATAACCTGACGTTGGATTGGGCGGACGAAAAGCCGGTAGAATACAAGTTTACACCGGGCGAAATGCGAAACTATGAGAATACCTCGTTGCAGGTGGATGACCTGCGGCTAGGTGATGGAGTTCGCCTCGATGCAGTGATCACTGACGAAGTGAGTGCGCACGGTGTGATCAAAGCTGGTTACCCCTTGAAAGTGCTCGGTGATGCATTGTTCCCAACGCCCGGGGCCATTGCAATTTCAAAGGGGGACAAAGAGTTCTCTGACAAGATATCTGCCGCCATCAAAAGCATGAGGGATGATGGTACGCTCTCTAAGCTCTCAATTAAGTGGTATGGTGTCGATAGCACCGTTGAATAGGTTGTAAACCTCTGTTTGAGCAACCTTATCGAAGGACGCCGTAATGCTTTATCAGGATACAATTGACTCCGAGGTCTTGGTTCACAAGCCGTGGTTTGTGGCCTCTACCTTCGCTGTCGTGCTCGCTCTGTTTCTGATGTATAACCTAACTGGCACAACCATGGGGGAGCTTATGCGCCCCGTCATCGGCGATCCGTCGCAAAGCGGCCTTTACGGCCGCTTTGCGATCGCTTTTGTTATTGCGGTTGCGTTCAGTCTTAATCTCGTGCTCATCGGGTTCGCGCCGATAAAAGCCCAAATCATCTTGGTTTGGCTTGAGTTGCTCCTGCTCATTCTAGCATTCTTCAAGTCGTTTGACCTCAGTCTGCCTTTCATCCGGGAAAACCTTCCCTTTCTGATAACGCAGGGTGTGTTTACGACGTTGTATGTGTCGGCAATTTCGCTGCTTTTTGCGTCGCTCATCGCAATCATTGCCGCTGTTGCAAAGCTTTCGAGTAACGGCTTCGCTTACGGGATCGCAAGTTTCTACACGTCGTTCTTCCGCGGTCTCCCCCTGCTGATGCAGATTTACCTCATCTACCTCGGTTTGCCTCAGTTCGGTATCGTTCTGAACGCGGTGCCTTCAGGAATATTGGCCCTTTCAGTCTGTATCGGCGCCTATATGACGGAAATCTTCCGCTCTGGAATTCAGAGCATCGACCGCGGGCAATGGGAAGCATCCAGGTCCATGGGCTTCGGCTTCGGTCTGACAATGCGAAGGATTATACTTCCGCAGGCGCTTCCCGTTATCGTTCCACCGATGGGGAACACCTTTATCTCGATGCTGAAAGATAGTTCGCTCGTGTCCGTCCTTGGCGTATGGGAACTGACGTTCCTGGCTCGCACGATTGGCCAGCCCACCTTTCACAATATGGAGATGCTTGTAGCGGCTTCGTTGATTTATTGGGTTTTATCCTGTTGTCTCGAACTGATTCAATCAAAGATCGAACGCCATTACAGCAGGAGCAAGCTGCGATGATCGCCAGCAACACACAACTGCTGAATGGCCTCGGTGGAGGCAACCTTTCGCCGGAGAATGGGAATATGCTGCGCGTGGCGCCTCTATCATCTCAGGAGCCTTCCAATCAGAAGCAGGTGCCAATGACCGCGGATAAAATCATCGAAGCGACGAACGTCTCGAAATGGTACGGTTCTTTCCGCGCATTGACCGATGTCAACCTCACTGTGCGCAAAGGCGAACGTATTGTTATTTGCGGACCCTCAGGATCCGGGAAGTCAACGCTCATCCGCTGCTTCAACAGACTAGAAGCCCACCAGGAAGGCGAGATCACCGTCAATGGGATCCGATTGCACAGTAAGATGCGCAACGTGACCGACGTCCGCAAGAATGTTGGGATGGTGTTTCAGCACTTCAACCTTTTCCCCCATATGACTGTGCTGATGAATTGCATGGCGGGTCCCATGTGGATGAAGGGCTTATCCGAATCTGAGGCTAAGAAGACGGCTCTGAAGTTCCTTGAGCGCGTGCGCATTCCAGAACAGGCGTACAAATATCCGGTTCAATTGTCCGGGGGACAGCAGCAGCGCGTGGCCATTGCCCGCTCGCTGTGCATGGAGCCGGCCGTTATGCTCTTCGATGAACCCACGTCGGCACTCGATCCGGAAATGGTGTCGGAAGTACTGGAAACGATGACGGGTCTGGCACGCGACGGCATGACGATGGTCTGTGTCACACATGAGATGGGATTTGCGCGTGCCGTCGCGGACCGCGTCATCTTCATGGACCGGGGCCAGATCGTCGAAGAGGGCGCTCCGAATGCGTTTTTCACCAACCCGCAACACGACAGGACAAAGCTCTTCCTGAGTCAAATCCTGAAACATTGAACGGGCCCATGCGGCGAGCCTACCATCTGGCGCACACGCTATCGGGCGGCTGCAGGCTTGATATAACGATATCCTGACCTGTAATGTCTGCCGTCGTCGGCGTATCTTTCGCCTGCAGAGCCGATCGCCGAGGCAATCTGCTCTGTGACGGCTCGGCGCAATTTTGCGAGCATCTCAAACGTCCGGTGTAGCCGGCGAGCCGCTGCCGATGACGAACTGATCCGCCTGGCCTGACGGGTGCGAAGTCGGTGGCGGCGTCCTTCGTCCAGATGGTTCGTAAGTAATCCAACTTGCCCTCTTTGCCCGAGCGGTTCGGCGAGGTTATTGATCTTTCCTTCCTCAACTTCATCTGCGGCAACCACCCACGACAAGTTGCGGGGAGCGCAGGGACTCTCCGACGATCTGTCATCCAGTTCGGCGGTATCGCTCCGCTCTATGTCGTGATTCCGCGTCCCCGCGTAGCCGCGACCGAGTGGATTTCAATCTGCGGGTCGAAATTGCGCCGATCAGCATCCGGGCGCAAGGTGCCGGACAGCTCGGAAGCCCTAACGCGTGTCAAGGCTCCATAGTAGAGGGCATCTCGTTTTTGCTGAACCACGCGCAATAAAACGGAAATCCGTCGGCAATCGGGTCGCGGAAATTTGTGGCCGGCACTTTGTCTTTGCTGGCTTCGTGCGGCATGCGAGCACCACAGGACGTGGCGGGGAACGTAGGGTTTGGCAAAGAATCTGGCCTATAGCACGATAATAGATTGACAGATTGTCTGATAATATCTTTAGTCCGACTCAGTGCCTGCCGCGATGGCGCGTGTTCCACCGGAGGAAAGATTGTCAGACTCTCAAAAAACGCGTTGCATTTAATGAGTTGGGCGCGATGGGCCAGACGAATGCAATACGCACCAGCGAGCCGCATGTAAAAGCGTAGGACTTTCCCGATAGATGGTCCCCAGAGACACCCATGGGCGCCTCGATGGAAGGTCCAACTGTGGCGCGGCCAGACCAAGCCGACACGGGCGCCAAAGACCGGGGTGACGCCGGACGTCGAAAAAGCCGATGAGTTCCGTCGATCATCTTTTCACGTCTTCGTGGCTGCCTGGGGTAGGAGAGGCGTGAGACAACGTGATTTGGAGATAGGTGTTTGGATTGCCTGTTGAAATATGATCGAGGTGCTGGATCTCACGATTTCCCACATGGGCCGTTTTCCGCGTGAAACCAGTATTGCAGACACACAACGCACGCACGTCGACGCCGACGGACCGGTTTATCGAAGGAGGACAGACCGCCGCCGACTCTGATGCTGGCAAAGTATGCGTGTTGGTGGGCGCGTCAAACCCGGTCGGTCTCTGTCTTGCGCAATCTTTTCTCGAAACTGGCTACCGTGTCGCCGTAGGCGATCTCGACCCTTCAGACTTCAGTTCATTAACCGCAGTCTCGGGGACGAATTTGTTTCCGGTTAAGGTCAATTTGAATAGGGACGTTTATGTCAATTCAATGGTCGATCAGGTCTACCTACGCTGGAGCCGGGTCGATATTCTGGTGAACATAGCCTTCCGTCGTCGTGA
Source organism: Rhizobium sp. CCGE531 (assembly GCF_003627795.1). Taxonomy (NCBI): domain Bacteria; kingdom Pseudomonadati; phylum Pseudomonadota; class Alphaproteobacteria; order Hyphomicrobiales; family Rhizobiaceae; genus Rhizobium; species Rhizobium sp. CCGE531. The sequence continues at coordinate 129,080 of NZ_CP032688.1, read as the reverse complement.
ATGCGCCGATCCGCTTTCCGCTACGGATCTTGGGCTTGATGCCGTCTCCAATCTTATAAGGGTGACAAGTGCTTTCGGCTCCCGGCTCCAGGGAGAGGAACTCGCTGTCGTGAATATCGCGTGGTTTGACGAGAAGACGCTACTAGAGGTCGACCGCGAGGCTGTGCTCCAAGCGGCCTTACGAACCGCGACGAGTGCAATGGCGAAGAAGTATTTCGACACGGGGCTTCGAATAAACGCTGTTCATACAAGAAATGCGCGTTCGACATCTTGCGTTCAAAGTGACACGCTTAGGACACTTGTTCAAGCTGTTCAATTTCTTGCCAGTCCGGAGCTGTCTGGAAAGCTCACGGGGAACGTCTTGGACATCGACCTGAAACCCGACGATAGTCCTGTCCGCGGATAATCCGCGACTATATTAACTTGGCGTTAAGGTTGATAGTTTGCGCGTCAATTCGACGAGGAAACCCTAACAAGGTGTAAAGCATTTAGCATCTCCGCAGTCGAACATTCTTTCTCTTCGTTTAGTTCGAATAACTAAAATTCCAGAAACGGGTGGCAGTGCCCGCTTTAGTCATCTGGAGGTTTTATGTTCGTCGATCGCTTGCTATCCGCTTTCAGCATCAGAGCGAAAGTCCTATTAGTACTGGTGCCGCTTGTCATGATACTGGCAGCCGTCGGCGTCGTGAGCCTACAGGCGACCGGATTGCTGCAATCTCGCCTTCGCCTATCGAGCGAAGTTCTTGAGACTTTGAGCGGATTTCGGGAAGTCTCTGAGAGCATGAACCGGTTTTTGGCGCAGAGTTCGACGGAGAACCGTGATGAGGCCCTGGCAAGTCTAAGCGGGCAGGGCGCCACGATGCTGTCGCTTCAGAAAGCCGCCACTGACGTCGGTAGTGACACTCGTGCTCTTGAAAGCAGTGAGTCCGCGATGTCTGCTATTTCTGACAGCATGGACCGCATGTGGTCCCTGCACAACGATGAGCTGTCCATTCGTCGTGACGTCGCCGCGAGTTTGACCGAGATCAAGCAGGTCGCGGCCGACCTGAAGCTGGCCGCCGTTAAAGTCCGTGCGCAGGTCCGCAACCAGGAAAACTCTGGCAAAACGATGCTCAGAGAGGCTACGCGCTCAATCGACACGGCGGCAATTATGCAGCGGTTGTCGGAAAATTTGGTCAACCTGTCGGCCAGCGCGATGCAAACCCCCGAGGCACAGCAACAAGCGCTCATGCTCAAAAAGGCGATGAAAACTGTCAAGCGCGTCGTTGCAACGGGCGATGACGGACAAGCCGTCGCAAACTTGGAACAGGCGATCTCCAGGGTCGTCGCTACTTCCGGGCTGGATAGCGCTTTCCTTCACAACCTTGGGACCGACCTTAGTGCGTTTGCGCCGCGACTGCGAAATGACGCCATACAGCATATGATCGAGGGAACCCATGCAGTTCGAGGCTTGGATAAGCCATTGGCGGAATCGGAGACGCTCGTTGCGGCAGTAGCATCAGTAGGCCAGGATGCCGATTCGATAGAGATTGAGATAAACAACCTGTTGCGGGCGGCCAGCACGGAAAACCAGCAGCGACTCGTTGAGCAACTTACGAAACTGACGCGTGACACCGTAGCGGTTGGAGGCGTAGCCAGTTCATTGGCAGACTTCCCCAAAATGGAGGAGATCCTCTACTCACAGGGGGATGCCATCGAACAGAATACCGAGAAGCTGGTCAAGATCGCGGAAGGTCGGCAGGCGCAGTACGCAGAGGCGGATCAAACCGTCCAGTCGATATGGAAAAATCTCGTGTCGTTCGCCTCGACTCAGGAACATGACGCTCACCGGGAAAGCGATTTCGCCCGACTATTGTCCGCAGCTGCTACCGTCTCGGGTGTCTTGGTCGCCCTCTTGGCTGGAGCCGGGCTGATGGCGACATTGCGCGCGCCAATCGAACGGATCGCAAGGCGCATGCAGGGGCTAGCAACCGGCGATCTTCAATCAGACATCGTCGGCTGCCAGCGGAAAGACGAAATTGGCGATATGGCTCGCGCGCTTGAAGTTTTTCGCGGAAATGCGGTCTCGAAGCTCGAGGTTGAAGCGCGTGCGCAAGACGACCGTAAAACGGCTGATCAGGAGCGGACGGATCGTGAGTTTGAGCGTGCTCAGCTTGAGAAAGAAGTGTCCAGCGCTGTACAAACACTCGGGGAGGCACTGTCTCGATTGGCGCGGGGAGACATCTCGCAAACCATCGACCGCCACTTCCATCCCAATCTCGAGCAACTGCGGCGTGACTTCAACCACTCACTGTCCGTCCTCAGGGATACCGTGTCCCATATCGACGAGAACACACAACAAATCAAATGGGGAACCAACGAACTTTTCAAAGCCTCCGATGATTTGTCACGCCGGACTGAACGACAAGCTGCTTCTCTTGAAGAAACCGCCGCAGCCGTTGAGCAGGTGACTGCGACGGTGAGGAACTCCTCGGAGAATGCCTGTGAGACACAAGCGTTTGTTTCCGCAGTCAAGGAACATGCAGAGGGCGCGGCCATCATTGTGACTGATGCTATTAGCGCCATGGGGCGAATTCAGGATGCATCTTACAAGATTGGACAGATCATAGGATTGATCGACACGATTGCATTCCAGACGAACTTGCTTGCGCTGAATGCCGGCGTTGAAGCAGCTCGTGCCGGCGATGCTGGAAAAGGCTTCGCGGTCGTTGCACAAGAAGTACGGGAGCTTGCCCAAAGGTCGTCAGCCGCAGCGCTCGAGATCCGGCAGTTGATTTCAGAATCTTCGTCAGAGGTGGCCGTCGGTTCGGATTACGTCGGCAAGACCGGGGAGGCTCTGCACAGTATAGCGGCATCCATCGTGCAGATTTCTGATCGCATTGACCAGATTGTGAGTTCCAGCCGCGAACAAGCGACTTCGCTGGCCGAGATCAATAACAACGTCAATGTTCTTGATCAGGGGACGCAACAGAATGCAGCCATGGCTGAGCAGACAAACGCTGCAACGAAGACGCTTTCTGATCAGACTGTCGAACTCAGCGAACGGCTTGCTGGGTTCAAGTTGACAGATGACAGGCCAGCTCATCGGGTAAGTCTCGCTGCATAAGGCAGGCGTAGTGAGATTCGAAGCATGCCGATGGCGGGCCATGCCGCCATTCGATCGAATGAAAGTCACATACCCCAGCGCACGATTTCGCTTCGATGCGCCGGTCTCTCTCCTGGTAGCTCTTTGTCGCTCTCCGTCGCGCAGGATTCAGCACGGCCCGGGCCAACCTTAAGACAACGAAACTATCATCCAGTGCTCAGACTTTGAAAGGTGCCTATCCGTGTGCGTACGTGAGTTGATAATTGGATTTTTTCTCGCTGCAACCCTGGCCATCCCGCTGACGGCGAAGGCTGGCGGGCTCAGTGAACTGCCGCGGGAAGAGCGGAAGACCTACGAGTTATTGGACCCGCGGTTGCCCACGGGAGAGTCTGTGTTTCGGAATTTCAGAGCAAAGCGAGCGCCACCGTGGAAAATTGGTTACGCCTCGAGCTACGCTGATAACACATGGCGTGCGAACGTCCTTGATGAATTTACAAACAAGCTTCTGCCGACTTTCAAGAAGGCTGGGCTGGTATCCGAGCTCGTCGTTACGCAGTCCAATCTCGATGATAGCGCCCAGATCAGCCAAATGCGGCAGATGGTAGATGATGGTGTCGACGCCATAATCATATGCTGCTCCAACCTTACAGCGCTCAACCCGACAATAGAGTACGCCCATTCGAAGGGCGTGCCTGTTATCTCATACTCCGGTTATGTGACGTCGCCGTTCGCAATCAATGCGACAGAGAATAACATGCAGGGCGGTTTTGAGGCGTCAAAGTGGTTGGCGGAAGAGATCGAAGGTAGCGGCAATGTGCTGCTTGTGTCCGGAATCACTGGCTTCGCCTCCTCAGACAGCTTTCAGGCCGGCGCCACAAAAGCCTTGGAGTACTATCCCGAGATCAACGTCGTGGGACAAGTTGACGGGAAATGGACAGACAGCGTCGCACAATCCGAAGTTCAGAAGTTCCTTGCCGCCAACCCTGGCCGAATTGATGGTATTATTGTTCAGTCGGGAGCCGAGTCTGGTGTGATCGACGCCGTCCGCCAGTCCGGGCGCGAGATTGTGCCGGTCGTGCTTGGCGGAGAGGCTTCGGCATCATGCTACTGGCGTAAGAATCCTGAATTTGTAAGCAGGAGCTTCCACTTCTGGCCGCCGCGCTCCGAGGCTCGTTTCGTATGGGACGTGATGATGCGCACTCTGGAGGGTCAAGGTCCGAAGATACAGTCTATTCTGCGACCGGCGATTCCTTACACGATTGATGATGTAAAATCGGATCTGCCAGCTGATTGCGACCCTAATAGTGAAGACTGGCTCGAACCGAAGGATGCAGCTTGGTGGACTGCTGACGCTGCCGCTAAATTTTTCGACAATCCAGCAGATCCGCTTTCCTGGAGACCCACCAACTGATCTTGCGTGCTGTGTAGGCAGTGAAACGCTACCCCGGCCGGCCTCGGGCGGGGTTGATGACATGGGAGATGCCGCTGGTCGCGTCAGCAGGAATTCTAGAAACGATCCGGTTCCGAAGGAACGACGATGTGCCCGGCCTGGGCACTCTCGCCCCGGATGCTGGGGATATTCTACTGGCTATTACTGATCCTGTTCCATAATAGACCGTTATGCTGCCTGCCATGCGCTTGGAAGGGCTAAGTATCTCGTCAAGGGCCAGAACTGCCAAATTGTGACGGCCTTATGGCTTAGAGGACGTCTTCGATTTCAAGTCGAGGTCGATCAAGCTAAGCGCCTCGGCCCAAGGTTCAAATGAATTTCGGTGGCGCAGGTAATCGAGGCCCACCTTCGTGTACGTGCCAGGCGTGGCGATCCGATCGGAGATCGCGTCAAGGGAAATACTCTGATTTGCTAGTGCGTTGCCCGCCGCGCCCAGTAAGTTCCCAGCGACCAAATCTCTCGCCTTAGAGGCCTCCATGCCGTGATCGACGAACCATTTCTCCAACCGTGAAGCAAAGCTGTATGTGAATCCAGCCAAGCACGCTCCGATCATCGCGAGATCAAGGTCGGCCTCTCTGTCCAGCGCAAGGACCTTCCCCGCGCGCTCAAAAACACTATTGATGTCATCGGACGATGGAAACAGTGGAAAGAGACCACCGTCGATCACCCCGATGTAACTCGAGGGCATTATGCGAACGATGGGGGAGTTTGTGCGCAGGCTGCTACGCAAGCTTGCGATCGTCACGCCAGCAACGGCGGAGATCAAGGTTTGCGTGTCGCGAAGCCGCAACTTTGAGAGAACTGCTACTAGCTGCTCGGGCCTGACCGAGAGAAGAATCCAGTCGGCCTGATCAATCAAGGCCTGATCGTCCGTCGCGATCTTACAGTTTCCAGCGGTAGCGAGGGATTGCGCGCGTGTCTGACTGAAGGGCGAAAGTATGATACGGCCGGAGTGGCCGCCTCTGCGCAACGCAGAGACCAAATACGCCGCGAAATCCCCGGTGCCGATAATCCCGATCGTTGGGTCACTCACTGGAATTACTCCTGATTCAAGTCGGCACCAGACCACTAGTGATTACATGTTCTGACGTCAGGAACCCCAGGTCCACTTCGACTTCACCGCGTTGGTACTATGCTGGCTCTGCTACCAATAGATTCGCCTCCATGGCATCAAGCCGCGACAGAACGATTGCCAGGTGCGATTTGTGGATTGTGGCAACCAAACGCACATCTCGAAGCTCCAGGCTTCTTCTGATCATGCGAAGCTCATCCAGAAGATCCTCAACCTGCTGCTCGAAGTCCATTTTTTCGAGCAAGAGGAACCAGAACCGAGCTGACTGGAAAAAAAGGATATCGTTGAAGTCTCTAAGGGGACCATTGCTACTTAATCCATGCAGAATTTGGTGGAGCCGCATGATTATCTCGGCAAAAGCCCTTTTGTCCTTCGTGCCCGACAGGTTTCGACATTCGCGGTCCAGATCTTGAACACTATCCAGGATATCGTCAGTGACCGGATTGGGAGTCGACTCGGCCATTGCATCCATCAGTCGCATGCGGACGATATAGATGTCGCGCATCGATGTAAGATCGATGGAGGTCACTGCGGTGCCGTTCCCGTGCTGACTAATAATCAGGCCGTCGTATTCAAGCCGTTGGAGGGCGGTTCGCAGTGGTGTACGGCTTACGCCAAACTCAGACGCGAGTTCTCGCTCGTTGAGGCGGCTTCCTGGTTGATAGTCGAGCAGACAAATCCGACGACGCAACTCAAGATAAATATCCTGTTTGTTGAGTTTGCCCGCGCCATGCGCTTCCTCATCAAAAACGCCCCCGTCGGCTTGCGGCATGGGTGAAGTGGACACATTCGCGGTAGTCATCTTGGAGCTACCCTCCTAAAGGTTTGAAAGGCCGACACTACCATCATGTTCCGATCCGGATCACAGCGTTCAACTGGCGAAGATATGCAATCACGCTTTGGGATGTAATCCGTCCGGTGGCGGGGTTCTCATCGCTCGGCCGGTTTTGGATAGACACCGTGAAATCGGAACTGTCTGATTGGACGCTGACAGCATGCGAATTGACCGAGAGACTGGGGTCCGCCCAAATCTCCATCAAAGTGCGGTCCGGTCCTATTCCTGCAAGGCTAACGGCTGCGGCGACATTCACGTTAGCTGGGAACTCTCTCGCTACCTCGGTCACAGATCCCTTGAGAATACAGATGGGCTCCTTTAAACTTGCCAGATTGATGCCTTGCCGAGCAATGTACGGCGCGCCATGCAGACTGGCTGGCGGCTTGCGGGTGACGATGCTGACCGCCCGGAGATTGCCGACGGCCGCTGCCTTCAAGGCATCCAATCCTAGCATGGCGCCCGAGGGGACGATAACTCGCCCCCCAGTTCTCTTAGCCAGTTCGAAGAGGTCCGTTCTCCCCAGAAGCTGGCTGGCAGACATTGCGATCAAAGTCTTGCCTGCTTCAAGAGCCGGACGTGCCACAGCCTCGAACATTGCTGGGGGGAGCGCTTCGAGGACTATGTCACACTCGAAGGCGAGTTCATCGAGACCTCTGTGCGGCACGCTACGTGCAAGCGTTGATACAAATTGCGCAGCGCGATTGTTGTCACGCGCTGTGACCGCGGCCAGCTCGCAACCCGGTATTTCACCCCGGTCAAGTGCCCGTGCAACAGCGGCGCCGACCGCACCAATTCCAGCGATCCCGACTTTCATCTCTACAATCAATCCGCTGCTTTGACGGCGCTCAAGAACTGCTGAGTCCTCTTGTTCTGAGGGTTCGTGAACAGCTCCTCCGGAGTATTCTGTTCCTCGATCTTTCCACCGAAGAAGAAGCAAACCCGGTCGGATATGTCTCGCGCGAACCCCATCTGATGGGTGACCATGAGCATCGTCAGATTGTGTTTGGTGACGAGGTCTTTGATCACGTTCGTGACTTCACCAATGACTTCCGGATCAAGCGCCGAGGTGACTTCATCGAACAGCATAATCTTGGGTCTCATCGCCAAGGCACGTGCGATGGCTACACGTTGTTGTTGGCCGCCGGACAAGCGCGCAGGATGCTGGTCTTTTTTTTCGATCATGCCGACCATCGAAAGAAGCTCCTCGGCCCGTTCCTTCGCTTCTCGTTTCGAGATGCCGAGAACCTGAACAGGTCCTTCCATGCAGTTCTCGACGGCCGTCATATGAGGGAAAAGGTTGAAGTGCTGAAAGCACATGCCGATAGATGAGCGTGCCTTCCGGAGATACTTTGAGTCAGCTGGAACGAGCACGCCGTTCTTGGGCATGTGGGTTAGCGGTTTGCCGTCGACGTAGATGACCCCACCGTTGATGGTTTCGAGTGTCATCAACATGCGGAGGACGGTTGTCTTGCCAGAGCCCGATGGCCCAATGACCGTCACCATCTCGCCGGAAGTGATGTCAAGGTTGAGATTGTCGAGAACGACAAAGTCACCGTATGTCTTCCGAACGTTCATGAAACGAACCATCGGGACGTCGGGGCCTGTGAGCTCGAGGGGAAATGACGAAAGGTCTTGCATCAGTACATTCCTAGCTTGCGGCGCACCCAACTCTCGAATCCACGGATGAGCCCGGCGGAAAACAGCGAGATGATGAGGAAAACAAGGCCGACGATCGTGTAGGGTTCAAGGTAGCGGTAGTTTTGACCACCGATAGCATTCGCTGCCTGCATAAGCTCCGCTACACCGATCACCGAAAGCATTGGTGTGTCTTTGAAAATGCTTATGAGATAGTTGCCCATCCCGGCCACTGAAGGCGGTAGCGCTTGCGGCAATATGATCCGGCGATACGTCTGTACGGTGGTCAAGTTGATGGCAGTGCAAGCCTCCCATTGCCCCTTCGACACGGATTCTATTCCGCCGCGGTATACTTCCGAAAGATAAGCCGCGTAATGGAGCCCGATTGCAATCATCCCAGCAACCCAGGGGCTTAGCGATACTCCGTATTCAGGTCCCACATAGTAGACGAAGAAAATCTGGAGCACGAGCGGTGTAGAACGCAGAAACTCTACCACCTCGCGCACGGTCACAGTCAGCACGCGAAAGCGAGTGCGTTGTGCGATTGCGAAAACCAGTCCAAGTACCGCAGCGATCGCGTAGCCGATGCCGGCTGCCATGAGCGTGTTCAGGGTCGCCCAAAGCATGCGGGGAAGAATTTCTGCTGTGAATTGCCAATCCCACTGCATTTAAGCTCTCCCCATCCGCCGCGCCATAAAGCGTTCGAGGGATCGCATGGTCGGCGTGACGAAGAACCGGGCGAACACGTAGTAGATGATCAGGGCCGTACCAAAGGTCCACGTGGAGAGGTAAGTGGAACTGTTCATCTGTTTCGCCTCGAACATCAAATCGGGCACGGCAATCAGGGCAACGAGGGCTGTGCTCTTCAACAGTTCAATTACCAGGTTTCCCCAGGCAGGAAGCATTATCACGACCGCCTGCGGGATAATGATCCGTCGCATTCTTTTGGAGACGCTCATGGAGAGAGCGTACGCTGCTTCCCACTGACCGCGCGGGACGGACTTGATCGCGCCCTGTACTAGCTGTGCCCCATAGGCACCAATGTTGAGGCCAACTGCAAGGAACCCCGTGAGAAATGGGTCAAGGGTGACACCGAACAGAGGCAACACGTAGAAAAGCCAGAATAGCTGGACGAGGAGTGAGGTCCCACGGAAGAATTCGACGTAAATCACCGCCACCGTCTTGACGGCCATATTGCGGGAAAAGAGCATAAGACCGAAGCCATGTGCGAGCACAGTTGCCAGCGCCAGGGAACAGATGAACTGTTCCGCAGTGACAAGAGTGCCATCGAGGAAACGGCTGCCGTAGTCAGAGAGGAATGAGATGTAGGTCATTGATGCTCACTTCGAAGATCCGGGCGAGCCGCAGATATAGCAGCCCGCCCTAACCTTGGGAGGTTTATCTGTTCGCGCAAATCCAGTCGGTCTTTGCATCGCCAGGCAGCTGAGCCTTCGTGTATTCGAACTTGCCTACAGATTCGAGCATCTCTGGGGTGCCTAGGTATTTGGCTTGCGCTTCGTTGTAGGCCTTCAGGAAATCCTTGTCGTCCTTCTTGAACGCAATCGCGACCCAGTTGAACGTGGATTCCGGAAGTGCCGCTGGATCCGTGACCTCGACCTCGCCCCCCGAGCTCTTCGCGAGATCCTTCATTGCAAAGTCGTTGCCAGCTCCAGCGTCGGCACGGCCAGCCTTCACCGCGGCCAGGACTTCGGTCAGGCTGGGCACCTGCATGATCTTGCTTTCAGAAACGCCTTCCTTCATCGCGGCGTCGGCATTCACAAAGCCGGCTACCGTCACCATGGTGGCATCTTTCTGTTTGATGTCCTGGTAATTGGTCACGCCCTTGGGGTTGCCCTTCTTGACGATGAAGGAATCGCCGAACTTGCCCATCGGTTCTGCAAAGCTGACGTTCTTGCAGCGGGCGCCAGTGATGTACATACCGCCAGTGATGATGTCGAAACGACCAGCCTGAAGACCGGGGATCAAGCCGCCCCAATCTGTCACGACGGGTTCGATGTTCGTGTAGCCCATTGATTTCAAGACACCCAGCGCCAGCGCATTTGCAAATCCCAACGGCTCGTTCTTGTCGCCCGGATATGCCCACGGGATCTCGTGCGCGAACCCAATACGGATCGGCTTTCCGGCTTTGGCACTATCGGTGAGCGCGTCCGCGTGAGCGGAAGCGGTTCCTACAAGCACGGTTGCGGCGGCTGCGGCGACTGCAGCGAAGATTTTGTTCATTTTCATGAGTTCCCCCTTATTTGGGCTTCGTGCAAAATTGCAATATTGGTGTACCACTCAATGTGGTTTGGACGCAAGAAAAAGTTTACACTGTCGTATGATTGGGCAAAAAGCCTGTGAAATAAGCAGAATTCAAAATGGATATTGCGCATCGCCCAAACCTCGGCTACGAAAAGGTATACCTATTTGCAGCGCCAACACCTGAGAGGTTCCCATGGCTTATGAAACGGCGTTCCCGAAAGACGAGCTCGATCGTCGCATAGCGAGAGCGCGCGTCGCTCTCGCGGACAATAACCTCGACGGCATCGTCATCGCCGTCCCTGAGAACATCTACTACCTAACCGGGTTGGACCACTGGGGCTTCTTCGCTGCCCATGTGCTCGTCCTGAATCGCGATGGCGAGATGGCGCTTAGCTGCCGTGCGATGGAGCGGATTACCGTCGAAAACCAGGTCACGAATGCGAAGTTCTACGGCCACAAGGATCACGAAGAGCTTTCGGACTATGTGCATCAGGCGATGAAAGACCTCGGCCTGGCGGGCAAGCGCGTTGGTATTGAGAAGCGTAGTCTATTCCTGACGGCGCGACATGCGGAGCGCATCCAAAACGATCAGACGGGCGTCGAGTGGATCGACGCGTCTGGTGTCCTGGACGACATTCGCCTGATCAAATCGCCCTTGGAAATGGAGTACACCCGAAAGGCCGCGCACGCCGTGGACATGGGTACGCTGGCGGCGGTCGACGCGGTGCGTGACGGCGCTTCGGACTATGAAGTCGCAGCGGCGTATCACAGCAAGATGATTCTTGAGGGAAGCGAGTACCCGGGTTTCGGCCCGTTCATCCGTCCTACGAGCCGCCTCGGCGAAGAGCACACGACTTGGCGAGGCGACATTTTCCGCAACGGCGATGCGGTATTTCTTGAGACTTGTGCGGCTTACCGCAAGTACCAGTCGCCCATGGGGCGTTTGGTATACGTTGGCAGCGCACCCAAGGGTGTCGATGAGTCCGCAGAGCTCGCGATTCGTGGGATGAAAGCAATCTGCGAAGCCCTCAAGCCCGGCGCCAAGGCAGGCGACGCATACGACGCATGGCACGAAGTGGCAGCAAGCGCGGGCCTGGTCGACTATCATCGCCATCATTGCGGCTACCTCGTCGGCATCGGCTTCCCGCCAAGCTGGACTGGTGGTTCGATGGTTACGAGCTTGTTCCCGAAATCTACGCGGAAGATCGAGGTTGGCATGGTCGTCCATGCTCATTCTTGGTTCACGAACACAAAAGTCGCCGACTACTTCATCTCGAATACAGTCATGGTCACGGAGAACGGCGGTGAGATCCTCACCAACAAGACTCCCGAAACACTAATCATCCGCTAAGCAGCCGAGCGTGCGGCTGCGACCAACGGCCCGCACGCTCGCGTTCACTATGCGAGGACCAGATGCAGAAACTTCAAAAAGATACGTTGATCGGGATTTGTACGCAGATGGCGTCACACACCTGGTCAGATGCGGAAATCAGCGAGCTTGTGGATCCGCAGCTGGGGATTATCACCGGGTTTCAAGACCTGCTGAACGAACTCGAGCAGCTACGGAAAATCGATCTCGGTACTATTCCTCCCGCTATGGGCGTCCAAGGCGCGAAACCTAATGACTGATGACATTGCATTCAATGACGTAAAAGGCCTGAGACAACTGATGGTCTCCGGGCGGATCACTCCCACAGAGCTGGTCGATATATTTGCAGAGCGGATCGATCTCTATAACGGCGTTTCGAAGGCGTTCATCACGCCGACACTTGAGGACGCCAAGGAGCAGGCCTCGAAGCTAACCAAGGACGACCTGAATTCTTCCGCATTTGCTGGTGTACCATATGCATCGAAGGACTTGTTCGATGTTGAGGGCGTTCTGACAACAGCTGGATCGAGGGTCTTTCACGATCGGATCGCCAAGTCCGACTCCTTTGCCGTTGCCAAGCTTCGAGCATCTCGGGCCGTCAGCCTTGGCAAAACCAACCTCCATGAATTCGCATACGGCGCGACAGGCGAAAATGAGGTCTATGGCACCTGCGTGAATGCCTACGATACCAGTCGCCTTGCAGGCGGATCGTCTAGTGGGTCGGCCGCGGCCGTGGCGTTTGGACTTGTGCCGGCGGCACTAGGTACTGATACAGGCGGCTCCGTCCGCGCACCCGCGGCGCTGAACGGCCTTGTTGGCCTCAAGCCAACAATCGGGCGCGTTCCAACCTCCGGTGTCGTTCCCTATTGCTGGACGCTCGATCATGTAGGGCTCATGACGCGAACCATAGCGGACAGCGCGGAACTTCTCAGCATCGTCGCGGGGTACGACTCATCGGACTCTGCGTCTGTGAACCGACCCGTTGAAAACTACAGCTCTGCTCTCGGACAAAGCGTTTCGGGGTTGCGCGTCGGTATTCCTCGTAACTTTTATTACGATCGGGCCGACGACGAAATCCTCACTGAGCTCGAGAGGGTGAAGGAGTTCTTGGTGGCGGCGGGAGCGATCCTGGTGCCCGTAACGTTCCCTGATATGGAACATAGTCGGACAGTCTCCTTGACAGTTCAGATGCCTGAGGCGCTCAGCGCGCATTCGGCCTACGTGCAGGATCGAGGCGACCTTTACGGAGCTGATTTCCGGGCAGGTCTCGCGCTCGGTCAGTGCATTCTTGCGGAACACTATGTCAAGGCGAAGCGGTTTGTCGAAGTCTATCGACAGGAAACCAACAAGCTTTTCGACGACGTCGATCTGATCCTAACTCCCGCCACGCCCGAGATCGCTCAGAAAGTGGGAACGGTGAAAGTGAGCAGGAATGGCGTGGATGAGGCCATCGGCAACGCGATCACGCGGTATACGACCTTCTTCAATATGACTGGCCATCCAGCCTTGACGATGCCCTGCGGGATGCATTCGGAGGGATTACCGATCGGACTTCAGTTGGTTGGCCGATATTTCGACGAGTCGACCATTTTCCGAATGGCCCATGCAATCGAGCGCAGCGGCCACTTCAGCATTCCGTTGCCGACGTTAGGATCGTGAGATGCGGGCGACGCTCAGACACGTTTGCGTCAGGCTTTTCAGCAGATCAACCGCATCTCGCTTGGGTCCGCGTGTCACGCGCCTGGATATGCTCGGGGGTGGGATACCTGCGGCACTGCGCATCCTAGGGCCGCGGTTCGATGAAGAACTTCTTCTTCGAGTAGCTAATACCAAGGCTTGATGACTAGAACTCATTGGCCCATTTTCTGCGCCCGATCGACATGATGCGCCAAGGCTGACGTTGAAGCTTGCGCCAGGCATCGCAGCAGTGATCGACGATGTCTTCGTAGGATGTGTACACACGGTTAGAGAGCCAGTTTTCGCGCATGAACTGCCAGAGATTTTCGACCGGATTGAGTTCGGGTGACTTCGCTGGCAGCGGTAGAATGGTGATGTTTTCGGGCACCATGAGATTGTTCGATAAATGCCAACCCGCCTGATCCATGACGAGGATGGCGTGGGCGTCATTGGCAACATGGCCGGATATCTCGATCAAATGCTGGTTCATGGCATGGGTATCGCACCATGGCATGACGAGGGCGGCGGCCTTGCCAAATTTCGGGCAGATCGCGCCGAAGATATAAGCGGATCTCGTTCGCTGATCATGCGGAGCCGAGGGCCGTGTCCCTCGTTTGGCCCATCGCCTGGCGATCTTATTCTTCTGGCCGATGCGGGCCTCGTCCTGGAACCAGATTTCTATTCGCTTGCCTTTAGCGGCCCCGGCGGCGATTTCTCCCACTGCGGCGGGAAAGTTTTTTTAAATTCCTCAATCGCATGCGGGTCCTGCGCATGATGCTTCGGTCGGGCAGTGAGTTTGCGATAGCCCAGGGCATTCAATTCGCGCCCAAGCGTCTGGCGGCTGATGGAGATACGATGCTCCTGCCAAAGCCATTGCGCCAGATCGACCAGCCGCCAGCGCACGACGCCATCGAGATAGGGAACGGGACCGTTCTCAACCGCCTCGACCAGCGCCTTCCGCTGCTGATCGTTCAACAAGGGCTCACGTCCCTTCGCCTTTCCCGTTTTCAGGCCATCTGGACCATGCAGATTGAAACGCTCGACCCAGTCACGGACAATTTGCAAACCGACCCCACCCATCGATGCTGCCTGGCTGCGCGAACCACCCTCGTAAATGATCGACAAGGCCAACAATCGGCGCGACCAATCCGCGTCACGGCTCTGCCTTGCCAGCCGACGCAGATCATCAGCCGTATAATCTCCACGAATGGTCAGCGCTGTTCCCATGGCGAAATCTCCTTTCGCCATCTTGAATCATGATTTGCCGGAAAATGGAATCGCGTGAGTCGTCCTCATCAAGCTCTGGTATAAGTCTTTCGAAAATCGTTGAGGCGCAGCGGCTTAAGCTTCCTGCTGAGTCTTGAGCAAATGGACGCCCGGGTAACTCCCGGGCGTTTGACGAATCCCAGAGATCAAGCGACCACAGTCATGTTCCGCCGACTGTCCACCCTTCGCTGGCGCGGCGTGAGACTGAAGTGTTCCCGAAATGCGCGGGAAAAATGCGAGAGACTGGAGAACCCTGCGGCGATAGCTACCTCCGTAATAGGCAGCGCGGACTGCTGAAGAAGCTCATTGGCCTTCTCGAGGCGCATCCTCCTGTAAAACTGCATCATTGGTTCCCCAATCTGATCGGCGAAAAGCCGCTGCAGCTGCCTTGAGCTCAATCCCGCCAGATCCGCTATCTGCTGCTCGCTCAACGGATCTGCCAGGTGGCTTGCCATGAGGTCTGTCGCTGCTATCAAGGCCGGATGGGTGATGTTGAGCTGCTGAGCGAGCGTTGATCTTGAAGGATCATCAGCCATCCGCATCCGTGTGTGGATGAACCAATCGCTCACCGCCTGAGCAAAATTGGTCCCATGCTCTGAAGCGACGATGGCTAGCATCATATCGAGCGCCGCCACTCCTCCAGCGCACGTGTATCGGTCCCGGTCAATCACGAACAGTCTTCGCTCAACGAGAAAGTCAGACGACAGCTCCTGCAAGGCTTCGATGTGCTGCCAGTGAACTGCGAATCGTCGATTTTCCATCAGTCCTCGCCGAGCGAGAATGGCGGGTCCGCCCGATATGCCTCCGAGCTTCACCTTGTGGCTGTTAAGCCGACGCAGGTAACGATCCAATTCGGGGTCCTCGTAGCTCATCGGGTTGCCGCCAGCGACGACGAAAACGATGTCAAAATTCAAGTTTGCCTCTGCCATAGGCAATGTGTCGAATTCTCCGCCCGCGGTAGATCTTGACCGTCCCCCGTCTGTGGAAAGGAAGCTGATGTCGTAGAGTTTTCGGCCAGCAAGGTGATTAGCAGCACGCAGTGGCTCCACCGCAGATGCGGTAGCCATCAGCGAGTAACCGCTAGTCAGTATGAAAGCCAAACGCATCAGTCTGCAGTCCTTCGGTCACTCGCTGTCAAGCTTTGTTGCGATGGCAGGAAATGTATATTGGGCGTCCCCCTGAGGCAATAACGCAGCCGCCTCATCTGTCATTCTCTTCTGGACATGACCCGGCACGAGCGTCTGGCGACAGCCTGCTCGATACGGATCAGCTTTTCCGGATCCACAGTGACGGGACTAACATCATGGTTTTTGCGCTCTTGAAATATGGAATGGCGGGACGTTACCCGGCTCGTCAGGAAATTCCGCTAACTCCCGATCTCAAGGCGCACTACGACGTCGTGATTATAGGGGGTGGCGGCCACGGAGCGTCGCTCGCCTATCACCTGGCCAAGCATCACAACATTCGCAAGGTTGCGATTTTGGAGAAGGGCTATTTGGGAGGCGGAAACACCGCTCGAAACACCACTGTGATCAGGTCGAACTACACCGATCAGCGCTCGATCAAGTTCTACGCGAAGTCGCTGAGGCTCTATGAGTCTCTCTCCAACGAACTCGACTACAACATGATGTACTCCAGGCGCGGACAACTGACGCTCTCGCATTCCGATGGTGTGTCGCGGTCGCTGCGACTCCGTGCGGACGCTGGTGTCTTCTGCGGTGAAGCGAACGAAATTCTCGATCGAAAGCAGATCAAGGATCTGGTCCCATCGCTCAATCTCGACATCAAGGGCATGCCAATCCTTTCGGGGCTATGGCACCGGAACGCGGCTATCGCACGCCACGACGCGGTCGTTTGGGGATATGCGATCAGAGCTTGCGAACGCGGCGTTGAACTGCATCAGCGCACGGAAGTGCTTGGAATGGACGTGGCCGACAACAAGGTTACCCGCGTTCGGACAAACCGGGGTGACATCTCGGCAGGTCTCGTGGTGCAGTGCGTCGCTGGGTATTCATCCGTCGTGGCGAAAATGGTTGGCCTGAAGTTGCCTATCCGGAGCTATCCGTTGCAGGCGATGGTCACGCATCCGGTCAAGCCTTTCCTTGACCCGATGGTTTCTTCAACCGCCCTCCATTGCTACATCTCGCAATCAGCGAGAGGCGAGCTTGTGATCGGGGGCGGTTCCGATCCGTACGAGCTCTACAGCACCCGCTCAACTCTCGAGATCAAAGAGGGTCTTGCGGCCTCGGCATTGGAGCTATTTCCCTTTATCGGCGAGCTTAAAGTGCTCCGTCAGTGGGCAGGCATCACCGATATGACACCTGACTACAGTCCGATCATGGGGAAGAGCCCGATCTCGAATTACTGGCTCGATGCGGGTTGGGGCACGTGGGGCTTCAAGGCGACGCCCGCCAGCGGCTTTTTCATGGCGAAGGCCATAGCCGACAACCGCGTTCCTGAAGAAATACAGCCCTTCCAACTCGATCGCTTCGACCGCTTCGATTTGGTCAACGAAATGGGCGCTACCGCCGCCAGCCACTGAGGAGCAAAACGTGAAAATCATGATATGCCCTCTCAATGGGCCCCGCAACATCACCGAGTTCCAGTGCCATGGCGAGGTGCACCACGAGGTGGATCCGACAAGTGTCAGTGACAAGGAATGGTCGGACTATCTCTGGATGTCGAACAACACAGCGGGCGTTGTTCGCGAATGGTGGTGCCATACGCCATCGAACTACTGGTTCCTCGCGGAGCGAAACACTGTGACTGACGAAATTCTTGCCACTTTCGCCGTACCTGCGGATGGCCCACTGGGAGAAGTCAAATGAGCGCTCGGACGGCTAGACAGGGAAAGCTCATCGACTCGTCGAAGAGAATCCGTTTTACTTTCGATGGCAAAGAGTTCGAAGGCGTTGCCGGAGACACGATCGCGTCGGCGCTCGCCGCTAGCGATGAATGGATCCTGTCGCGATCGTTCAAGTACCATCGGCCGCGCGGTGTTCTGACGATGGCTGCTCAAGACGCCAATACGCTCGTGCAGATCGGAAATGAAGTCAGCGTTTTCGCTGACAGGCACCCGATTTCTGAAGGACTCGTGGTGCGGGCTCAGAACGTAAGCCATTCCGCGCGGAAGGACAGCGGGTTTGTGATGAACCGCTTCTCCCGGTTCATGCCTGTGGGATTCTACTACCGAACGTTCTTCAAGCCCAAGGGCGTATGGGAGAGAGTTTGGGAGCCGCGTATCAGAGCCAAGGCAGGCTTAGGCAAGCTGGATATCCAGCAGCCCACCGAGGGCTACTTCGACAAAGCGTACGGCTGGTATGACGTGCTCGTCGTGGGAGCCGGACCTGCAGGCATGGCCGCAGCCATCGCCGCAGCAAATGCTGGCGCGTCGGTCCTCATAGTCGACGAGAATCCGATTATTGGCGGCGCGACGAACTATGCCCGTCTGGAGATGGGGCGCGACCTAGCACATGAGGTAGCGGTGCATCCGAAAATCGAGGTCTGGACGGACGCTACCTGCAATGCTTGGTATGCGGACAACTGGCTTCCGGTCATTCGGGGCAACCGACTCTATAAGCTTCGGGCCAAGCAGGTAATCTTCGCGACGGGCATGATTGAACAGCCATCGCAATTCCGCAACAACGACCTGCCGGGGATCATGCAGGGCTCCGCTGCTCAGAGGCTGATCAAGCTCTATGGCGTGAAGCCCGGACAGCGGGCAGTATTGCTGGCGGCGAATGACGATGCATACGGTGTCGCGCTGGATCTTCTCGATTCGGGCGTCAGGGTTGCAGCAGTGTGCGATCTCCGAAAATCGAACGCTGAAGGTCCAAATCGGGCGCAAGTCAAAGCGAGAAATGTAGAATTGCTCGATGGCTGGTGCATTTGGGAAGCCATGCCAGCAGCTGGGCACAGGCACGTTCAAGCGGTTGAAGTTGCGGAACTCGATGCGAATGGAAGGGCCGGGAAAAACCGCCTTCGCTTCGATTGTGATCTGATCTGCATGTCGGTAGGATATCTTCCAGCCTACCAGCTTCCGCTACAGGCTCGCGGCAAGCTTTCGTACGACGACATTTCCGCGAAGTTCACGATCTCAGGGCAGGACGAGGCAGTGCTGCTTGCAGGATCCGTCGACGGGTTCTTCGACCTCGACAGCTGCATCGCAGACGGCCTGGCGCAAGGTGCGAGATCCGCAGCGAATTGCAGATACGCAGTCAACGCGCAGTACTTGCGCCCGTCACGAACGGCCATGTCACCAAACTATCCTCGTCCCATCTTCCCACACCCGGCTGGTAAAGACTTTGTCGATTTCGATGAGGACCTGCAGGTCAAGGACATCAAGAACGCTGTAGCGGATGGCTATCGCGAACTGGAGCTTGTGAAGCGCTTCTCCACCGTGGGCATGGGACCAAGCCAGGGCCGACATGCCGCGCTGGCCACCGCCATGCTCGTTTCTAAGGAGACCGGGCGGACCATCAGCGAAGTGGGTGTCACAACTGCCAGGCCTCCGGTCACGACGGAGAAGATCGCTACGCTGGCGGGACGAAAGTTCACGCCCATGCGCCGCACGCCTATGCACGAAATGCACGAAGCTGAAGGAGCATCGTGGCTTCTCGCCGGAAACTGGATGCGTCCGGCCTTCTATGGGGAAGGCGCATCTGACAAACAGAGCATTGCAGCCGAGGTTCTCAACGCACGAAACAACGTGGGCATGATCGATGTTTCTACGCTTGGCGGTCTGGATGTACGAGGGCCGGACGCCGCTGAGTTCCTCAACCGGATGTACACGTTCGCCTACGTGAAGCTTCCCGTTGGGAAGACGCGATATCTCCTGATGACCAACGAGGCGGGAACCGTCATCGACGATGGAGTGGCATGCCGTAGAGATGAGCAATATTTCTATGTGACGGCCACCACAACGGGCGTCGACCGAATTTATCGGAACATGCTCTGGTGGAACGCGCAGTGGCGGCTCGACGTTGATATCGTCAATGTCACTGCGGCTTATGCAGGGATTAATCTCGCCGGACCCAATGCCCGCAAGGTCTTGGAAAAGTTGACCGATGACATTGATGTCTCGTCAGAGCAGTTTCCCTATCTTGCTTATCGCGAGGGCAAGGTTGCCGGAATTCCCGCCCGGGTTTTCCGCGTTGGCTTTATCGGGGAGCTGGGATACGAAATCCACGTTCCCTCGCGCTACGGAGCAGAACTCTGGCGGGCAATCCGGGATGCGGGACAGGATTACGGGATCAAGCCGTTTGGGCTTGAGGCTCAACGTGTCATGCGACTTGAAAAAGGGCACGTTATCGTCGGGCAGGACACTGACGGGATGACCACGCCGGAAGAGCTCGACATGACTTGGGCCGTCGCAAAGTCAAAGCCATTCTTTGTCGGCAAGCGAAGCCTCGAAATTCGAGACAAAACTCTGTCGAGTAGAAAGTTGGTTGGCTTTTCGCTAGACCGGATGCCGTCTTCGCCTCTGCAGGAATCCAATCTTGTGGTGAAGAACAATGAGATCGTTGGGTTCGTCACATCGCTGACCCATTCCCCAACACTCTCCAAGGTCATTGGTCTTGCTTACGCGGATCGCCAGGACGCAAGCCCGGGAAGCCGGATCATCATTCGTGCGAGCGACGGAAGTCAGCACTCAGCTGAAGTTGTTTCCCCTCATTTCTACGATCCCGACAACAAGCGGCAGGAGATGTAATATGGCTGCGATCGCTAGGAGCCCTTTTGCGCACCGGATCAGTGAGCGCCGCAACGTACTCGGCGCGCAAGCAAGCGTACTGATCCATGATCTCACACCGATCGGAAGGACAGGCTTTAAGGGCGCTGGAACGAGCGATTGGACCGCGTCTCAAGTTTCCGCCATACCGGACCGGCCCAACAGGGCGGTGACGCTCGCAGATGGCACGGTTGTCGCCAGACTTGGAAAGGAAGAGTATCTCGTCCTGGACAGCAGGAAATCCCCCGGATCCGTTTCTGCGGAACTTGAGGCCACGTGGGCGAAAGGAAGCACTGAAAGCTCCGCTCGAATGGGATATCCGCTGCCACGCGCTGACAGCCACAGCTGGCTCTTCCTTGAGGGCACACGAGTGCCGGAGATGATGGCCAAGATTTGTGGCGTCGATCTTCGTCTCGCGAACTTCCCGGAAGGTGAAATCGCACAGACCATCGTCGCACGCATCGGGGCGGTAATCATCAGAGAGATCGGCGCCCCTTCCAAAGGGCTTCACCTCCTCACAGACTTCGCGTCCGCCGACTACCTTTGGGAAGTGCTGGAAGATGCCTCCGCGGAATACGGCGGCGGCTTCGCTCCGGATGGGAGGACGTGAGATCGCTACCTACCACTTCAATTCCGACAATGGTTCGCCCGTTTGTGATCAGGTCATGAATGCGTTGCTCGCCTGCAATCATGGCGTTGAGACGGCATACGGGGCAGATCAGGTGACCGCGCGGCTCAAATCAGCCTACTCGGATTTCTTCGAACGCGAATCCTACATTTTTCCGGTTGGATCGGGCACGGCAGGCAACGGTCTAGCGCTTGGTGCCATCACACCGCCCTATGGTACCATTTTCTGTCACCAGGCTTCACACATAGTCACCACCGAGGGCGGCGCGCCTGAATTCTATAGTGGCGGCGGGCGTATGACCCTTCTCCCAGGTGAACATAACAAGGTATCGGCGAAGACGCTTGAAGAAGCCTTGAGTAGCCACGGCATTGGGAACGTTCACCATATGGCGGCCAGCGCTGTCAGCGCCACGCAGGCAACGGAGGCAGGGACACTTTATGAACTGGCAGAACTTGGCGACCTAAGTGAAACAGCACATCGGGCTGGGCTGAAGGTACACCTCGATGGCGCCCGGTTCTCG
Organism: Rhizobium sp. CCGE531; assembly: GCF_003627795.1. Classification (NCBI taxonomy): domain Bacteria; kingdom Pseudomonadati; phylum Pseudomonadota; class Alphaproteobacteria; order Hyphomicrobiales; family Rhizobiaceae; genus Rhizobium; species Rhizobium sp. CCGE531. The sequence continues at coordinate 107,553 of NZ_CP032688.1, read as the reverse complement.
AACGCGTTGGTGTCTTTGCAGGCGACGCCTGCTCAGATGACGTGGCAAGCTGGAGTGGATATCCTGACGCTTGGCACCACCAAAAACGGCACGATGAACGCCGAGGCGGTCATCACGTTCGACCCGGACCTCGCCAAGGTCCTCGGCCACATGCACAAGCGGGCAGGACATCTTTCCTCCAAAATGCGCTTCATGTCGGCACAGCTTCTCAGCTTTCTCGAGAACGACTTGTGGCGGAAAAATGCGACGCAGGCCAACCGCAATGCTGCCCGCATCGAGGTTGCATTGAAGTCTTGTGAAGGCATCGAGTTCGCGCATCCGATTGCGATCAACGAGATCTTCGTTTCAATTCCTCGGGGACTGACGCGTGCGTTGGCTGACAAGGGCTTGATCCTGCGGCCCTGGCCACTCGGCAGCGGCAAGGAATGGTTTCGCCTCGTCATGAGCTACTGCGACACGCCAGAAGACTTGAGTCTCTTTGAGCAAACCTGTCACGACTACGCACAAGATTGTCACCGCTTCGTGGGCCGCTATTAGGGCCCGCCTGACATGCATTCAGAAAGTTACGAAATGCTCGACTACGATATGATCTCCAAGGCTTCTCGCACTCTCAAAGGCGTAACGCGCGTCACGCCTCTGCTGGAATCCGAGCTGCTCAACACGCACCTAGGCTTTCGTCTTCTCGTCAAGGCGGAGTGCTTGCAGCGTACCGGATCCTTCAAGATCCGCGGCGCCTACGTGAAGATTTCGTCGCTCACGGAACAGGAACGAGCGTCCGGGGTCGTTGCTTTCTCCTCCGGAAATCACGCACAGGGAGTTGCGGCCGCAGCTACTGAGCTTGGGGTGAAGGCAACAATCGTGATGCCGGAAGATGCTCCCGCAGTGAAGTTGCGCAATACCGCCGAGTATGGCGCAAAGGTGATCACGTACGACCGGGTCACAGGCGATCGGGCTAAAATTGCTCGTGACATTTCAGAAGAGACGGGAGCCGTACTCGTTCCCCCCTACGACGACTACATTCTGATGTCCGGACAAGGCACCATCGGGATCGAAGTTGCCAACCAACTTTCCAAGCGAAACATCGTGGCCGACGCCTTGGTGTGCCCTGCGGGCGGAGGCGGGCTGATCGCTGGCATCGCGACAGCTATGAAAGAGCTGTCGCCGGAAACCACTATCTATTCCGCGGAGCCGGAATACTTCGACGACACCCGTCGATCGCTGCTCTCGGGAGAACGGGTGGGCAATGATCCCGGTCATTCCTCAATATGCGACTCGATAGTGACGCAGATTCCCGGAGAGAAAACGTTTCCCATAAACAAGACGCTCTTGGCAGGTGGTTTTGCGGTCTCGGAGCAAAACGTGGTTTCGGCGATGCAGACGTTGGCTGATCATTTGAAGCTCGTTGCCGAGCCGGGCGGGGCTGCCGCTGTCGCTGCCGTTCTGTGTAATGCTGAACGTTGGAAAGGAAAAACTGTCGTTGCCGTTGTCTCTGGAGGAAATGTCGATCTGGACGCGTTCCACAGCTACTTGAAGCCTTCCGCCTGACGTACCAGTCCGCGCGCGGGCCACTGCGCATTCCCAATCTGATGTCCAAAGTGCCGTCCATCAGCTGGCCGGATCCAATTTACCATTCGGAGGTAAGTAATGACCACCTATGTGCTCACCGCGACTTGTCTGTCTACACGAGGTATCGTGGCAGCAATCTCCGGCTTCCTGTTCGACGCCGGATGTAACATCATCGACAGTTCTCAGTTTGACGATCTCAGTACGGGCCGTTTTTTCATGCGTGTGTCGTTCATTTCTGAGAATGGCGTCGGAGCGGAAGCCCTTGCGGAAGCATTGAAGCCGATCGCAGAGAAGTTCCAAATGGCCACGGAGCTTCATGTCCAGACCCAGAGGACCAAGGTTCTCCTCATGGTGTCTCGCTTTGGGCATTGCCTGAACGATCTACTTTACCGCTGGCGGATCGGAGCGCTTCCGATCGATATCGTTGGCGTCGTCTCCAACCACTTTGATTACCAGAAGGTAGTGGTGAACCACGACATCCCGTTCCACCACATCAAGGTAACGAAAGAAAATAAGCCCAAGGCCGAGGCGCAGATCATTGAGATTGTTGAGCAGACGGGCACCGAGCTCGTCGTGCTGGCGAGATACATGCAGGTGCTTTCGGACGCCATGTGCGCGAAGATGTCGGGAAAGATCATAAACATCCACCACTCGTTTCTGCCCAGCTTCAAGGGTGCCAATCCGTACAAGCAGGCTTACGAGCGGGGCGTGAAGCTTATCGGCGCAACTGCGCACTACGTTACGGCGGATCTCGACGAGGGTCCGATCATCGAACAGGACACCGTCCGAATTACCCATGCGCAAAGCGCAGATGACTACGTATCGATTGGCAGAGACGTCGAGAGTCAGGTCCTTGCACGCGCGATTCACGCGCATATCCACCACCGAGTGTTCATGAATGGAAACCGCACAGTGGTCTTCCCCGCAAGCCCGGGCAGCTTCGCGTCGGAGCGGATGGGATGACGCAAGCGACGCTGATCGAGGGAAAGCCTGTTGCGGCCTCCGTGGTGGCGCAGGTGAAGCGGGCAGCTGGTGTTCTCGACGCCGATAAAGGTGTAAAGCCCGGTCTGGCAGTTGTGATTGTTGGAAACGATCCTGCGAGCCACACCTATGTCGCCGCCAAGAGCAAGATGGCGAAGGAGTGCGGCTTCGCATCTTTCCAGTTTACGCTGCCTGAGGAGACCACCCAGTCTGAACTCGCCGAACTGATTGAACGGCTGAACAACGACGCCAATGTTCACGGGATCTTGGTACAGTTGCCCTTGCCGCCAAATCTCGATAGCGGGTTGATTGTTCAGTCAATCTTGCCGCAAAAGGATGTCGATGGTCTTGGTGTGGTCAATGCTGGCAAGCTGGCGGTCGGCGACCTCACCACTGGCATCGTTCCCTGCACCCCGGCGGGAGCTATGGTGCTGGTGCGTGCGATTCACGGCCCCGATCTTTCGGGCCTGAGGGCGGTCGTTATTGGTAGGTCGAACCTCTTCGGGAAGCCAATGGGTCAGCTTCTCCTCGCGGCGAACGCAACCGTGACAGTCGCTCACTCTCGAACCAAGGATCTAAGCGTGGTCTGCCGAGAGGCTGACATTCTCGTAGCGGCGGTCGGCAGGCCTCAAATGGTCAAGCGCGACTGGGTTAAGGGGGGCGCCACGGTTATCGATGTCGGCATCAACCGTGTTCCGGCAACGGAATTGGGGGAAGGCAGAATGCGGCTCGTCGGCGACGTTGCGTTTGAGGAAGTCGCAAGCGTGGCAGGAGCTGTTACGCCTGTTCCGGGAGGTGTTGGGCCGATGACCATAGCCATGCTCATGGCGAACACGCTTAAGGCTGCCTACAGGACCGCGGGAGAAAGCTTCGAACTGAGCTGATCGTTATCATAGTTAGATTTGGCAGGGAGCCGTCTCATGGAAAGCGTTACTACCGGGGCTGCCACGGATGGCCTCACGCTGATAGCGAATGGCAACTACGTCCTAGCAAAACGGCATCGGGACATGGTGTTTACGTCTGGGATGACGCCTCGAAGGGAAGGTCGTCTCATTCACACCGGCACCTTCACGAATGATCAGCGCGCTGAGGATTCGAAAGACGCAGTTGAACTGGCTGTTTCCAACGCAATTGCGGCGGCGCGCCGTTTGCTGCGGGACGGAGAGATGATCAGCAGCGTGTTGACTATGACTGTGTTCGTGTCAGCGACGGACGATTTCAATCAGCACTCTCGCGTTGCTGATCATGCTTCAAATTGGCTTTGCCGGGAGTTGGGACCTGACGGGATTGGCACTCGCGCGGCGGTGGGAGTGGCTTCGCTCCCAGGTGGCGCGTTGGTGGAAATACAGCTGACTGCGATCGTCGCTGACACTTCGTGAGCCGTAAGATCCTGCGCATAGCGGACGAGCGCAAGTCGCGGCGTTCCTCTAGTCACCCGCTAATCCGCAGGGACAGTCTTCCGGCTTCCTTGCCCTTCAGCCCTCTGCTAGCCCGAGGAAGATTTCGCGTTCTTCCTCGGGCGAAATTCCAACGTAGAACTCTGCAGCGAGCTTGGTGAACGAGTGGGAAGCGCAAAGGGCTTCAAGCCAGACCCTCAAGTCGCCAGCGCTCAATTCCTGCACCGTCGGAAAGTATTCAGCAGCGGGGTAAGATTTCGTGCTGACGATTTGGTTGCAAATGTCGAGCGCCAGGCTGCACGCCTCATATTCCGCGTGTCCGGAGATAAGGCGCCACGGATAGTCGACAGGGATGTGAACTCTGAACCCCAAGGTCTCCCGGGTGTGCCAAAATATCCTTTCGGCGCGTATCGCCATGTTATCGGGAATGATTTCCCGGATATGAGCGAGAACGGGTCGGAGCGCGCGCTTTGGCGCGGGCTTTAGAAACGACAGGATACTGTCGAACTCCGAGATAACCGACACGCCCTCTTCGACCCTTCGAACTCGCGCGCCCGACACGAGTCCGTATAGAACCTGCCGAACGCTGTCGGCGGGGCCCTTATCCGGCAGTGGCGGCGTCGCGAATTCGTTCGGAATAACCGCGGAGTGCACAAGCCTCGCCACGGGCACCTGCGAAACCCACGTTGTACGGCCAAGGTTGTTGCCGACTAGGATCGTCAGCGGGTCATCCTTGCCTACGTATTCGGTCATGGCGTGTTCCAGATACCGCTAGTCGACTGGCTTGGCAGAGCGTTTGGCCGAATGGCGGCGGAGCACGCCCATTAGCCCCATCAGAACAAGCGACAACACGATCCACGTCGTCGCGACAGCCAGGATCGTGGGACTAATCTGCTCGCGCAGGCCGGACCACATCTTGCGAGGCACAGTGTAGTAGCCGGGGCTGGGCGACAGGAAGAGCGTGATCACCGCCTCGTCGAACGACGTGACGAATGCGAGAGCAGCTCCTGACATAACCCCGGGGGCGATCAGTGGAAGTGTGACACGCCGGAAAACCATTGTTGGGTGGGCACCGGAGATCAGACCTGCGCGCACAAGACCCTGGTCGAAATTCGAAAGACTCGCGAGTACGGTCACCACCACAAACGGCAGGCCTAATGTGGAGTGTGCAAGCACGAGCCCGAGGTAGCTGTCCACGAGACCCGCCTTTGCGAATACGAAGTAGGTTCCGGCCGCCAATACGACGATCGGCACGATCATGGGAGCCAACAGAAGGCTGACAATCAGGCTACGCATGGGAAGAGGCTTATTGAGGCCCAACGCTGCGAGAGTGCCTAGCGTCGTCGCAAGTAGCGTTGAGAGAATGCCGACGAAGAAACTGTTTCGCACGGCTACCATCCAGCCCGTATCCGATACGAAGGCCTCGTACCAGCGAGTGGAGAATGCTTCCGACTGAAAATGCAGCATTCCGCTGGTGAATGTGAAGTAGGGCTCCGCGTTGAACGACAGCGGAACGATCACGAAGATCGGTGCGATCAGGAAGATAAGGATTCCCCAGCAGATTATCCTGAAGAGAACCGACCAGACCGTCTCGATAGTATAACTGTGCATGTGTCTTCCTCAGTTCACCAGACGGTTGGCGCCGGAATAGCGGTGGTAGATGGCGTAGAGCACAAGAACGACCGACAGAAGGATCATGCCAAGTGCCGCTGCCAGTCCCCAGTCGAGAGATGACTGAACATGGAACGCGATCATGTTGGAGATCATTTGGCCCGACTGTCCTCCGACCAGGGCAGGAGTGATGTAGTACCCAACGGCCAGGATAAACGCCAAGAGCGCGCCGGAGCCCACGCCCGGAAGGGTGTTGGGGAAGTAGACCTTCCAGAATGCGTAGAAGCGGTGGGCACCCAGTGACTGTGCTGCGCGCATGTAAATAGGGGAAATCGAGACCATCACGCTGTAGAGCGGCAGAATGAAGAAAGGCAGCAGGATATGCGTCATCGCGATCAACGTGCCCGCGAGATTGTAGATCATCCTTACTCTATTCGCATCGGATATGATTCCGAGATAGACGAGCATGTCGTTCAGGACGCCCTGTGACTGCAGGAGAACGATCCATCCGGTCGTCCGGACAAGAAGGGATGTCCAGAATGGAAGGAGAACCAGCACGATCATGATCGAGCCAACCACCTTCGAAGACGTGGCGATAAGGTATGCCACCGGATAGCCGAGAAGAATGCACAGCGCCGTGACGGAAAACGCCACCAGGAATGTCCGAGCAAACAGGGTCGTATGGATGCGGTTTTCCTCGGGCGCTAGTTCAACGCTGCCAGAAGCGTCTCGCCGGAGGTCGACGGCGGCTAGGTAGTAATTAGCGCTGACCGAGCTGCGCAATTGGTTGATAGCCTGCCAGGTTTTCTGTTCGGCCCATACTGGGTCCGCCTGCTGAAACCATTCCGAGTAGTGGTCCGCAGGCGGCTTGGAACCCAGCCGTCGAGCGGTCTTAGTGACGGCACTCCGGAGACCCGCTGCCTCGACGTTCAGTCGATTGGCAATGGATCCCACGGTGTCTGCTTTACGAGCATCGATCAGGTCGTCTGCGAGGGCCTGGAAAGTTTGTTCGTCCGGTGGGTCGTTCCCATTCCAGGTTCGCAGTGCTTCTACCGTTCGCGGAAGGCCGTCATGGATCGTGGGATCGTAGACGCTCAGACGAAATATGTATCCCAGGGGAAGCAGAAACGTAAAGAAAAGGAAAATCAGAGCAGGTGCCAGAAGTAGCAGGCCCTTGCGCATTTCGCTGCGTCGAGAGCGCGCAACCTGACGATTGATCTCTTCAGGCGTTGCGAATGCGGCGGCAGAGGCATCAGCCATGACCGCCTCCCTGGGATAGGAGTGCCCGGGCATCGGTAGCTTGCCAGCCAAGCACCACCGATTGGCCTACGGTTATCTGAGCGATACCGTCTCGATTGGGCTGCTTCATAGTCAGAGTCTGGCCGTCTTCGAGCTGACACGACAGGCGAAGATGGTCGCCGAAGTAAACGACTTCCTTCGCGGTGGCGCTGACCGTGTTCGCGAAGCTGACGCCATCCTGAATGAGCGAGACGCGCTCGGGTCGGAGCGACAAGACCGCGCCGTCTCCCCGCTTCAGGGAGCCGACCGCGACGCAATGCATCGTGGACTTACCCAGGGTGACGACACACTGGCCTTGGGAGACCGAAGCTACGGTTCCGATAAGGTGGTTGTTCTCGCCGACGAACGAGGACACGAATACCGTCTCGGGCGATTCATAGATCGCGCGGGCCGGACCAACCTGCTCAATGATGCCGTTGTTGAAAACCGCGACGCGGTCCGACATCGCGAGCGCTTCGTCCTGGTCGTGCGTGACGTATACGACCGTCAGGCCGAGTTCCTCGTGCAGATGCTTGATTTCCATCTGCATGTGCTCGCGAAGCTGTTTGTCCAAGGCGCCAAGGGGCTCGTCCATGAGAACCAGCGAAGGCTCGAACACGAGGGCACGGGCAAGGGCCACACGCTGCTGTTGGCCGCCGGAGAGCTGTGCGGGACGACGCTGGGCGAAGGCGCCCATCCGGATTCGTTCGAGTGCTTCGCGAACCCGCGTCGCTATTTCCGGCTTTGGCATCTTGCGCGCGACGAGCGGAAACGCGACGTTCTCTTCGATCGTCATACGCGGAAACAACGCATAGTTTTGGAATACCATGCCGATGTCGCGTCGGTGTGGAGGAAGGTGGGTCAGATCGCGACCGCCGACCTCGATCTTTCCGCCCGTTGGGCGCTCGAATCCCGCGAGCATCATCAGCGACGTTGTCTTGCCTGAGCCGGAAGGGCCAAGCATTGTAAGAAACTCGCCTTTCGCTATCGCAAGGGAGAGGGACTTCACGACGAGGGAAGTTCCATCATAGCTTTTTTGCACTTCGTGGAAGTTCACGAACGCTTTGTTGTCGGAATTCATGATCTCTCATTCTGGCTAGTGCTGCTGGCGCGGCCACCGCGTCTAATCGGATGGCCAGAGGTATCCCCCCGGCCATCCATGTGAATTCGAGAACGAACTATTTTGCCATCCAGGTTGCCCAGCGCTGGTTGATCTCATCCTGATGATCTGCCCAGAATTCGAGATCGTTGGCTAGCGACGTCTTGAAGTTGGCTTCGTAGGTCGGCAGGCTGGTTCGGATCGCCTCTGGTACCAGGTTCTGAGAGGACTTTCTGACAGGACCGTAGCTGATGTACTTGGTTACGTCAGCAAGGCGCTCACCAGTGGTCGAGAACTTCACGAAATCAAGCGCAGCATCCTTGTTCTTGGAGGCCTTCGAGATTGCCCAGACGTCGAGGTTCCAGATCTGGCCATCCCAAACAATCTCAAAGGGCTTGTTCTCCTTGGAAATGGCGTCATAGATGCGGCCGTTGGCAGCTGCGGTCATGACGACCTCACCATCTGCTAGCAGCTGCGGCGCTTGGGCATGCGCGCCCCAAAACACTACATCCTTCTTGATGGTGTCGAGCTTGGCGAATGCCTTGTCGAGACCTTCCTTGGTCGCCAGGGTTTCATAGACCTTGTCGTTTGGAACGCCGTCCGCCATGAGCGCCCACTCGAGGTTGACGTTGGGCTTGTTGCTGAGCCCGCGCTTGCCCGGGAACTTGGAGAGATCGAAGAAGTCGGCGATCGTCTTGGGTCCGCCGTTCTGGAACTTAGTCCTGTCATAAGCGATGACATTCGACCACATGATCGTGCCAACGCCGCAATCCATTAGGGTGCCCGGCAGGAAATCGTCGGACGCGGCAGTGCCGTCGGCTGAGGGCGCAAGTTGTGCCGGGTCGATCTTCTCGATGAGACCGTCGTCGCAGGCTCTCAAAGCATCCTGCAGCTCGAGATCGATGACGTCCCATGCACCGTTGCCGGACTGCACCTGGGACCGGAGTTCAGCGAGACCGCCATTGTAGTCGGCGGTCAGGACTTTTGCGCCCCTCTCTGCCATGTACGGTTCGATGAAGGCCTTCGACTGACTTGCCGTATAGGCACCGCCGAAAGATGCAATCACGAGCTGGTCGGCTGCTAAGGTAGTCGTGGACGATGTAGCGATGCTGACGAGTGCGATACCCGCGAGCAGAGTAGAAATTCGTGTCATTCCTGTTACTCCTCTGGATTGACCGATCTTGGCGCCGGTTTGGATGAACTGGATTGAGAGCGGCTATGCCGCAATTTGTTTGGTTTCTCGATGCTTTCCCTCAAGGGTCGGCGCGACAGCATTTAGCCCTATGGGTTCTCAATGGTGACGAGCTGTACGGAGGTGCCCAATGCACCGCCTCAAACGACTGCAAGTCCGCGCGGGTAGTTTGTCAGGTACTCGAATCCATTGTCAGTGACGACGATCGAGTCGCCGATGCGGCCGCCGAAGCTGCCCTCGATCGTGATGCCGCCGTCGACGGCGAAGGTCATCCCTGCTTCGAGAAGTCGCTTTTCGCCGCGCTTGAGTTCGGGCGACTCAAGGAATGATTGACCAACCGAGCGACCCGTCCGGTAGCCTGCTGAGAAGCCAGCCTCCGTATAGACTGCTTCGGCTGCCGCGTTGATCTCCTCGCATGCGATGCCGGGCTTGATTGCCGCGAGTGCAGCCTGCTGAGCGGCGACGGCGGTCTCGTAGACCCGTGCCTGTTCATCGGTAGCGCTGCCGACGAAGAATTCGCGGTCGAAACCAAGCTTGTAGTTACGGAAATTCGCGATGCCGCAGAAGCAGAGGTAGACCGGATCGCCCATTTTGAGTTCCCGCACAGAAGAACGGCGGTGAACGAGGCAGACGTCCGTGCCGGACTGCAGGATCTGCAGATTATAGATGGTCGGCGAGACGAAGCGATCCTTGCTGTCATCCAGGAAGGAAGCAGCTTTCCGCGTTCCAGCGGCGATTACTGCCAGCGCCACCTCATACTCCGGAACTCCTTCTGCGATCACTTCGCGAGCTCCCTTAACCATCGCGACCGCGACTTCCCCAGCCTTGCGCATGATTTCGATCTCATCGGCCGACTTGATCATCCGAATTTCCGATATGAGGGCGCCAGCATCGCCCACTTCTGCACCGTGAAGCATGGGAAGCAGATCATTTGCCACGAGGGCCGGGATTGAGCGCCGCTCGATGGCGACCCGGCGCGACTTGCCTTCGACCGCAGACTTGAGGACGCTGCGCCATTCGTCGTCGATGCCGTCGCTCCAAGGACGGATATCGGTGACCCAGCTCATGCGGCCACACATTTCCGACTCCATCAGCGGTGTGATGATGGTCGGTTCGCCGTCTACTGGGACGGTCATCAAGGTTGGGCGCCCAAAGTCGATTCCAAGATAGTCGAGGTATTCACCGAAGTAGGCGATGGAATCCGGGTTCGTCAGGATGGCGCTTTCAAACCCGGCTGCCTGAAGAGCATTCTTGAGTTTCTCGGTACGTTCTCTGCCTGGTCTCATCTATCTCCGCCTTCTCCGAGCTGTATGCAGGTTGGATATAGCAATGAGTAAACAGCTCCAAAAATTCTGTCAATCACTCTTGTTTGGCAATTTTAAGCGATAAATATTGCGGCATTCAAAGCTGCTGTGTACAGGTTGGTAGGGAGACGGAGTTTCGGTTATGCAAAAGACTGGCGCGGTTGAAGATTCCCTCGGGCGTGGCGGCATTCGTTTTGATGCGGGTCGTCATCACAGGGCGAAGATAGGCTTTGTGCTCCTGGCCATGGAGCAGACCATCGAAGAGGACATGTTCAAGCTGGCTCCGGAAGGAGTAGGGGTGCATTTTCAGCGAGCGCCCATGGCGAACCGGGTGGATGTAGGAACCCTGTCCGCCATGGCGTCGGGCATCGGAGATGCCGCCGCACTGATTGTCCCCGAAGTGCAGCTTGATGTTATCTGCTACGGATGTACCTCTGGCAGCGTTGTGATTGGCGAAGACAATGTGTTTGCGGAGCTCACGCGCGGTGCGCCTGGCGCTAAGCCGACTTCCATCATTTCGGGGGTCATGCGGGCTTTGAATGCCGTGAACGGCAAGAAGATCACCGTCGCGACGCCTTACGTCGATCCGGTCAACGAGATCGAGCGCGTCTATATGGAAGAGCGCGGGTTCGAAGTATTGAACATTCAGGGGCTGAACATCGAGAATGACGAGGATATGGTGCGCGTCACGCCGGACTACATCTTCGAGTTTGCAAGGCAGGTGGATCGACCTGGATCGGACGCGATTTTCATTAGCTGTGGAGCTCTTCGGTCTGTAGATATTATTAAGGCACTTGAAGCCGAGACCGGAAAGCCGGTAATCACGAGCAACCAGGCAATGATGTGGGATTGTTTGCGTCTGGCGGGCGTCAATGACCGGAACGACAAATATGGCCGCCTTTTCAGAGAGAGCTGATGGCTAAAGCTGCTGCATTCAGGCGCGAGACGCCACGAGCCGCGCCTCCGCGTGGGCAGGCGACCGAAATCCATCGCGTTCTCCGCGACAGAATCTGCCTATTGCAATATCGTCCCGGCGAGCTGCTGGTCGAGACCGAGCTTGCGGCGGAATTCAAGGTGAGCCGAACTCCGATTCGACAAGCATTACAGCGGCTCGACTATGAAGGTTTGGTTGAGACGCGTAACGGCGTCGGCACGACGGTCACCGGAGTCGACTTCCAGGAGTTCAAGGATGTCTACGCATTCCGCCTGAAACTCAGCGAGATGATCGGTGATTTCGGCAGGCCGGAGCGGGCGGCCAAGTCTCTCGAAGATATCGAGGCGCTGATCCCTCGCGTTGAAGAGCTGTTACAATCTCGCGATTTCGAGCAGTTCTTCCAGATCAATCACGAGCTTCACTTCGCCGTCAACGCACTGATTGGCAATTCTGCGGTTCGTGACATTCATGATCGCTTCTACTTCCAGGCTTCCCGGGTCTGGTACACCTTTGTTGACCGTATGTGGGAAGATGAAACCCGCTTCTTGAAAGAGGAGCTAGACGAACTCTGCCGCGCATTACGAGCTGGGGATTTGAAAGCTGTCGGCTTCGTACAGCGAAATTTCATCTCCTACGGTTTGTCGCGTGTCGCACGATACATTTCCACTGGCTGACGCGCCATCATCGGAACTTCTCGTGTGTTTCGCACTTATGCGGCCTTGCTGGCACGCCCGGGCAGAAGACGAATAGAGACCGGCTAAACGATTGTCTGCTTGCCCTGTCGGCCCGTGCGGCCTCCGACATCTGGCTCATCTCCTCCGATGCTTCGTACGATATGGATGTTCCATAATTCAGCTTACGTGATTTTAGCTAAGCAACTGGGATAGTTTGATAAAGTGGCTATTTTTGCGCTCCTTATAGCGTGAAAATGACGGTCCGCCTCGTCCCTCACATTGGGACATCAGGTTCCGTGACGTTTATGCGTCGGCCTCGAGCGCATGCTTCACGCGCACAATCAACAGCGGCACCGCGACAATCAGGATTGGAATGGAACGAGGTCGGCAGCCGGCTGATGTGCGGCTCGCATGGCCGTCTGGTACGTCGCTGGCTTTGTATGAGCACATCCAGAACAAATCCGTCCTGATCTACGGCTCGTCCGAGCCAATGCTTATTGCCACGGATCGAAACACCGGTCTGATCCAGATGCCACTTGTGGGCGAGCCGACCGGAACTGCGGCGGCGAATGTCGTTGGCGAAGGTACGACCAGAGTGCCCTGCCCACAGGCCAATCGTCTGGTGCGAGGCAATGATCCCACGAGCGGCCCTGCATGTCCTCGACCATCCGCAGGCTCAAAAACGAAACGGAACTAAAGCCACACCGCGTAGCCAATAATTTCAGCAAGAAGGGCTCGCGGCGACAAAGTGGATCACGATCCATCATGCCATATCATCGCACGACAAATCCCAAGGTCCGTTGCCGTCACGATGCCCTCAGGGGCGTGCGTTCGCGACGAGAAGTTCGGACTTCGGAATGGGCTTACTATAGTAGAAGCCCTGTGCCACAGCGCAGCCGCTTTCAGTCAAGAATTTTTCTTGTTCAACCGTCTCCACGCCCTCAGCGACCACATTTTGCCCTAGGCAACGCGCAATCGAGAGAATTGCCTTCACCAGTTCCCGACTACGCTTGTCGGATCGATTGATGAATGACCGGTCGATCTTGAGGGTATCAATGGGAAAGTTGGCCAAATAGCTCAAAGATGAGTAGCCGGTGCCGAAATCATCGATCGCTATGGAAATTCCGCTCGCATGCAATTGAGAGAGTGTCGTCGAAACGCCCTCACAGTTGTGGAGCAGGAGGCTCTCAGTTATTTCGACCTCGATCCACTCCGCACGACAACCGGTTTCCTGCAATACGTCCGCGATCGTTTGCGACAAATGCGGGCATTGAAACTGCTTGGGAGACAAATTTATCGCGATCTTGTGCGGGGGCAGTCCATCTGCGTTCATGACGGCAGCAGTCAGACACGCCTCATGCAGCACCCATCGTCCCAGATCGATGATCAATCCGGTTTCCTCGGCGACACCAATGAATTCGCCCGGAGGGATCATTCCCAACCTCGGATGATGCCATCGAAGCAGGGCTTCTGAACCGATCACCTTTCCGTTGTCCAAAAGGACCTTTGGTTGATAATGGAGTTCAAGTTGCCCATGTTTCATAGCAAGGCGTAGGTCTGATTCTAGCGCCAGGCGCTTTTCAGCCCCAATCGTGAGATCTCTTGAGTAAAAGCGGAAGTTGCTACGCCCCGAACGCTTTGCTAAATACATTGCAGAATCCGCATATTTCACCAAATCGTCGGGTGCGTCGCCGTCATTTGGAAATACCGCTATCCCAATACTGCAGGATACAAAGAACTCCCTGTCGGAAAGCATGAAACGTTCTCCGAATGCGGCGAGCATTCTGCTGGCAATTTGAGCCAAATCGTCATTGTCCTTAACATTCGGAAGCAAGACAGCAAACTCATCGCCACCGAGTCTCGCCACTGTGTCGCTGGTACGGACGCCTTCTTTCAAGCGGGTCGCCACCTGCCGCAGCAACTCGTCACCGACTGGATGTCCCATAGTGTCATTGACTGCTTTGAAATGGTCCATGTCGACCAGCATCACCCCGGCTCGCTGGCCCGCCGAAGCCGCGTCCCTGATCATCTCGCGTAACCGTTCATTGAAAAGTGTCCGGTTAGGCAGGCCGGTCAGAGAATCGTAGAATGCCATCTGACGGATTTTCTTACGGGACGTGTCCAGTTCGGTGATATCGCGGGCGACGCCGAGAATCCCGGTCAGCTTTCCCCCGGAGAATACCGGAACCTTACGAGTTTCCAAAAGCACTGATCGGCCGTCCTCGTGAGCGGTGAACCGTTCCTCATCGATGAGAATACGGCCGGCTTGCATGGCCTCCTCATCCTTGTCCCGAAAAAACTGGGCGAGTTCGGGAGTAAACAAATCATAGTCCGTTTTCCCAACGATTTCCGCTTCTGCCTTGCCGACCAATCCTTCGAACGCATGATTGCACAACAGATATTTGCCTGTTACGTCTTTCAGCCATACCATGTCAGGAATGGTCTGCAGGACACTTAGGAGGCGGGCTCGAGCTTCAATAGTTGTTCCCTCGGCGTGCTTTCGTTCGGTAATATCGCGGGATAACACAAGAAAAGTGACGGTCGAGTGATTGCTGCTTGGTCGCTTTGCCACCGACAGTTCAAACCAACGGGATTCGCCGTTTGGTAGGGCGATACGGACACACCGACCGTAGGAGGCGCCGGTTTCATTGGCTTCTTCAAGTGCCAGCATAGCGATGTCGCCCTGATCTGGAGGGAGCACATCGCGGACAAGCTTACCGAGCAGCACTTCTTTTCGCTGCGCCAGGAGCTCCTGATTCCTTGCCCAGACCTGCAGGTAGCGACCGTCGGCATCTACCTCGAACAGAACGTCAGGAATGGCGGCGATAATTCCCTCTGCGAATTCAAGAGCCTCTTTGAGATCATGCTCCGCACGTTTTCGTTCTGTGATGTCCAACATCGCGCCAACCAAGCCGATCCTGTTACCGGCGATATCAGTGATCGCTGTTTTGCTGAGTAAAAGATCAACCACGCCACCATCTTCCGCGGTGGCCTTTGCTTCATATTGCTGAACACCGCCATTTGCAAAAAGCGCCTCGTCCAACGCGGCATACGTCTCGGCTATGGGTGCGGGTACCAAATCAAAAACGGTTTTTCCGATAATCTCTGCTCTTGAGCGGCCGGAGAAGCTTTCAAACGCCCTGTTACAACCAAGGTGAACCCCATCCCTGTTCTTGAAGAAGACGGGTAGTGGGATGGCGTCGAGCACGACGGCACTGGACATCTCTTCGGCGTCGAATGGCATGTCGACGGTTGACTCAGAATGCCGGGGGGGCGCCCGAAAAGACTTCTCAAAGGGTTGCCCCAGATTAGCGACATCCTCGTCGTGACCATGCGATGGCCGGATAACGGAGGCCTCCGAAAATGGCGATGCCATGCCCGTGGCAAGCGGAGGACTGGCATTGACCGCATTGCGTAAGACGTTACGCCCCTGGATGGTTTGAGCATCAGTCGCCATCTGCGTTTCTACAAGCTGTCCGAGGCGGGATGTTAGTTCCGATTGACGTATCTGTGTCATGTGCCAGTCCTCTTGTAACGTGGCTGAACAATCATGTGTCAAGCCACGGTTTTTTTGGACCGCACAAGTCATTTGGCGGAGTATTATGCCGCTTACCCCACCGGGATATCGCTCTCGTTCACAATCGGCCAAGATGCGTATTTTACTGCGGTCGGCGACGCCGCCTTTAAGATTTACAACGCTTGCCAATCATCGTTCGAAGGCGCAAGTGCTAGGTTACCGCGGCGCATCGGATAGTTTCCGCGGCCAACCCTTGTCTGACCGGCCGGGGACCTCTTTCCAAGTTCGCCCGTCACCGTCTGTGGCTGGAAATCCGCGCTCTTTTCCTCGAAGTGGAAATGTCTCAACAGCGCGGCGAGGCTTTGGCTCTCTTGAGCGAGGTGTGATCCTGCAGAATTCATCTCCGCGACCATGTTCGCATTTTCTTGAGTGGCATGGTCCATATGATTAACCGCGCCGTTGATCTCGCGCAGGCCCGACGATTGTTCCTGGGAGGCTGTTGCGATTGCGTCCATATGAAGATTTACATCCTGCACAAGCTCTTCAATCGTTCTCAGGCCCGAGCCGGTTTCGCTCACGAGCCTTACGCCCTCGTCGACCGCCAGAGCTGAATTGCCGATGAGATCCTTGATTTCTTTCGCCGCTGTCGCTGAGCGCTGTGCAAGCTCCCTGACCTCCTGGGCAACAACCGCAAAGCCTTTTCCCGCGTCGCCAGCACGCGCTGCTTCGACGCCAGCGTTCAGCGCCAGGAGGTTCGTTTGGAAGGCGATCGCGTCGATGACGCTAATGATCTGCGCAATCTGCTTAGAGGAGTTTTCAATGCGGTTCATGGCTCCGATAGCATTGCGCACAACGCGACCGGACATTTCCGCATGATCTCGCATCTGTCGGACGGCTCCGCGCGCCTCAGCCGTCCTCTTTGTCGTCGATACAACGTTGGCGGTTATTTCCTCCAACGCGGCTGCAGTTTCCTCGAGCGAAGCCGCCTGCTGCTCGGTGCGTCTTGAAAGATTTTCAGATGCGGCCGAGACGTCCGAGCTGCCATTCGTGACCGTTTCGACTGAATGGCCGACGGTAACAAGCGCGTCCCGGAGCTGGCGAATGGATGCGTTGAAGTCCCTGCGCAAGCTTTCGAACTGTGGCGCTAACGGTTCGTCGATCTCATAAATCAGGTCTCCATCCGCCATCCGCTTCAACCCGGTTGCCAATGCCGTCGTCGCTCGGACGAGGCGCTCTTCTGCTTCTTCTTCAGCCCTTATCTGAATATCCAGCTTCTCTTGGTCAGAACGAACGCGCTCAGCTTCCGCGGATGTCTCCAGGTGATTTTTTTGTATGGCCACGCCGCGGAAAAACTCGAGGCAACGCGCCATGTCGCCGATCTCGTCGCGTCGGATCGTCAAGGGCACCGGCGCCGACGTATTCCCTTCTGCGAGTGCCTTCATCCGGCTTGTCAGTGTTCGAATGGAGCTTGAAATTTTCCGAACGACCGAAATGCTCAGAATGAGTACCGTCGACATGATCAGAAGTGTGGCGCCGGAGTAGCCGATAAAGGCATTGCGAAGATCGGCGTACCGCTGAGATGCCATCTCGTCCAACTTGTCGCCGGTGCGCATAACGAGTTCGGTCAACAAAGCAGCCCGCTGTTGGGTCATTTCACTCCATCGATCCAACGTCTCGGCGGGGAACGAAACGCCCGGCTGGTTCGCATACATCTGATCGCGAACGTCCGCGATGAACTTGCCTGCGGCGCTGGCCTCGAAGTCGTCATACGATTTGACGAGATCGGCAGGGAGAAATTCGTGCATGGTGGGCACATAAAGCTGCTTTAGATTTTTCGACTGTAAGAGGGACGAAAATAGATCGACGGACATTACTGAATTTTTGATGTAGGCTCGGCCCGGCCTGATCTCCAGCAAACTTGCTTCCGTGATCTGCATCAACGCGTGAAAACCGGTGATTTGACGTGCCAAGTCCAAGTCATTGACAGTCGCCCCAGTGCGACGGACGAGCTCCAAACCCGCAACGGCAGCTGGGCGCAAGGCAACGGCTCCCTCCGCCTCGCCAGCGGTCCCGTCATCGACGCGCCGGCGGAAGCTGTCGATATTCTCCCGCCTTTCCCGAATGATCTGTACTGCCCGCTCTATGGCCGGATCGTCGAATGCCTTTTTCCAAGAGTCGTAAGCGGAAAAGACCGCTGTAAAAGCGCTGTCCGATGCGGCTCGTCTTGCCCGACGGACGTCGGCGCCTGCAAACGCTTCTGCCGCTACAGCTTGGGCCAGGAACCCACCTTCCCGCCCAAGTTGCTGCGTTGTTTGCGCGCTTCGAAACGTAGAGTATTCGTGGTAATAGCCCAGTGATGTCGATACTCCTATGAGTAGGAAAGCCGTCAAAGGGATAATTGCCAAAATCATTAAAAGTAGAGATAGCGGCAGTCTCGACATATGTTCCTCATGGACTAAAAATTACACCGGCTTCCATTAGCGATGCGGTTCAGAACATTGTGATGTCGACCGCTATGTGTGAGATGAGCGCGGCACACTTACCAGATGATTAACCCATGTACTGGTTTGGAACTGCGTTGCGCAGATCGGAACATCGTTGCGTTCAGGGGATCATCAGCAAGACAGATATTGGGCCCAGCCAGTTGTTGGAGAGTTCTATTGCTATCACGCCTTCAAGACGGTCGAGCGCGCCGCCTGATCGGCAATCCGCCTATGATATACGCAATGTTTCCGAGGGAAGTACTCCATAGCGCTTCCGATAGTCCGCAGAAAACCTGCCTCTATGCACGAAGCCCCATTTCAGAGCGACCTGGGTGACCGAGAGGCCAGGCTCTCCTTTCATCAGCTCCTCATGCACTGATTCAAACCGAAGGTGCTGCAGAAATGCCTGAGGGGTCGTATTTCGGAAGTTGCGAAAACCGTTCTGAAGAGTGCGTCGGCTAACACCACAGGCCGTTGCGATTTCCTCAAGAGATAGCGGCCGAGCAATATTGGCACGCATATAGTCGATCGCCCGCTTAACGGCCTTGGGTAAGGGTGGTTCAGCAACGCGGCATAACTCAGGTGAGTAGCGATGCTGCGCAGCTTCGATCAAAAGCTCCATCGTCGTTTCGGTGAGGTGATTAAGTGCTATCGGTGATTGATGGAGGATTCCGTCTCGTAATCCAGCATACAGCACTGGTACCAGTTGCACCAAAAGAGAGCCGAACCCGACCGACAGATCGATTTCTGGCGAGAAATCGAGGCTGCCTCTTATCGGCGTATTGAGCCGACGTTCTAAGCGGCGCGTCAATTCATCATGGGCGATCCTGAGACCCAAATGTTTTCTGGGCCCAATGAACTGGGTTGCACTCGCCGACATGCTGTTCACGAAAACGCCACGCCTTCCCTCCGACGGGATTTGTCTGCCGTCCACGGTAACGACCGATCGCCCATGGAGTGGAAGCATGATGATGTTTGCCTCCGCCGGTCCCAGGTGCTGTACCTTGAGGTCGCCCTCGTAGTGCGCAGCAATAACTGCAATCGGGCCGTTGGCGATCGCATGTATATCGTAGGCGATCGTCTTATCGCCCTCTACATGCGCTGGTGACTGCGGGGAAAGCCTGGAAAGCGCTTCCGCGAGTTCCTCGCTGCAAGTGCCTTTGAGCGAGAAATGGTCAATGAGGGGGACACTCTCAACTCTCCACATCATCACTTCCTTCCCGAAACGGTATCCAAGCATGAGGTCCGCCTATCGCCATCGACGGGCGAACAGGGCAATTGAGGGGTTGCAGCCGGTCCTCGCCGTCACTTCGACGGGAATCTTAGACTTAAGGGCAAAGAGGCGAGCCCGTGACGCCGGTCTGTTTTGTCAGTGATGCGCGAGCAATTTGGGCCCATAGGTTCATCGCTGCTACTCCCAGTTCGCGATGATGGCTCGTGGTGAGGTCATGGGGTGGGGTGTGGAACAGGGTGGAGCCGAAGCGCTACATCCGGCATGAACTCTCGTTTTACAGCGTTGTAGGATCGAAGCTTGTTGTTGGCGAAGGTACGACCAAATTTCTCTGCCCACAGGCGGATCGTCTGGTGCAAGACAATGATCCCACGAGCAGCCAGCATGTCCTCGACCATCCGCAGGCTTAAAAGGGAAGCGGAAATAAAGCCACACCGCGTGGGCAATAATTTTAGCTGGAAAGCGGTGGCGGCGATAACGTGGATCACGGTCTGTCATGCCCAATCATCGCACAGCGAATCCAAGGTCCGTTAACGTTACGAGGGCCTCTGGCACCTTCGAAACGCGCTTTTCTTTTGGTGTATCGGAGACCACCAACGCAGGAGTTCCGCTCTCCCTCTGCGGGCACGTGGAACGTCTGCTCGTCAGATACGAAACATTGGACATCGCCGCCGCGGCTGCGTCCTCTACACGAGGGCCGCTTTCATCGATCTCACGGCAATAATCGATCAGGGCTTCGATGGTCACCATGAGAAGGTCGTGGTGCGCGGCGAATTCGCTGAGCTCGGGAAGACGCGCCATAGTGCCGTCGTCGTTGGCGATTTCGCAGATAACACCCGCTGGCTCGAGCCCGGCCAGCCGAGCGAAATCCACCGCGGCTTCCGTATGGCCGGCGCGTCCGAGAACACCCGACGGGTTTGCCCGCAGGGGGAATATGTGGCCTGGCCGGGACAGCTCCTCCGGCATCGTCGATGCGTTGGCAAGCGCCCTGATGGTCTTGGCGCGGTCTTCTGCGGAAATACCGGTCGATACGCCTTCTATCAGGTCCACTGAGACCGTGAACGCCGTCTGCAAGGAATCCGAGTTGCGCTCCACCATGAGCGGGATATCCAGTTCGTCCAACCGCTCCCCGGTCAAGGGAACGCAGATCAGGCCGCGCGCATAACGCATCATGAAGGCAACATGATCGTTCGTCACCTTCTCCGCGGCAACGAGGATGTCGCCTTCGTTTTCCCGGTCTTCGTCGTCCACGACGATGATCATCTCTCCGGCGGCGATTGCTTTAACCGCGCTCTCGATGGAAGCAAACTTCATGTTCTTCTCCTTGAACTAACCATGGCCCAGAGTGCGTGCGAGTTGGCGGTCGACCCGCTCCCGAAGTTCCGCAGATGGTGCCGAATCCGGGAAGTCGCCGTCCATCGCATAGATGAAGTCACCGCGAACCTCGGCTTTGAAGAAGCCCATCAATGAGCGCAGGTGAGCCTCGACATGCTCGCCATGGGCCTCGGCCTTACCCGTTGCGAATATCAAAACGGGTTTACCCTGCAGGGCTGTCATTTCGAAGAGGTCGAAAAGATGCTTGAGAAGACCGGTCATCGAGGACTTGAAGACCGGTGTCCCCACAACGAGGACGTCTGAAGATTGGATTGCGTCAAGAACGTTCGCAAGTCCAGCAGGAGCCTCCGAACGCCACAGCGTGGTTCCTAACACCGGGAGAACATCGACCAGGTCAAACAGATACCGGGCGTGGCCGGGCGGGACGCTCGAGAGTGCGTATTCCCCGAGCGCCCGCGTCTTGGAGGGGCGCGAGACATTGCCGGTTATCGCGACAATCTTCATTTTGCCGGCCCTCCGATCAGATCTGGTTGCGGATATGCGGGGTACGCGCGTAGACGGCCACCATCGGCACGATCAGCAGACCCACGATCGCCTGTTGCGCGGCAAAGCTGAGGCCGAGCCCGACCAGCAGGGACGTCAATATCGTCAATACGAGTACCCCGAGAACGGTTGCCCCGTATCCGCCTGCGCCACCGAGCAACGAGGTGCCGCCGATCACAACGGCCGCAACGGTGGTGAAGAGATATGGGTCTCCGACGCCAACGAAGCCGCCGCCGGAAAACCCGAGCAGCAATACGCCCGTCAGTGCCGACATCGCCCCACTGATACCGTGAATGCTGGTCCAGACCTTGGTTTCGGAAATGCCAAGCCGTGCCGCTGCAGTCCTGCTGCCGCCGACGGCGTAGATGGAGCGGCCGAACCATGTGTTATACAGAGCCCAGATGGTGACGAGCGTGACGAGGAGCCACACCAGCACCACGGGCGGCAGGGGCAGCCCGAAGGTCTTCCCGTTGAACGCGGCGA
Organism: Rhizobium sp. CCGE531; assembly: GCF_003627795.1. Classification (NCBI taxonomy): domain Bacteria; kingdom Pseudomonadati; phylum Pseudomonadota; class Alphaproteobacteria; order Hyphomicrobiales; family Rhizobiaceae; genus Rhizobium; species Rhizobium sp. CCGE531. The sequence goes on along the minus strand of NZ_CP032688.1, from coordinate 85,925 downwards.
TATTCCGGAGCCAGTCCGGTACGGGGGCGAAAACCGTTCCGCCGTAGTCGGAACCGATGGAGGTGTAGAGTTGTACCGCGCCGACAAATGCGAAGCCGACCCCTAGGGACATGATGAGAGCCTGGCCCTGCAGCCTGAAGCTCAAAAAGCCATTCGCAAGCCCGATTGCTGCTCCCAGAAGAACGACCACTATCACGGCCAGCCAGGCAGGCATCCCGGTGACCAACAGGCTTGGAAAGAGAATATTCGCTCCCCCGATGACATAGGGAATGGAAAGATCAAGCGCGCCGACCATGGCACATAGCGTCTGTCCCAACGATGCAAGCCCCAGGAAAGCGGCGAGCAGCAATACCGAACGCGCGTTACGGGGCGAGATGAACCCAGGAACGAGGATCGTACCCAGCACGAGAAGTGCCGCAAGCAGACCAAAGCCAATTACGATGCTGCGCTGCAGCTTTACCGATCGTCCTGTGATTTGGCTCATCATCTGTTCCGTTGCGAGTGAAGTCATTACTAGTCCTCCTTAGAAAGCCGTGCGCCGGGCCGTCATGAATACGTTGACGAGGAGCGATGCCACGAGGATCAGGCCGAAAGCCATTTGCGTCACGAACCCCGTCACGCTTCCGAAGCTGAAGGCGGAAAGCAGGTACGAGATGAGGAACATGTTCAGCGCACCAAGCGTGGACCCCAAAGCTCCCCCTCTCCCGCCAGCCAGGTTTGCGCCACCGAGCACCAGGGCGGTAACCGCCTGGAGCGTGTAGCTGCTTCCCTGGGTGGGATCGCCCGAAGAGATCAATGCCGTATAGCTGAGCGCGGCAAGGCCGACGAAGACGCCGCCGAGGAGATGGGCGCAGATGCGTACGGTGTCGACTTTCACCCCGCTCGTGTAGGCCATCCGTTCGTCAGCGCCTGTCATGCGGAGGTGGGAGTAAAAGGTGGTCCGGCGCATAACGGCCCAAAGAGCCAACGCCGCCAAGACGATGATCAGCACCGGAGATAAGATCGTCGTTCCTGCTCCCCACGTCATCATCCAGTCCGGCGCAACGCCGCCCGGCCTTGACATGACCATGAGGTTCAAGCCTGAAAGGACGAGGAAGCTGGAGAGCGTGACGATGATGGGGGCGACCCGGACGTAGATGATGATGAGCGCCTGCAGCAACTGGTAGAGTGCGCCGATTGCCACCACCCAGCAAATCACCGCGAGCGGAGACGTGTAACCACTTGCCGAGAGCCAGCCGATCAGGGTGACGTTCACGAAACCCATCAGCGGGCCAACGGACAGGTCGACCGAACCGCGGCCTGCCATCACGATCGGTGTCAGGGCCAACGTCGTGAGGATCAAAGGTGCTGCGACGATGATTGCTCCGCCCATTCCGGTTGCGGTGAACAGCCGCGGCGAGAGCACGGCTGCGGCGACGAGCAACACTCCGAAAAGAACGAGCGGTACGGTCAGCGACCTGTCGAGCGCAGGAAATCCAAAACGTTGCGACATCAGTGTGCCTTTCTCTCTTTGGAGAATTCCATGGTGTCGGCAACCGAGCGGCCGAACATTGCAGCGAGAATGGTTTCTTCGTTGATGTCGGGGCCGTCGAGGGAACGATGGATGCTCCCTTTGTGAAAGACATCAACGCGATCGGCGAAACCGAGAAACTCCTCGATCTCGCTTGAAAGGTAGATTACCGAGCCGCCACCTTCGGCAAACAGCCGAAGCTCGCGATACAGGTCGCGTTTGGTGTTGAGGTCTACGCCTCGAGCAGGGTCGTTTAGAACGATCACTCTGGGATCATTGGCGAAGGCACGACCGATCAGGACCTTCTGCTGGTTGCCACCGGAAAGGGACGTAATCCGGTTGTCCGGGTGCCCGATCTTGACGCGGAGCCGCTCGACCTCCCGGGCAAAGGTCTGCTTCAGCTTTTTCCGCCTGATGACACCGAACGGCCCTAGGTTTTTTTGGTAGATACCGATGGCGAGGTTCTCGAAAATGCTCTGCTGTGGGAAAATTCCTTCCCGCTTCCGGTCTCCGGATACGTACACAATGCCGTTATTCGCGGCGTCGTCGAGCGCGCCGACTGTGACGAAGCCGGTGCTTTCCCTATTCAGGATCCGGACCTCCCCTCCGAACGGCGACATAATCCTTGCGACCAGTCGCACGAAGGCGTCCTGGCCCTGGCCGTCCAGCCCCGCAACGCCCACGATAGATCCCTCCGGAAGGACGAAGTCGAACGGTTGCGATGCCTCTTGGGGGCGCGCGCCATGGACGGAAAGAACCTCCTTGAGATCACCCGACAGGCCCGGTGCAGACGTTGAAGCAGCGGCGGAAATCTGGCGGTCTTGAGGGGTCATCATGCGCAGGAGATTGGCCTCGGTGATCTCGGATTTCTCAAGGACACCCACAGTGAAACCGTCTCTCAGTATTGTCGCCCGATCGGCGATCCGGACGAGCTCGGCGATGCGGTGCGTGACGATGATTACCGCGCACCCCTCGGAACGGAGCCGATCGATCTCTTCGTGGAGCCTTACGGTCGCGTCGAGATCGAGTGCAGCCGAGGACTCGTCCAGGATCAAGACCTTGGGTTTCCTCAGAACGGCCCGGGCGATAACGATCCATTGCTTGATGCTGAGCGGAAGTTCACCGACGTTCTGCCGGAGATCGACAGGCTTTCCCACCAGGCGGTCCAGAAGGCCTTGCGCAACGCTTTCACGTTCCTTGGAGGATTTCCGAAGCGAGAACAGGTCCTCGCTTCCCACGAAAAGGTTGTCGAGGACACTTGCCTCATCGGCGACAAGGACTTCCTGGAAGATCGTCGCGAGACCAACCCCTTTGGCATCGACTGGCGAGGTGATGGACTTGCCAAGGATCAGGACAGATCCTGCATCGGCAGCGATAACTCCGGACATGATCTTCGCCATGGTGCTCTTGCCGCTGCCATTCTCGCCAACGATCGCGTGCACCTCTCCTGCCCTGGCGACAAAATCGCATTTTTTCAAAGCCTTCGTTTCGCCAAACGATTTGGCAACGGCCGTCATGCTTACGGCGACGTCATTCGTCATGCCGATCCTCCCTCCTAGGCAGCAGCAAATCGCGCCAGGACATCCGATGCCCGGGCCTCTTGCTCAATTGTGACTGCCGTCTTTGAACGCTCCGAGAACACACTCGGTGAACTTTAGAATGACAGATTGTCTGCTAATCTGTCAATAGCGCCGCCATGCCCATATCGGGATGTCGAGTTGGTTTCGATGAAATTGGTCGGTCGCTCGACGCCCTCAAAGTTGCAAAAGCACGTTGTCACGCACCTGGCGCCGGTTAGAGGTTTGCAACCGGAGTTCCGCCCAGAACGGAAGCGAGCTGGTGGCCTTCGCGAGCAAGAGAGGACCAAAGCGCTATTGAGGGTGTCCGATAATCTGATGAAGCCAACCGTTTCGATTGGGGCATACGGAACATCCCAGCCTCCACGCGTCGAACGCGGCAAGTGCCATTCGATCAGCGAGCCCTTCCACGCTGGGGGACGGGCAGATCGAACTCGTGGTCAATCGGCCCCTGGCGCGCGCAACCGTGAAAGGATCACGGGAACTCTTCGAAGTTTTCCTTCGCGGGGTCGTGAGCTAGCCACGGTCTGGCGTGGGACAGCCAGACGTTGGACATAGGAACCGAACCAGGATCAGTGTCAAAAGTGCCTGCCCGCAGCACCTTCATCTCCGGGTTGGCAGGCCGTTCGGCATAAACGTGCGAACCACACCGTGAGCAGAACCACCTCAGTTTTCCAGGGGTCGACTCAAAGCTGTGAAGGACATCCTCGCCGGAAATCAGCTTGAAGTTCTCACTCTTCACCTTGGCGGCAGTGTTATGATCGGCGGCATGGGACTTTCTGCATGTCTGGCAGAAGCAGTTCCACATCGGGCCATCCAGTTCCGACACTTCGTACTGGACCGCTTTACATTGGCAAGATCCGAGGATCGGCATCTTCAAAATCCTTTCATCGCTTTATCGAGTTGTGGCGGTCGCGCTCGCAGAAAGCCACCGCTTCAGGTTCCGTGCAGCCTGCCGGATTCTGTCTTCATTCTCCACGAAAGCCAGCCGTACGTATTCGTCACCCATCTCGCCGAAACCAATACCCGGCGAAATCGCGACCTGTGCCTTCTCGAGCACGAGTTTCGAAAACTCCAGCGAGCCAAGGTGTCGGAAATCCGGGGGTATCTTCGCCCATGCGAACATCGTCGCCGCAGGAGCGGGAACGTCGAACCCGGCATCGGCAAAGGTCTTCACCAGTGTATCTCTGCGCGTCCTGTAGATGTCTCGGGCCCGCGCGGCGTCCTCCCCGCCCGAGTTTAGGGCATGAGCGGCGGCGACCTGTATCGGCGTAAATGCTCCGTAGTCCAGGTACGATTTCACGCGCGTCAACGCTCGGATGAGTCGTTCGTTGCCCACCGCAAACCCAACGCGCCAACCGGGCATGGAGAATGTCTTCGACATCGAGGAGAACTCGACGGCCACGTCGATCGCGCCGGGGACTTCGAGAACAGACGGCGGCGGCGGACCGTCGAAATAGATTTCAGCGTAGGCGATATCCGACAGAACGATGAGATCGTGCTTCTTCGCGAAGGCGATGACGTCCTTATAGAAGTCGAGCGTCGCGACGCGAGCGGTGGGGTTCGACGGGTAGCTTATGATGAGCGCCAGAGGCTTCGGTACCGAATGCCGCACCGCCATTTCGAGAGCTTGGAAGAAGGTCTCATCCGGCTCGACCGGTACCGACCTTATCACGCCCCCTGCCATCAGAAATCCGAACGTATGGATTGGATAGGAAGGGTTCGGACAGAGAATGACATCCCCGGGGGCGGTTATGGCCTGTGCCATGTTCGCAAACCCCTCCTTGGACCCGAGCGTCGCAACAACCTGGGTATCCGGATCAAGCTTCACATTGAACCGGCGGGCGTAATACGCAGCCTTCGCGCGGCGAAGCCCGATAATGCCCTTGGAAGCCGAATAGCGGTGCGTGCGTGGGTGCTGCACCGCTTCGCATAGCTTGTCCACAACCCAGCTTGGCGTGGGAAGATCGGGATTGCCCATTCCAAGATCGATGATGTCGGCTCCGGCCGCGCGCGCGCTGGACTTAAGGCGGTTCACCTGGTCGAAGACGTAAGGGGGCAAACGCTGTATCTTGTGGAATTCCAACTTCTGGTTCCTCATCGTAGGTCCTCCGCGCCGACGGATGAAGCCGGCGCGGAGGTCGCGGGACAACTTGGGAGGTCGTCGATTACTTCTTCGGCCGCCAGGCCAGCGGATCTTCCGGGCGCTCGAAGTACTGTGCTGCTACGTCCGCGGGCCACCATGCATCGCCCTTGGGCTCGATCCACGCCGTGGAGTTCGGATCGCAATCTTCCGAAATTGCTTCCTTCACATCGTCGATCGTGTAGGGAAGAGCCGGTCGCAGGATCGACTGGATCTTCGGCCCCTGGCCTTGGAGCGTCCTCATCATCACGTCCCACACCAGGCGAGCATCGGCCCGCGGCGGCCAGAAATGGAAGCTCTGGCTGATGAAGTCGGGATTCTTACGCCAGTAGCACGCCGCCGACGCCTCGCCGCCGAGGACGATTGGCATCATGTCGCGCCCGGACTGCTGGACCGCGTTGACGACACCGTTTTCTGAGGCCGACTGGACGAGGATACCTGCGATTTCGGTAGGGTTGGTCGCGAGGAATTTCTGGACTTCGACCTGGGCGACCTGATCGGTCCACTTGCCAGCGACATCGCCTACGACGGTGATGTCCTTGTACTCGTCGAACGCCTTCTTGGCACCCACATTGAAGCTGTCCGACGATGCGAAGCCCGGGATGCCCGAAACCGTCAGCACGTTGCCCTTGCCGCCAATTTCCTCCGCCAGCCATTTCGCGGCCGTGTAGCCGCCCTGGGTGTTGTTTTCGGTCGCATTGATCGCGTAGGGCGATGTCACGTAACCCGAGAATGAGAACACCGGAACGCCCTTGGAGTGCGCGTATTCGATGGTCTGGTTGATAGCCGTCACGTTCGAGCAGCAGATGATGATAGCATCGACGCCGTCGTCGACCATCTGGCGCATCTGCTGGATTTGCGTCGCGTCCTTCAGATCGGACTGCGTGACGACAAGCTCAGATACCAGTCCAGCCTCCTTGTATTTCGGAAGCAGAACCTCGTTCAGTTCAGTGAGGATCTGGGCACGCCAAGTGTTGCCGGCATAAGTGGATGCGTAGCCGATTTTCCACGGCGGCGGCCGCTTCGCCACAAAATCCTTGAGCGGCGTACCACCGAGGGGAATTGCCGGGTCCACGAGCTTGTAAAGCTGCTTCTGGTCCTGTGGTAGCGAGTCTAAGCCGTCCGCGAATGCGGCGGTGGTCATCAGGCCTAGCCCGATGATCACGCTCAATGCGGTGTAAACCTTCTTCAGCATGTGTAGGGTCTCCTCCCCTCTTTGCATCCGCTACAGCAGTTGACGCCGTTGGCGTCGAGCCACGGAATTAGTGAAACGTGTTTCGATTTCGGATTGGTGGCGGGCGGCTTGCGCCGCCCGCGGAACGGTTAGTTCCTGAGGCCAGCCTGTTTCAGCAGGGGCATGACGCGGTCGTTGAAGAACGGCAGTTCTTCGTTGTAGTCGACCATTGTGAGAAGCGCGCCGTCGACGCCCGTATTGCTCAATGCGACGAGCTTGTCGGCGACCTGTTCCGGCGTTCCGACGATCGGGTAGCCGCCCCAGCCAGCGATAAAGCGTTCTTTGAACTTCTGGTACATCTCCTCCGAGTGGTTCTGTGACTGAACCTGAAGAACCTCGCAGATGTTTTCGCAGGCTTCCCAGTCGCCCTTCTGGTTCACGTAGTAGTCATAGTAGTCCCGAGCTTCCTTTTCGGTCTCGCGAACGACGACCGGGCACGCGGTGAAGGTTCCGAGTTCGCGTTTGTATTCCTCGCGAGCCAGTTCCTTCACCTTCTTCACCCAGGCTGCGCCCGATTCCATGTCCTGCATGAAGCCGAAGTTGAAGTCGCAGAACTTCGCGGTGAAGTGCAGGCCCTTGCCCGAGGAACCGGCGCAGATGAGGACCGGGCGGCCCGTCTCCTTGTTAAAGGGCTTCGGCTCGCTGAACGCGTCTTTCACCTTGAGGAACTGGCCGTCATAGGTCACCCCGTTCTTCTTCCACAGAGTGTCAACGATTTCCATCCATTCCGTGGCATATTCGTAGCGGGTGTCGTGTTCCATCATCGGAACGCCGAACATCTCCATTTCCGGAGTAAACCAACCCGTCACCAGGTTCAGGCCGTATCGGCCCTTCGAAATATTGTCGATCGTCGTTGCCATCTTCGTCGCGACGATCGGGTTCAGGGTCGGGATATGCGTCGTGGAGAAAAACTGCAGCTTCGTGGTCACGGCAGCCAGGGCCGCGGCCCACGTGAACGTGTCCATGTTCACGCCGTTGAAGTTCGTCGGCCCGCCGAAACCGCGCCACCGGGCGATCGGCACCATGCATTCCCATCCGGCAGCTTCGAGCTTTTTGGCAATTTCGACATTGTGTTCGAAGGTCGGTTCGAACGTTGATTCCGCGGTGGTGATGGCGCATGCGCTCGAACAATTTGTTCCAAATACGCCAAGCTTCAGCTTGTTGCCGTTAAACATAGGGTTTCCGGCGGCACGGAAATCATCGCTGGTCGTCATATTGAAGTCTCCTCCACAGAGTAGGTGTGTTCCCGGCCCGAAAGCCGGGCACCGATTAGATGCCCATGTCCTCGAAGACTTCCTGCGCGACGCGGAAACTGTCGATCGCCGCCGGCACGCCGCAATAGATCGCGACCTGAAGGAAGACTTCGCGAAGCTCGTCCTTGCTGAGACCGTTATTGATCGCGCCGCGAACGTGCAGCTTCAACTCGTGGGGGCGGTTAAGGGCGGAAATCATGCCAAGATTGAGAAGGCTGCGCGAACGGCGGTCGAGGCCCGGCCTGTTCCAGATCTCGTTCCAGCAATACTCGGTGACAAGCTCCTGCATCGGCCAGTTGAACTCGGTCGCCTTGTTTACCGAAGCGTCGACATATGCACCGCCGAGAACCTCCCGACGGGTCTGCAGACCCTTTTCGAACCGTTCACTGACGGGACGCCCATTCACTTGCGATTTCACATCGGTGGCAATAGTCACGGATCAAACTCCTCATTATCGGCCCAAGGGCATTTGGTGGATGTCACAGGCCGAAAAGCTCGGCCAGACGTTTCAGGCGGCAGCATCGATCAGCGCGGCCGATCTAACCAATTTCCCATCCTCGTAGAGGAGTGGGGCAATATTCTCGATAAACCGGGCCTCGACCACTTCGCCGAGAACGACGTCATGGGTGCCGACGGTAACGGCGGAGTTGAGGCTGCAAACGAATGCGGCCTGGGCGTCGCCAAGGATGGGAACTCCGCCAGCCGTGATCCACCCACCATGCGCGAACCTCTCCTCTCCCTTCAGTTTTCCACTGAACAGCGGAACCAAAGGCGCATGGCTTAGATGCAGCATGTTGACCGCGAATTTTCCCGCCAGCTTGAGCGGGCCGCTGATCGAAGCAGATTGGTTGATGCAAACCAGGAGGGTCGGCGGGTCAGCCGTCACCGATTGGACGGCAGTTGCAGCCATGCCGTAACGGGCACCTTCCCATTCCGTCGTGATCAGGCAAATTGTCGATGTGAACCGGCGTAAAGCGGTCTTGAACGCCGCTTGCGCTGCTATTTCAGCACCAGCCATGGTTACCTCCCCAAGTCTTTCGGTAGCCCAAGATAAGCAGATTAGCAGACAATCTGTCAACACGTTTTATTCGTCATTGACAGATTGTCTGCGAAAATGTTTTCTCGGGGCATTGAAAGAGGAGACGATTATGGATCTGGAATCGAAAGTATGTGTGGTAACCGGGGCTGGCAGCGGGATCGGGCGCGCAACAGCTGAACTGTTTGCGCGCCAGGGCGCTAAGGTCGGCGTCGTCGACGTCAACATCGATGCCGCGCGAGACGTCGCCCGAGACCTCGGAACAGATGCGATCGCGTTAAAAGCCGATGTGTCTTCGTCCGCCGAAGTCGAGGCGTTGGTCAGGTCGGTTAAGGAAAAATGGGGGCGTATTGACGTTCTCGTCAATAACGCGGGGTTCGGAATGACCGGAAACGTCACGACCATCGCCGAATCCGACTGGGACCGGATCATGGCGGTGAACGTGAAGGGGATCTTCCTCTGCTCGAAATACGTCGTTCCGATTATGGCGGAACAGGGCAGCGGATCGATTATTAACACGACCTCATACACGGCAGTGTCAGCCATCGCTAACCGCACGGCCTACGTGGCGTCGAAAGGCGCGATCTCGGCACTCACGAGAGCCATGGCGCTGGACCACGCAAAGGACGGGATCCGCGTCAACGCTGTCGCCCCCGGAACGATCGACTCGCCCTACTTCACCAAGATTTTCGCCGAAGCGGCAGACCCGCAAGCCCTGCGGGAGGACTTCAACGCCCGTGCAGCCCTACACCGGATGGGGAACCCGGAAGAGATCGCGGAGGCGATGCTTTTCCTCGCTTCGGACCGCTCGCGGTTTGCGACCGGAAGCATTCTCACCGTCGACGGAGGATCGTCGATCGGGAACCACCTGGTGCGCTAAGCACATCGGTGCTGACGGGTGCCTTCGCCTTGACCCCGGGAGGCATTTTTACTGTGGCACGACGTGTCGGAAACTCAGAGACCGCGGTGGGAAATGATAGAGATCACGCGCGAGGCTGCGTGATCACAATCCTGCGATGAAACGTCGCTACAGCCCTTTATAGGCGCCTCGCCGCGCCTGATCCTTCAGCCAGATAAGCGGGAATTTTTCGGGAGCGCGGGAGGGATGCCGCCTGCGTCATCGCCGGGACGCCAATTGCAGAGCCGGGTTATGCGTTAGCCTACTTTCGCATTCGATCGCCCGGCGTTCTGCACCGGGCGACCAGAGTCAGTCCGACCGCTTAGCGCGCCGCTTGCCGGACGAACTCGAGCCCTTTTACAAGATAGCTCCGGAAGAAATTCGGGTGTTCGCACATTGGAAAGTGACCCAGACCGCCCATGACCAGGTGGAGGCATCCCGGAATAAGTTCGGCGAGCTTGACACCGTCGGCCGGCGTGGCTGAGTAGTCATAGTCGCCCGAGAGCAGCGCCACCGGGGTGCGTGATGGGTCAATACGGGGAGCTGTCACTGCTCCGTCGAACTCGTCGCTGTAGAAGGAAAGATCGCCTGGGTAAACTCCGGGTGCTCCCTGCGAATAGATCCAGCTTGACCTCCTGCGCTCCCCTGCGGGGCTAAGCGGGCTCATGATCCCTCTGACATACGCCGAGTTATGAAGTGAGCCGTGTACGTTCACGTTGTGCTGGTATGGGTTCCGGCGTCCCTTGGAGCGGAAAGGTGGCTCGATCGCCACGATTCCGAGGATATGCTCCGGTCGTTCCGCGGCGAGAACCAGCGACATTGCCGCGCCCATGGACCCACCCGCGACAATCGCCTTTTCGCGAACGACCTGTTCGAGTATGGCCGTGCACCATTTCAGGTAGAGCGATGCCGTGAGCTTGTAGGGTGCTCCGTCCCATGTCAGCGGCGGCATGGACCGACCGTGGAATGGTAGGTCAACCGCGATCAGCCTGTAGTTTTTCGCAAGCTCGGTGTCCGCCAATTGAGGCATGAATTGGCGGCTATCTGCTCCGGCGGTGTGAAGAAACAGGACCGGCACCCCCTCGCCTGCTTCTTCATAATATATTTCATGGGGGATGTCATCGATATCGACGACGGCATACTGCCCCCGGATTTGACGCAGGTCGCGTTGCGCACGCTCCGCTTTCATCTCGGGGGACGTGACGACGAGCTCGAACACCCGCTCCAGGGCCGGGCGTGCTTTCGCGAGGGCGAGCGGTGAGCCGGCGATCTCGAAGAGAGGATTTGCAAGCTGCAACGCCGTAAAGGAATGAAAGGTCGCCGGCGGCGGCGTCATCAAAACCTGCTCCCATGCGTCCGGAGCGGCCCTCACTATCACCTGGGGGTCAAAGCTTTCCCCCAAGATCGCCGCCTCGCCTTCAGCGAAATTGAGGGTGATCATCTGATCGCCAACGTAGAAGGCTATGCTCATCGTCAGGTCTGGCGTGAGCCGGGGCAATTCCTGATCCCCGAGAGCCTCCGCCATGCGGGACCGCAATTCATTAAAAGTGCCCAAAGCAACCTCCCTGTTCGAACGAGCGCCAGGCCGCACGCGTCGGCAGCGCCATGACTTCGAATAAGCAGATTATCAGACAATCTGTCAATACCGGGCGTTGCCGCTTCTTCAATCGCCGTCGTTTTCGGAGGTTTTACGAAGGTAGTCCAGCGCGACCTTAGCCGCCATATCGATGTGGTACTTGCAGGCTGCGGCGGCTTTCGCTCCGTTTCGGTCAGTAATGGCCGCAGCGATCTCCTTTATCTCTTCCACACTGTGGTTCAAGCGCCCCGGCTGCGTCATCGACGTCATGCGCAGGAGAGTCACCCGATTGTGGAGCGATGTCAGCATTTGCTTGACGAAGACGTTTCCACTCCCTTGCATCAGGCAGTCGTAGAACGCGGTTTTCGCCTTGATGAGCCTGCTCCCGCCGCCGCTCGCCGCGGCTTCGGCGAACTCGGCAACCGCCTCATTGAGTGTATGGATATCCTGGGCGGTTCCGTTTTCAGCGAATTCTTTTCCGGCGTAGCTCTCGAGCAAAGCCCTGACGCTGTAGAGCTGAGCGGCTTCTTCGTACGTGATAGTGCTGACGACGGGACCGCGGTGCGGATAGCTGGTAATAAGGCCCTCGGCCTCGAGTTGTCGAAGCGCCTCGCGGATGGATGTCCGTCCGACACCGATCGACTCGCACAGTTCTCGCTCAACGAGGCGCTGACCCGGCTTGAAACGGCCGCTGGATATCGCCTGCCGCAGTTTATCTTCTACCTGAGTGCGCAAAGTGGCACTCTGCCGTGCAATCTGTAAATCCATATCACCCATCGGATCCAAAAGTCCGTTTTACCAAGGCCGGAACCGGCCGCGCAAGTCATGGTACTATATGGTGGGTTATCCCGATGAGACAACCCGATTGTCTGACAAAAGCGAAGAACACCCTAGCCTGGTCTCTTACCGGACATTCCAAGCGTCCCCATTACCGTAGAACCTTAGCAAACGCGAGATCGGATGACAGCGATGGAAAACCCGTCAGGACTGCGGGATCGTGGCCCGGTACGAGTATTCCGGACGGTCCTGAAAGCTCACGGAGAGTTCGGTATCCCTCCAGTACGTCGGGGTAATCGGCGAAAAGTGGAAAGACGTCGTCGTGCTCCAGATAACGTTGAAAATGGAGCGCGTCCGATGCGATGACGACGACGGCATCACCATCATCCAGCCTCACGACCTGAAGGCCCCTGGAGTGTCCGCCGACGAGATGGATGGTGAGCCCCTCCACAATCTCGCCGTTCCCGTCGTGGAAGCGCATCCTGCCGGAAAACGTCAGGCGGACCGCAGCGACGACGGCGTCCACAGCAAAGGGACGCCGAAGACGATCATGGCACATGCATCGTCCTGTACCGTAGGCCATCTCCCGATCCTGCAAGTGGAACAGGGCTTCGGGGAAGTCCGCAAGGTTCCCCGCGTGATCATAGTGAAGATGCGTGATGACGACGTCGGTAATGGACGATGCGGAAATCCCGAGCTGGCCAAGTGCTTCGACCGGATGGATCAACATGGTCCTCCCGCGCCTTTGGGCCTCCTGCGGGCTAAACCCGGTGTCAACAAGGATCAGGCGTTCCCCATGGCGGATCAACCAAACGAAATACTCGATCCTGCCTGGGGCGTCGTGGGGATCTCCTGCTTCCAGGCCGAGTTCGCCAACGGGCCGAACCGCAGTGCCGTAATGTATCGCCAGGACTTTCCAGTCGGTCAAATTCTCGCTCCTTGCTGAGACTCAGGGTACCAGCAGATGCCTAATCACCTCGCCACGGTCCAGCCGGTCGAAGGCCTCGTTGATTTCCTCAAGCGGGCCAGTGCTGGACAGCAGTCTCTCCACGGGCAGCCGACCTTTGAGGAACAGGTCGATATAACGGGGAACATCGCGCGAAGGCACGCAGGATCCCATATAGCTGCCTTTGATGATGCGTTCTTCCCCGACAAGAGGAAGTGGCGAGATCTCGAATTTGGTGTTCACATTGGCCAGACCCGCTGTGGCTGTCGTGCCGCCGCGCCGCGTAGTGCCATAAGCGGTTTCGAACGCTTTGCTCGATCCTGCCATTTCAATGGCGTAGTCCACTCCCCCGCGTGTCGCTTCCTTGACCTCGCCGACCACATCCGGCGAGGTTGCCAGGAAGGTACGCGTCGCGCCCAGCGACCTAGCCAGCTCAAGCTTTTCCGGCATCAAATCGATGGCGACGATATCGCTTGCCCCGCTGGCCACCGCTCCAAGGACCGCCGACAAGCCCACGCCTCCCAGGCCGATGACGGCGACCGACTGTCCCGGCTTCACGCCACATGTGTTCACGACGGCACCGACGCCTGTCATGACGGCGCATCCGAACAGGGCCGCCATCGTGACGTCCACGTCTTTGGTGATCTTGACGACCGAATGCGCCGACACGACCGCGTATTCCGAAAACGCCGATACGCCGCTGTGATGGTTGATATCGTAGCCGCGAAGACGGATATGCTTGCTACCGTTCAACAATGTCCCGGCGGCGTTTGCGCGATAGCCCGGCTCACAGAGGCTGGCGCGTCCTCCCGCGCAGTAATCGCAGTGTCCGCAGATGGGCAGGAACGACATCACGACGTGATCGCCAACCTTCACTGTATCGACACCGGGTCCGATTTCTTCGACAATGCCGGACGCTTCATGCCCCAACGCGACAGGCAACGGGCGGGGTCGGTCGCCATTTATCGCCGACAGGTCGGAGTGGCACACACCAGCGGCCTTGATTTTGACCAGGACCTCAAGATTGCCAGGAGGCGTCAGATCGACGGTCTCGACACTGAGAGGTCGCGAACTTGCATACGGCTTGGGAAGCCCTGACTCTCGGAGAATGACTGATTTCATCTGCATTGTCGTTTATTCCTATCTCGAGAGCATCTGCATGGCGGCGGGTACGTAGCGGAAGCCTTCCCGCTCCCGGGCAACGTTGCCGAGCCCGGGCCACGCAAAGTGATAGGACATCACGGGTATGCGGTCGGTCGCGAGCATATCCAGCACCCGGGTGCGCGAGCGCGCCGAGAGCTTGGGATCGGTGTCGTACTTGAACTCCATCCACGGGCGTTCCATCAACAGGATATGATGATGGGTCAGATCGCCGAGGAAGCAGAGCCGATCGCTGCCCGACTGCATGAGGAAGCAGAAGTGGCCCAAGGTGTGGCCTGGAGCGTGCACCGCGTGCACGCCCGGCAGGAACTCCTGACCGTCCACGAAATGCGTTATCCGATCACGGTGTGGAAGAAGGTTTCTCCGGGCATTTTCCACCTGAGCCTTGAAACCGGCATCAAGCTTGCCTCCGTCGGTCCAGTCATCGAAGTCGCTTTCGCTTATGAAGATCTCCGCGTTGGGAAAATTAAGCTTGCCGTCCTGATCGCAAAGTCCGCCGGTGTGGTCGATGTGTGCGTGGGACAACACCACGGCATCGACTTCCAAGGGGGCGATGCCTGCCTCCTGCATGCTTTTCAGCAAGCGGCCGGTCGTCGGCCCGAAAATCTTCGACGTCCCCATCCCGGTGTCGAACAGGATGGTCTTTCCGTTGATTTTGACCAGCGGGATGTTCTGCTCGAGGGTTACCGACGAACTGGACAGGAAGTTCCTGTCGAGCATTTCCGTCACCGTGGCCGCGTCGACCCCAAGGAAATTCTCCCGCGGGTCGCCCAATTCCAACGGTCCGTCCGAAAGCACCGTTATTTTGCCGGTTCCGAACTTGAACGGATAGAAATAGGGCAACTTAGTCTGATGCGCTTGGTCATTGAGCACGCCGCATATCCTCCCAGATTGGCTGCACCATTTGACAGATTGTATGAAAATCTGTCAACAGAATATTGATGATAGTCTGTCGTCAGGAAACGACCGAAAGCATGTGACCCCTCGGCCTGCCGATGTTGAACTGTTCGATCTGCTGCATCAGCCGCTGGGTCTCCTGTGTGAGTTCCTGAGTGGCGGCGTGGGCTTGCTCGGCGATGGCAGCGTTTCGCTGGGTGCTGTCATCGATCTCGCCGACGGCCTGGTTCACTTCGATAAGCGAAGCCGCCTGGTCCCTGCTTGCCGCAGCGATAAGCTCAACCCTTTCGGAAATTCCGGCAACATTCGACGATATCGCAATCAGTACCCTGCCCGCCTCGTTCACCAATCGCGATCCCGAGGCGACTTCCTCGGTCGATCTTGCGATGAGTCCCTTGATTTCCTGGGCGGCTAGAGCCGACCGCTGGGCAAGTTCCCGGACTTCTTGGGCGACGACCGCGAAACCCTGCCCGGCTTCTCCTGCTCTCGCGGCCTCGACGCCGGCATTGAGTGCCAGGAGATTGGTCTGGAAAGCGATCTCGTCGATTACGCCGATGATTTGCGAAATGCGCCCGGAAGCCGCTTCTATTCGGCCCATAGCGTCGACCGCGTTCGTGACCACTGAAGCAGACGCATCCGCGGCCTGCTTGGTTTCCTTTACAAGCCGGGCTGCGGCCTGCGCCTGCTCTGTCGACGAATGCACCGTCGCGGTGAGTTGATGAACCGCAGCCGCTGTCTCCTCCAACGACGCGGCTTGACGCTCGCTGCGGCGGGAGAGATCATCGGCGCCACTGCTGAGGTTGTCTGCATTTTGCCGAATGAGCACGATGTTGCCGCGAAGTTCCGACATCGTCGCCTGCAAGCGCAGCAACGAATTGTTGAAGTCTTTTCGCAACTGTTCCAGCCGCCCGGAGAACGGTTGATCGATGGTGCTCGAAACATCACCGTTGGATAACCTCTCTAGCCCAGCGGCGAGACTGTCGACGGCGTCGCCGATCTGTTTGTCGATCTCGGCTTTCTCCGCTTCGTTGTGCCGACGTTCAGCTTCGGAAGCTGATCGTTGACGATCCGCGTCGTTCTCGATCTCAATTTTCCTTACGGCATTCTCCCTGAAGACACAGAGTGCCCGGGCCATTTCTCCGAGCTCATCAGCGCGCTCAGAACCGCCGATCTCGATGTCAAGGTCCCCTTCGGACAAACGCCGCATGTCGTCGGTCAACCGGACGACAGGTTTCTTGAAAGTCGCAATCATCCCGAAGCCAGCGAGAAGCGCGACGAGGACGCCTGCAAATATCGTGATGAGGGCAATGCCGTTCGCACGGGCCGTCTCTTCGATGGCCCTGGCACGCTGGGCGTCGGCAAACGTCGTGAGGTGGCCCCATATGGTGTTCAACTGGTCTGTCGTTTGCCTATATTGCGCACGCCTGACTTCCGAGATCTCGACGAGCTTCGCACTGTCTTGCGTCATACCCTCTACCGCCGGAGGGACCGTATTCTGGACTGCCTTGAAAAGGTCGAGATCGGAAGCGGCACTCCAGATGTCCAATATCTCCTTCTTCGTTCTGTCGAAGTTCTGGACGAGCTGCGCGCGGTTTTGTTCGGTAGGGTCGGCTATGAAGCGCGCAAGGTGTATCCTGATGAGATAGCTGGAGTCCGAAAGTCTTCGGCTGCCGTCCAAGGCGCTGCTGATCTTGGCCAAACGTTGGTCGAGACCTGCGAACTCGACGATTGCTTTCTTTGTTTGCTGGTTCGCCACCGCGTTAATCCCGACGGAGATTTCCTTGAACGCGGACATTGCGGTGTCGAGGCCTACGGCGTTGTCCGATGCGGCGCCCTGCGACAGAATTTCTGTTACGCTTTTCACCGCGCCGTCGACCGAGCTCGACAGTTTTGTAGCGTCCGACGGCAAGGAAGCCCGCAGATTTCGGGCGCTTCGACGCAACTCGCCCACTTTGCCGCGCAAATATTCGAGTTTCAGCTCGGTCGTTTCGGCGGATTGGTAGCCCGCGGCAAAATCTAAAAAGAAGGTTGCATAGCCTGTCACCCTGTCGGCATCGCGCAACATCGATTTGGCGGCGCCCTCGGACTGCTCGCCGGACTTCCTCAACTCGTCAGCTAGCCTGAGCATTTCATCCTGCGACCAAACCAGCGATTCAGAATGATTGGCGATCGAGGTTATCAGTTGCTCTTCGCTTTCATGGATGCTCCAGAGAGAGCCAAAATTGTCCACCACGTCCCGCATGATCGCGTTTGCCGACAGGAGGCCTTCGCTTTCTCCCGTAGCTCCGGCATTCGTCACTAAAGCCTGCAGATGCGATTGCTGGGCGAGCAGGTCAGCCTTCACGCGATCGCGCCTTTCTTCCGACGCCTCGTCGAGAAACTCTCTCATCGAGGCGGAGACGTCACGGAAACCCGAGAGCACCTGCATCACCTGGCTCGAGGTTTCCAGGCGGCTTTGTAGGAGACCCGCGGCGTAGTGCCCCAAAAACCCCACCGCGCAAATGCTGATTATGAAAGGCAGTACGAAAATGATTACTTTGGTCTGTAGCCGGAAACGGGACAACAGCCTGTCCATTTTGGTCGATCCTTGTCCATAGGCGGTGAAAAAACTTCATCAATCGGGATCCGCCTCCGATGGAAGCATCGAATCATCAATGACGACACGAAAGCTGCGCGACCGAGGATTGTCTGTCAACAGATTGTCTGATAAAGCTTGCTAAGGTTCGAACTGTCTCACGAACTTGCGGAGGAATAACTCCGTTACAGAACCGGCGCTGCCGCAGCCGGCACAACTTTCACTGCTGACATCGATCAAACCGCGATGTCCTTGTTTCAGTGGAAAGCGGTGATCGCATCTCGGCTATGTGAAGGCCGCGAACATGTCGTCGTCGTCGCGACGGCGGGACGCGACGCCTTGGTGAACAAGCGGGCCGTCCTTTTCATGGATGGACGGCTCCATGGCGCCGAGATCACCAGCTTCCCCAATATGCATCTCGAGATGCCGATCTGGGAAAGGTAAGTGTTGAGATTGAGGAGCAGAGAAGATGACTGATACAAAAGCATTGCTCGATAATATGACTTTGGCCGAGCAGGTCTCGCTACTTTCCGGCGATACGTTCTGGTCTTTACCGCCCATCGACCGCCTAGGGGTAGGAAGATTGCGCTTGACCGACGGCCCCAACGGCGCCCGCGGGGCGGGGTCTTTTGTCGGAGGTGTGACTGCAGCGGCTTTCCCGGTGGGCATCGCCATCGGAGCGAGTTGGAATCCGGACCTAGCCAAGGAAATCGGCAGTGCCATAGGTGACGAGGTTCTTTCAAAAGGTGCCCACGTCTCGTTAGCCCCCACCGTTAACATCCAGCGCAGCGTCACAAACGGCCGCAACTTTGAGTGCTTCTCTGAGGATCCGATACTGACGGCGGAACTTGCCGTCGGCTATATCGAAGGTCTGCAGTCCAAGAAAGTCGGTGCCACGATAAAACATTTCGTCGGCAACGAGTCCGAGATTGAACGTACAACCATCTCTTCAGATATCGATGAACGCACTCTGCGCGAAGTCTACTTGATACCCTTTGAGGTGGCGGTGAAGCGGGCAAAGGTCTGGGCCGTGATGTCTTCGTATAACAGACTAAACGGTACTTACACGGCGGAAAGCCATTGGCTGTTGAAAGAGGTTCTGCGCGGTGACTGGGGTTTTAACGGCGTGATGATGTCGGACTGGTTCGGCTCGCGTTCGACCGCACCCACCGTGAATGCGGGGCTGGATCTGGAGATGCCTGGCCCGACCCGCGACCGCGGCCCCAAGCTACTGGCCGCGGTCGAAGGCGGCGAGGTAAGTGCCGAGACGATCCGCGCCTGTGTGCACAATATCCTGACGTTGATGGAACGCACCGGTGCAATCAACGATCATCGCGAGTTTAAGGAGTACGCCATTAATCGGCCGGAACATAGGGCGCTCATCAGGCGGGCGGGAGCGGAAAGCGCAGTTCTACTGCAGAATGACGGGATTCTGCCATTGGCTCAGCAAGGTACGGTCGCCATCATCGGCCCCAATGCCAAGATCGCGCAGGTTATGGGAGGCGGCTCGGCACAGTTGAACCCTCACTATGTCGTCAGTCCGTGGCAGGGGCTGGTGGACGCGCTGGGTGAGGAATACCTGTTCTACGCTCAGGGTTGCAGCAATTATCGGTTTCAGCCGCTGATCGAAAACCCGACAACCTTCGAATTTTTCCAAGGAAGGGAACTTGCTGGCGAGCCGGTGAAGGTTGTCGAGGAACCGTCGAGCCTTGGTGTTTGGTTGCCCCCCGTGGCCGAGGGCACGGTCGATCCGCATCGCTTTTCGGCCCGGATGCGCACCACTTTCAGGGCGTCAGAAGCGGGCGTCTATCGCGTCGGGCTGACCTCGGCTGGGCTTGGCCGGGTCTATGTGGACGGCAAGCTTGTGGTGGACGCCTGGGCTTCCTGGACACGCGGTACCACATTCTTTGAAGAAGGCTGCGAAGAGGTCGCGGGTGACATCACGCTCGAAGCCGGCCGTACATACGAGGTCGTCGCCGAGTACGCCCGGCACGATCACGTCAACCTCTATATCGCCGCAATTCGGGTAGGAATAGGCAGGTTTTCGGCCGAAGCGGAGATTGCCGAGGCAGCAGCCGTCGCCGCAAACGCTGATCATGCGGTAGTCTTCGTGGGCAGAACGGGCGACTGGGATACCGAGGGTTCCGATCTCAGCGGCATTGCACTTCCTGGTCTGCAGAACCAGCTTGTTGAGGCGGTAATTGCGGCCAATCCGAACACGATTGTCGTACTACAAACCGGTGGACCGGTGGAAATGCCCTGGCTTTCCGGTGCTCGTGCAGTATTGCAATGCTGGTATCCCGGACAGGAGGCTGGCAACGCGATCGCCGATGTGCTCCTCGGCAAGGCCGAGCCCTCGGGCCGACTGGCACAGACCTTCCCCGTGCGCTGGGGTGACAATCCCACACATACCGAGGATGACGCGGTCTATCCAGGCAAGGATGGCCATGTGCGATATGACGAAGGTGTGTTCGTCGGTTATCGGCACTACGATCGCCACGGCATTAAGCCGCTGTTCCCCTTCGGTCATGGTCTCGGTTATTCAAGCTTTGCGATGTCGGACCTGACGGTAGGGCTACCGGATGCTGCCGGCGCGGTGACAGTGACACTGGGGTTAACCAACATCGGCGAGCGTCCGGGTTCGGCAGTGGTGCAAATCTATGTCGGGGATGTTGAAGCATCTGTACCCAGACCGGTGAAAGAACTGAAAGCCTTCTCGAAAATCGCCCTGGAACCCGGTGAGAAAAGAAAAATGAGTTTCGTTCTCGACGCCCGAACATTTGCCTTCTTCGACACGACCGAGCGGCGCTGGCGGGTAGAGGCGGGAGAATTTGCAGTAATGGCTGGGTTCTCGGCTACTGACATCCGTTTGAGTGGAACTGTCACGCAAAAGAACGCTGTCTTGCCGCTCTGATTGTGCGGGGAATAAATGATTGCGTTGGTGGTTGAGTCCCCGAGCGCGGTGGCGGTGAAGCTCGGTGAGTGAGTGAAAGAATGGCTCAAGACGGGCGATATTGTCATCGACAGGAAGGATGCGGCGAAGATGGCGTCGGAAGCGTTGGCGGACACGTTCGCGACAGCGTCGGTCCTACGCTTTTTTTGATGCGTTTCGCAGTCTTTCGAACGGAGCTCACGCTTGTCGCGAGATCGGAATCGCCAATCGTATCGAGCCGAGCTGCCACATTCTCGTGCAGTTCGGCTCGACCGATCTCCTTCAGGACATTTGTATCGAGCAGAAGTTTCAGCTTAGTCATCCCGCGCGCTAAGATCGGGAGCACCGATCAACCCGAGCGATATCGGGTCCACCGATGCGAAGATTGCGGGCAGCAAAGTTGGATCTCGATGGCCCAACTCTGATCATTCCTGGCAATGCGAAATCTTGTTTTCGGACGCGAAGCCACGGACAGACGCCGTCGCCCTGTGCGGAAACTTGAGCTTGAAGCCCTTTCCAGGTATTTGTCGGTCGAGAGCGCAAAATTACAGGCACAGGATGCGGCGATGCTGAAAACCGACATCCGCCAATCAAATTGGCGCCGTGCTAATCCAGCGAAATATGATGCTCATCTTGCTGTGCAGCGAGCCGTAAAGGCAGGCGAGCTGGAAAAGCAAACATGTGAGGTCTGCGGGATTGAAATGGTCGACGCCCATCATGATCAATACGACGACCCTTTGAAGGTGCGCTGGCTATGCCGACGGCATCACACAAGGCTTCACCACTACGGCGAGGATATGTTTCCAAATGGTCTTTAGGTGCGGTCCGCCGATCGCTCATGATTCAGTTGCCGTTCCCGCGCGACTTCCTGTCCAATAATGCGATGGAATCGCAGGCCCTGCTTGTCGCCTGCAACTACGCCATGTGATGTTTCCTTCGACCGCCTTCCCGATGGAATTGGCGCGAAGGCATTGCCCTCGCGCCCTTCTCTACCACTCAGTCCAACAGGCTAAGATGTAGTGGCTCAGGAAAATACTCGAAACCGTCTCCCGCTATGCCAACGTGCCCGTAGCCCGGCCATGGGAAGTGGTAGGACATGAAGGGAATTCTATTGGAGGCCAACATTTTTAAAATACGCACACGGGATTGAGCCGATAGTCTGGGATCGGTATCGAAGGCAAATTCCATCAAAGGCTTTACGAACAGAAGCACCGGATGATGGGTGAGATCGCCGCCATAGCACATTGTTTTGCCTGCCGATTCTATCATAAAGCAGCTATGGCCGAGTGTGTGTCCAGGAGCGCTAATGGCATGAATACCCGGAAGGAACTCTTGTTCGTCCTTGAAAAAAACCATGCGGTCCCGCACGGGTTTAAGGTTGTGGATCGCTGCTTTAACAAGACCGTTGAGATCGCCTCCAAGTTTTTTCTCGTCGGTCCAGAAATCGTAGTCGGTTTGGCTGATGTACACCTGGGCGTTTGGAAACGTTGGTTCCCCGTCGTCGCCCCAGATTCCGCCGACGTGGTCCCAATGAGCATGCGAACAGACGACAGCATCAATATCTTCCAGCGCAATATTCGCGGCGGCCAAGCAAGACTTGAGACGGCCAGTCGTCGGGCCAAATTGCTTGAGCGATCCCATCCCCGTGTCGAACAAAATCAGCTTGCCACCGATGTTCACGACAGGTGCGTTCTGAGCGAGAATGACCTCATCCGTGGGCAAGAAGCCGTGGGTCAGCATGGATCTTATCTCGTCGGCAGGAACGCCGAGAAAGCTTTGTGTCGGGTCGCCGAGCGGAAGTGGGCCGTCTGAAACGACGGTTACCTGGGCGTCCCCAATGGGAAATCGATAAAAATCCGGAGCTTGTGCGCCGGAAACGGGGCTTGCCTCAGCGGGAGCCGCTATACTGTTCGCACCCAAAACGGCTCCACTCAAAGCAACTCCTCCTGCCAATAGTAAGTTGCGGCGGTCGATCTCGAAACGTGCATTTCTCATTTCACTCCTCCCCAGTTGCAAAAGTGCGTTTGCGGTGCGAGCGCAATGCACCGCGCTTGTCTTGCGACGGATTTCGGCTTTGACTGCATCGGAAACGTATCAAGTAGCAGTTGTAGGACAATTGAATTGCATGTCCGTTTCTATGAGCATCGCTCAACAAATGATCTCGATCGGACATGCTGTGCATAAACCGAATCAATAGGTTAGGAGGGGCGGCGCTGCCTCGGCCATCCGATCCCGTTAGCGTTCGGCGAGTTCGGAAGAACTCTTGGCTTATTGACCGCGGCTCGCGGCTCGCATCCGAATGTCGGCAAGAATATCACCCGTCTCCTTGCCTGCCTGATCGTCATGTGAGTGGCTCGGCGTCAGGTTGCCAACGGGCGTTCAGCCGTCCGAGGGTCTTACCTCTGCTCGCGAAGACGCGCAGGGCTACTTGAAGAAGCGCCACACCGCGCGAACGTCACGTTCTTCCAATGGACGCACTTTCCATTGCGCTGGACATGTTTCGGAGCTGGCACCATGCTTCGCAAGCTCGTTGCCAGCCAGCATTCGTCCTTAAATCAGCGAGATGGTGGCGCAACGAAGTGGCCGACATATCTGTCGGCCGCCTACGGTCACACCTCACAGGAAACCGATCGAGATCCAGGGCACCGCCGCGACGATCGCAAGCCCGAGAAGCAGGGCGATCATGTACCCCCACAGCGGCTTTATGCCTTCCACCGGGTTCACACGGCCGATTGCACAGGCGGCATAATAACCGACGCCGAACGGCGGGAGAAACAGGCCCACTCCCATGGCCAGAATGACCACGATCGAATAGTGCACGTCGTGGATCCCCAATCCCTTGGCGATCGGAAATACCAGGGGTGCGAACAGAACCACCGCGGGAATACCTTCCAGCACGCTACCGAGCACAATGAACGCGACAATCGACACGATCATAAAGATCGGCGCTCCTCCGGGAAGACCCGCCATTGTCTGAACCAAACCACGCGAAAAACCCGATTGAGTCAGGCACCAAGCCACAGCCGTTGCCGCCGCGATGATGAAAAGGATGGCTCCGGACAAGACCGCCGTTTCCACCAGCATCGGACCTACCCGCTTCCAGTCGAACCGGCGGTAAATGAGGAGGCCTGCCAGCAGCGAGTAGGCAATGCCGATTGTCGAGACTTCCGTGGCGGTAGCAACACCTTCGACAACCGCTGTACGGATGATAAAAGGCAGGGCCAAAGCCGGAAGCGCAATCAGGAATGTGCGGAAGATCTCCCTGGCTGGCGGCTTGCGAAAACCCGACATGTCCTCGTTGCGATAGCGCCACCAGACGACAACGCAAAGCATTAATCCGCAGACGAATGCCGGCAAAAGACCGCCTATGAACAGGGCCGAAATCGATACGCTCGTGACCGATCCGATGGTGATCAATACCAGGCTCGGCGGGATCGTCTCCGTCTGCGCACCCGTAGCCGCAAGCAGGGCCACGAGATCGCCGGGCTTTGATCCTCTCGCCTTCATCTCCGGGAACAGTGCCGGGGCGACGGCAGCCATGTCGGCGGTCTTCGAACCCGATATCCCCGATACCAGGTACATTGCCGCTACGAGGACGTAACACAGGCCGCCTCTGACATGTCCGAGCAAGGACGCCAGGAAGTTCAGCATCGCTTTTGCCATGCC
The DNA here is from genome assembly GCF_003627795.1 of Rhizobium sp. CCGE531. Taxonomy (NCBI): domain Bacteria; kingdom Pseudomonadati; phylum Pseudomonadota; class Alphaproteobacteria; order Hyphomicrobiales; family Rhizobiaceae; genus Rhizobium; species Rhizobium sp. CCGE531. The sequence goes on along the minus strand of NZ_CP032688.1, from coordinate 61,744 downwards.
CGTAACCTCCATCAGCATACCCAGCAGCACGAACAGTGGGACCGCCAGCAGGAGAAGATGCGACATTCCCTCATCAAGCCGACCCGCGATTACGCTTATCGGACGGCTCGTACCCAGAGCCACATAACTGATGGCAGCGAGAGCGAACACGAACGCGATTGGTACGCCGCTCAGCACACCCAGTGCGATGAAGACTACGAAGAAAAGCACGAGGTTCCAGTTGCCCATCGCCATGATCAACGGTTTCGCCGCAATCGCCAACCCTATCAAGCATGCGGCTACAAGGACCCCGACCAGGAAATCGCTCAGCCTGATGCGCTGGAGAGCGTTGGTCACGCCAAGGATAAGCATCAGCCCAAGTCCGATCGGAAGACCAAACGAACGCCATGCGACCGAAACTTCCATTGCGGGAGTGACGACCGGAACTTCATGAAGAGCGTAGGTCGTGGCCTCGGGCAGAAGAAGCACGGAGACCGAAAGGCAAAAGACAAGTGCAGCCACCTCCAGCCTTGCCCTTACGACAGGCGGCATCGCGTCCGCGATAACGCCCATCCTCATATGCTGTCCGCGGTGAAAAGCGAGGACCGCGCCCGCAATCGAAAGCCAGAGGAACAACATGGAAGCGAGCTCGTCCGACCAGATGAGCGGCTTGCCCCAGGCATAGCGGGCGAAGACGCCCGCCGACAGCACGAGTACCTCGACGACAACAAGTGCTGCCGCGATCATTTCAATCAGGCGCACGACGCCCGTTTCAGCTTTCGCCAGGACTGGCCATGTGCCGACCACTGGGGGGCTGACATTTTCAGAAGTAGCCATGTTAACGCCTCAGATCAATTTGCCCGAGGTAGACTCCAGCAACGCCCATGCTTCCTCGCCAAAACGCCCCTTCCAATCGGAGTAGAACGACGAAGCTTGCAGCGTCGCGCGAAACTTGGATACATCAACGTCGATAAATTCAAGACCCTTGCTCGTCAGCTCTGCCTGGAGTTCGGAATTCAGCTTTTCGACATCGGCGCGTTGCACGAGGGCCGAGCGATTGATCTCGGTGACGACAATGTCACGCAAGTCCTCAGGCAGCACCTCGAAGTTGTCCCGATTGGCGAGGATCCAGAAGCCGTCCCACATATGGTTGGTCCGGGAGAGATACTTTTGAACCTCGTACATCTTGGCAAAGTAAATGCCAGCGAGCGGGTTTTCGAGACCGTCCGCGACGTGGGTCTGAAGCGCGGAATATGTTTCGCCCCATGGAATCGACGTCGGCGCGGCACCGAGAGACTTGAAGAGCGATGTCCAGAGCGGCGCAGGAGGGACGCGGATCTTGAAGCCCTTGAGGTCCTCGGGCGACTTGATCGGTTTGCCGATCGAGGTCGTCTGCCGGAAGCCGTTGTCCCACATCTTCTCGAAGGCGATCAGGTTGACCTTCTCAAAAGCCGTCCGGATGCTCCGGCCGAGCTCGCCATCCACCGACTTCCAGACCTGCGCGTAGTCGGGATAGGCAAATCCTACGCCGGTGATGGCCGCCGGCGGGACGAGTGTGGCTGCGATGAGGCCTGTCTGCGCAAGAAGGTCCAAGCCACCCGATCGAAGCTGGCTTAGCATATCAGCATCCGTGCCGAGCTGGCTCGCGGGAAACACCTGAATGCTGACCCGGCCGTCGGTTTGCTCGCTAATCTTGTTGGAAGCCTCGGTCATGCGGGTGTTGAGCGGATGGTCAACGGGCATGATGTTGGCAAATTTAAACGAAAACTCAGGCGCGCTCGCGAGCATGATGCGCGGCGCTGCAAGCGTGGCGCCCATAGCCACGGAACTCATAATAAGCGTGCGTCGATTCATTGTGATCATTGGTTCCTCCTCTAACCGTGTTGATCTATGTCGATGTTTTTGGGAATTTGCTGTGCAGGCGCTCTCCTCGTAAGCGTCCCTCAGCACTCGCAGGTCGCTGACCTTTGATTGGTGTCCCTTGAAAGCTGGAAGCCTCCCAGTGTGCGGCTGCACGTAAAATAGGCGCTTGCGCCAAACGTCCGCAAATGAATTGCCACGGGACATTGGTGAACTGAGCTCAGGGAAGTTCGGCGAGATGCGGGAGGATGACGAAGGTTTCCGGGTGCAGGCGTCAGGCAACATGAATCCAGGTCACATGTTCACCGAACAAACTCTTTTGATGCGGAGGAAGCGACCATGGTAACCGCTTCGCATGCGAGTACGGCACCCGCCTATGGAATGTGCCGGCCTATGACGTGCCAGTATCTCGGAGGAGACCCGGAAGTGCACAAAGCTTTAGAAACAAAGCCAAGCCCGGCACGAGGACCGGGAAAACCGACAATCGGTTTTATCGGTCTCGGCTCCATGGGATTGCCCATGGCGTCGCATCTCCTGAAAAGCGGCTTCAGGGTCAAGGGGTTTGACATCTCGGAGAATGCTCTAAGAAGCTTCGCTGACAGTGGCGGGACCGCCTATCCAGACGCTACGGAAGCCGCCAGCGAGACTGACGTCTTGATGTTGATGGTGGTCAACATCGACCAAGCGCACCAAGCCCTCTTCGAACGGGGCGCCCTGGCAAATTCAACCAGGGCCAGCGTCGTAGTCCTGATGTCAACATGCCCTCCCGGCGAGGTTGAACAGCTCGCCGAGGCGGTTACTGCTCGCGGTCACCGGTTTCTGGATGCGCCTGTTTCCGGCGGCGTCGCCGGAGCGCGCGACGCGTCGCTTTCCATCATGGTGGCTGGCGACAGGCAAACCTATGAAATGAGCCGCGATCTTTTCGACGTGCTCGGCTCCAAGATCTATTATCTCGGAGAGCGGCCTGGCCAGGCATCGGTTGCCAAGGCGGTCAACCAGCTGCTGTGCGGCGTGCACTTGGCGGCGGCGGCTGAGGCGCTATCGCTCGCCGAAAGGGCTGGTCTTGACACCTCAACGGTACTCGAGATCGTGTCCGGCTCGGCGGCTGCCAGCTGGATGCTCAACGATCGTGGCCAGCGTATGCTTCTGGAGGACCCTGAGGTAACGAGCGCCGTCGACATCTTTGTGAAAGATCTCGGTATCGTGCTTGCCGCTGGCTCCTCTGCCAAGGCCGCCCTGCCACTCGCCTCCGTTGCGCATCAGTTCTTCCTTGCCGCGTCCGGGCAGGGGTCAGGCTCGGCAGATGACAGTCAGGTCATTCGTGCGTATCGGGGTATGACCGCCGGTCAGAAGGAGGCAAAGAAATGAGTCCCGAAATCAAAAGCAATTACGCGCGCCTGTCCAGCATCACCATGCACTACCTGACCGCAGGATCCGGCGAGTCGCTGGTTCTCCTTCACGGGGTGCCGCAGAGTTCGCACGAATGGCGGCACGTGATCCCCTTCCTCGCCGACAAGTACGCGATCATTGCGCCGGACCTGCGGGGCCTCGGCGACACTTCCCGGCCCGTCGATGGTTATGACAAGAAAACTGTTGCCGCAGACGTGTGGGAGCTTCTTTCTGAACATCTGAAGATCGATCGCTTCAATCTTGTGGGACACGACTGGGGCGGCCCGGTGGCGTTTGCCCTGGCCGCGCAGCACCGGGAGGCTGTTAGCAAGCTCGCGATCCTGGACGTTACCATTCCTGGCGATGGAGCGGACATGTCGCAAGGCGGCCGGCGTTGGCACCACCCCTTCTTCAGGACGCCGGATTTGCCCGAAGCGATGTTCGGCGGTCGCGAGCATATCTATCTGGAATGGTTGTTTGACAATTATGGGAGCCGTCCAAACGTTCTGTCTCAGGAAGATAAGAACGAGTACTTCCGTACCTACCTGAAACCCGGCGGCTTGCGCACACTTCTCGCCTATTATCGCGGGTTTCCAACCGACGTCAAAGACAACGAGTTATTCCTCGAGAGGGATGGCAAGATCGAAATGCCGGTCCTTGCCCTGGGCGGAGACAGTGGTTTTGGCCGCGGCATGGAGACGATGGAATCAATGCAGCGCGTGGCAAGTGACGTTCGAGGCGGAGTGATCCCGGGCTCCGGTCACTGGATTGCGGAAGAAGCTCCCGAATTCATAGCGAGCGAACTCCGGAAATTCTTCGGCTAAACGACTGCCTGAAGTCGATGATGCGCGTTTGATCCACCATTCGCGCATCATCGAACATAAGTCGTCACAACTCACCTCCCGCCGACGTCGATTTCACTCCCAGAAGCCGCGTCGGCAGCCAGGGTCTCTTCGATCCATTGTCTGAACAGAGCGATCTTTGGCGTTCTCGCCCTGGACCGTAAGTACACGAGACTATGGCAATTGATGCTGGGGCCTTCCAGGCCAAAAGGCGCAACGAGCCTTCCGCTTTTAAGATCTTGCCGGACGAGTATGCGGCTTTCCAGGCAAACGCCGAGTCCATCTGCGGCCGCGTTGATGGACATGAAAGATCTATCGAAACGTAGTCCTCTGGCGATGTTGAGCGTAACGCCGTGGTCGTCCGCCCAATCCTGCCAGCGATAGAGGTTCACTTCGGAGTGAATGAGCGGAAATCTAGTGAGATCCCGCGGTGAGCGTAGTCCGTTTGCGCCCTCGACCAAAGAAGGGGCGCACAGGACCATGATTGGCTCCGGCGGGAAGGGCTCGACGGCGATGCCAACTTCTACCGGCTGCGTTCCGTAGCGAATGTCTATATCGACGTTACCGGTCCTCAGCTCGGCCGGGTCACCCGAGGCGTGCAGTCGAAGATCGATCTCCGGATAGCGGGCGCTGAACCGCGCCAGGCGAGGCATGAGCCACTGCGAAGCGAGACTGACAACCGAATGGATATTCAGGATGTCACTTTTGCCCTTCTTCGTGAAATTGCGCGTGGCGCTCTCGATCCTTCGAAACGAGGTGCTGATCTCTTCGGCGTAAGCCCTACCCGCGTCGGTCAGCATGATTGAACGCCCGGAGCGATGGAATAAGGCAATTCCGAGCTCCGAATCCAGCGCGGCCATTTGATGGCTCACGGCCGAGGGGCTGATGCTCAGTTCCTCGGCGGCTTTTCCAAAAGATCCAAGACGTGCGACAGCTTCCAATACCTGTAGCGATCGCAATGAAGGAAACTCCAACGCGCTCATCACCCCTCCTCCCGTATACGCGTGCCTCGCCACCTTTCCCGCTAGAGACACTCAGTACGCTGGAGGACGCCCTTCCTCTATATTCCATGAGGAAATTTAACGCAAATGATGCAGTTGTTGAGATGGATTCATGCATTGACCGATGGAATTCGCTTGTCCGGATGAAGCGTATTCAACACTTTGCCCATCGGCGCGGCGAGCTTGCGCCGTTCTTCGCGAGGGGAGGAATGCATGGCTGAACGGGTGATCTCCGTGTCGGGAGCGCCGTACGATGGGCATAGCAGAGAGGCCGCACTGGAGAGCGCGGCAACCCTCGGATTCACACATTTCGAGCCGGCCTTTATCGTTGGATATACAGAACCCTTTGACGAGACCGCCTTCACACCTTCAGAGATGACCGGTTGGCGCAGCGCGCTTAAGTCTTCGGGGCTCTCATGCCACGCTATGTCGTCGCATATCGACCTTGGTTTCGAAGATTCGGTCGAAGTGTTTACGGGCCGCATGGCATTCGCCGCGGCGATTGGAGCCCAGGTTATTGCGACCAACGCCGCCGCCCGACAAAGAGAGGCGGCATTCCGTCGCAACGTCGAGATCATACTGAGAAGAGCGGAAGCCTTCAATATCGTCGTTGGCCTGGAGAACCCAGGAGACGGCAGCGATAGCCTGATCAACACCGCGCGGGACGGTATTTCCCTTGTTGAGGAATTCGGTTCGCCCTTTTTGAGGTTAAATTACGACGCCGCAAATACGGCGTCACATCGACCGGACATGGACGATCTCGCAGGTGATGGGATCCTGGCGCTGCTGGGATCGGCGCACGCCCATATCAAGGATGTCCGCGAAACCGATGAAGGCTGGTATTTTTGCGATATCGGGGACGGCAAGGTCGGCTGCGAACGCCTCCTGGCTGCGATTGCAAAGGTCGATGGCTTCCCCGTCAGTATCGAACTCCCCTTGAGACTGCATCGAAATCGGCGGGCGCAGCCGCTTCGCCGCCAAGATCCCGTGCCGCTGTCAACGATCGAGGACTCGCTCGCTCGGTCGCTCAAGGTCGTCCGGCGAGCGCTCAACGACAATCAATGACCGTGTCTGGAGGAGGACGCAGTGCAACGCTTTGTAAATAACCGCGACGAGGTCGTGGAAGATACCGTCAAGGGCTTTGTGAAGGCACACCGAGACATCGTGCGCCTTGCCGAAAACCCACGCGTGGTTACGGCGATCGACCGGCCCGCGCAAGGAAAAGTAGGTGTCGTGACTGGAGGTGGCTCCGGACACGAGCCTGCCTTCATTGGCTATACGGGCCGCAACATGCTCGATGCAGTCGCCGTCGGCGAGCTATTTTCGTCGCCAACGGCCAAGAGCTTTAATGATGCCATACGCGAAGCCAATGGTGGAAAAGGGGTCGTTGTCCTTTACGGAAATTATGCCGGAGACAACATGAACGTGAAGATCGCGATGAAGCTCGCCGCAAAGGACGGCATCGAGGTTGCCACGGTCGTCGCAAACGACGACGTATGCTCCGCCCCCGCCGAGGAGCAGGCGAAGCGCCGAGGCGTTGCCGGAGAGATCTTCATGTGGAAGGTCGGCGGAGCGAAAGCGTCGATGGGCGCCAGCCTATCCGAGGTTCGTGACGCAGCGCAGAAGGCCATCGACAATTGCCGCTCGGTCGGTGTCGGATTGGGACCGTGCACTCTTCCGGCGGTCGGACACCCGAACTTCCAGATCGAGCCTGGCACCATTGAAGTCGGTATCGGCCATCACGGCGAGCCGGGCGTGCGAGTAGAAGCGCTCAAGAGCGCATCCGAGGTCGCCAAGGATATGTGCCAGATCGTGCTTGATGACCATGATCTCGCCTCGGGGACGGAAGTGGCCGTACTGGTATCTGGCCTTGGCGCAACGCCGCTGAACGAACTTTACATTCTCTTCGACACAGTCGAGGAGGAGATTTCCGGCCGCGGCCTCAGGATACACAAAGCGTATGTTGGTAATTACTTCACGTCTCTTGAGATGGTCGGAGCGACTTTGACGGTCATGGCGCTCGATGACGAACTCAAGGCGCTGCTGGACGTCGAGGTCCGCTGCGCGACAGCACTATAAGGAGGGAACAATGCAAACATTGAAAAACGCGGCAGCCGGCGACATCGTTCTCTCCATGGCGAGCGCGATCATCGATAAACGCTAGCTACCTCAGCGAGATCGACGGCAAGATCGGCGACGGTGACCACGGAATCAATATGGCCAAGGGCTTCGGACTTATGGCCGATCGGATCCGCGGCAAGGAGTTGTCGCTCGCAAAAGCGCTTGAGACGCTCGGAACAGTACTGATGACCGAGATTGGCGGGTCGATGGGGCCGCTTTACGGCGTGATGTTCACCGAGTTTGCCGGGCAGATCGCTAATGTGGACCAGATCGACGACAAGACGTTCAGCCGGATGTTGCATGCTGGCTTGACGGGTATACAGGAAATTGGTTCGGCCAAAGTCGGCGACAAGACGTTGCTGGACACGTTGGTGCCCGCTGTCGAAGCTTTTGACAAAGCGACAGCGGAAGGCAAATCCTTCGATCAAGCGTTGGAACTCCTCGTTGCGGCAGCGGAGACTGGCCGCGATTCGACAGTAAACTTGATTGCGCGGATCGGTCGAGCCAGCCGGCTCGGCGGAAGATCGCTTGGCGTCCTGGATGCTGGGGCGACCTCTTGCGCACTTATCCTCAGGGAGCTGTCTCAGGGGAGCCGTGATAGGCTTCAGAGTGTCACGGCTTCTTGAGCCTGATTGAGCTCCGAATGGATGCCGAGTTTAAGGCGAAGCCGATCCAGAGTGCCGATCCGTTGTTGACGTAGAGCGGCATCTCGTCGACGTCGTACCGTCTGGAGGCAAAGCCGCTGTTGAACACCGCGATAGAAATCCGGCAACATCCCTCCGTTGCGTGTGACCCGACTTCCGCGGCCATCCGGGAGTCAAATTTAGCGGACAGCTTGGATCGGCGGGGAACCATGCATTCGGTGTCCGGCCCCTCGGGCTCGCTTGCGGGGTCGGGTTCCGCAAAAACGCGAAAAGGCAGGACGCAGCGAACGTAGCGTCGTACCACCGCTTCCAGTGCTTGATGGCGACATTGCCTTATCCAGGAGGGACTGAAGCTGACGCGACGAAGAGTCTGGTTCCTCTAAAGAGCCGCTTGACGCTCTCCATCTATGCAGCGCCTTCATGCTGACGCGGCATGGCGGTTTTCGAGCGACCTGAGCGCGAAAAGATGACTTTGAGTGGCCGGCAGCCTCTAGCGGCCTTTGATAGGACATGGGTCGAAGAGAAAAGCGCTTCAACTGTCTCCCGGTGACTCTGCTGGTTTTATAAATTAGGTTATGCGATTCTTACATTGCAATCTGTGTTTGCAATCTGCAACGGCGGCCTGTTCCCCACCCCTGCGAGCGAAGCGCGCGCGTTGTGATGTTCGAAACCTTTATGCCTATTGAAACCACACGTAAATTTTACGGCTTCTCCTTTTGAGGAAAGCTTTATGCTTTATCAATCGTAAGGAGACAAATATACTCCAGGTAGATTACCTGCGTCAGGATCGCGGGGATGTGACCTCTCGGTCAATAAAAGAAACCAAATTTGAGCATTTGAGCCATTGGAAAAGAACGGGAAGATTTTTGTCCCTCCTCCGAAGGACAGACGCGATTTCAAAGAACTGTTCAAGCAGTTAGCCGCCGTGGGAGCGGGCCGGCCATTGGGTCGGGACGGGTTTCCTCAAGGCCCGTGGACGCCGGAGTTATTGGCGGAGGCGATATCACAGATCGACTCCAACCGGCTCGGCGTGGATTTGCGAACAGTCCAGCTCTGGTTTCAAGAAAACGATAAGGGAATTAGCCCTTCCAACATCCGCTGGCTCGCACGGATCTATGGCTGCGATGATCCCGAAGCAACGAGCGAATGGCTCATGGAGCTCAGCGCGGCGCAATCGCGGCTCACCTCCAAAAGGCGAGATTCAAAGAAAGCGAGCTCGGCATCGGTCATTCGTGAGGCGCCGCCGTCTGTGACCGCTGGTGATGAGATCCAACCTGCAGGCGGCCTCGCACAAGACAGTCAAGTTTCCCAAAAAAGACAAGGCTTCAACTTAGCGGAGAGATCGGAAGCGCTTTTCAGTCATGGATCCCCTTTGAACCTTCCGGCATCGATATTCGCCGGTGTTTCTGCCCTCGGGTTTTTGTCGTACATCGTCGGGATCGCCAGTATCACCTATGGGCGGCCGGACGGCGTCGTTAAGGAGGTCGGTTTTCTATGGGCGCCAAACTGGACCCTACTCTTCATGGTACTCCTGCCGCTATTTTTCGCAGTCGTGATTGAGCTGCTGGCCTTTTGGAAACAGAACGCACGATTACGCCTAGTAGCACAGGCCGATAGCTCGGAAAGCGCCAAAGCCTGGACGAGCAATGTTCGCGCTTATTCATATTCGTATTGGGCAGTTTTCCTGATCTGCATCCTGGTAGCTGGCGTTCTTCAATGGATCGGCGTGTGTGTCGTCCCCCTACTGGAGGGAAGTGACGATTACGCGATCAGCTGGGGCACGATAGCAATTGTGCAACCTGATCTCATATCGGTACCTGCGGAGATCGTATTCACCGCGCTTTCCTACCTTTACATGAGCCTTTGCTTTTATCTCTTTTTCGCGGGCCTGATTTTGCTTCATACGATTGTCCACGACTTTTGGAAAATCGAAGGAGACGTAAAGGCGCAGCCAGACGTAGAGCATCAGCGCGAACGAGCGGAAATTCGCCTTAGGATCATGCGGGGAATTTTCCGCTGCACCGTCCTTGGTGTTCTCGTCGCCGTGTGCATGAAGATCCAAAGTGCATACTTGAGCTCGAATGGAGAAGACGTCGTGACCTGGCTGATCCACGATATGTCTTCGGTCCTCGACGGCCACCCCGATGGTAGCGAAAGCTTGGTCTATCGAATGCCGACACATTACAGCAGCCTGCTTGTCGCCATTTCGGCCTGTGTCGTTTTTGTATACGGTTCTCTTCGTTTGGTTCTCGGAAAGAGGTTCCGTGTGATTTTGTGGAAGATGGCAGCGGTCGTAGGCCTGCTCTTTGCCAGCTATCTGTTGATCGATGCCTTTGACGGCTTTTCGATCTTCCTCGGCGTTAGTGTTCTACTCGCCGTATACGGCCTCTTTGATCCAGAGTTCGGGCAACGGCGAAATGCTGAATTGGAAGGCAATCAGAGTGTATCATAAGTGGCTTGATCATTGGGACGAACAGCGGGCGCAGCGTGGTGAGGAAGCGAAGAAAACGACAGCTTTCGTTCTCGACAGCTGCCTCGCTTTCCCGGGTGAGAAGAGGGTAGGAACTATCGAGGAGTTTTGTGCCCTTGCCGACCAAGCTCTGGCTGATTCAAGCTTTTATGACGAACCGAGCGAGAGCGATGATCGCTTTGAGATACAAGATGGGTGGTTGAAATTTCCTTCGGACATTTCCACGGACGTCGAAGAGAATAACTCTGTTTGGGCAAAGGTAACCGAAAGCGGCTCGCGTAGTCAGGCATTGGTGATCTTCCATCACTGGAATGCCAGCCGCCGAAATTATCAGATCGCCAAGTATTTCTCGCAGCGTGGTATTACGACGGTCGAGATCGCTATGCCCTATCACTTCGAGCGAAGCCGTCCTGGCTCGCTTTATGCCGAGGACATGCTGAGCGCGAATCTCGGCCGAACGATCCAGTCTGTAAGGCAGGCCGTATGGGACGGACGAAAGCTCATCCGCTGGCTGAAAAGCGAAGGCTATCGGGAGATCTCGGTTCTCGGCATGAGCCTTGGCTCCTGGGTTGCGGGATTGATCGCGGCACATGAACCGGCCGTAACAAAGGCGTCCTTGTTTTTGACGGCGGGTAGCCTCGCTGACATGGTTTGGACAGGCCGTGCGACCCGGGCGATACGTGATGGCCTGGAGCGTGCGATCGAGATCACCGATCTTCGTAGGGCGTGGGGTCCGCTGGATTTGGAGAACTACGCGCATAAACTGGCGCGACCCGATCTTGCTCTTCACGCGGTGATCGCGACCAGAGACAAGGTGGTGTTACCCAAACTATCGAAACACTTCATCGAAAAACTACACGAAGTCGGGGCGAGGCCAAACGTCCTGGAGCTGAACTGCGGTCATTATTCCCTCGCGATGCCCCCGTACATTTTGCTCGCAGGTTGGAGCCTGAAGCGTTTTCTGTCGCGACGAGGCTAAAGTACGAGGACCGCAAGGAATCCCGCTGATGGCCGACAAGCAGAGCGGGCCTCCCGCTCTGCTCGCTCACGCGTCCATAAAAAATTTTTTGTTCTAAATCAATGCCTTGCGCCCGGCGTTTCGTTTGGTTTCGCTAGGATTCGCATTCCATCACGCAATCTGCGGTAAGCACCGTATTAGCAAATGTCAGTTTTCAGCAAGGCGCGGCTCCAGTGGAAGCAGAGCCTTAGCGCTTATTCTGAACGGACACACATCGCAATCGACAGCGCACAGGGGAAGCTATTTCAGCTTTGAGAGTAGCTATGGATTCTGACGTATTCGACGTGCATTGCATCCGCAGGCAAGTGGGTTCAACTGGCTTGGTCATTTTCGAGCGTGACGACATCCTCCTGAGGCACAAGCCGCAGTTCGAAGACCAGACACTCGGCGATATCGATGCTGATTTCGTGGCAATGCTTCAGGACATGCGTGACCTCGATGTTCGTTTCGGGTTTATTTCCCATCATCCAGCCCCGCCATTCGACACGCGTGTCCGTATCGATAGCGCGACACTGACACGGCTGCTCGACGATCTTCTGAAGGTATCAGGCGCCCTACCCGACTTCTGGATAGACGCAGCCTATTCATCGGACCGACGGCACCAGCGTTCGCACAGCAGATCGGAACTCGATTTGATAACGAAACTGACGGGATGGTACGAAGCCGATCTCAACCGGACGGTCTTAGTGCGGAAAGCAGAAGCCCCCCTAGTCAGCCCAGACATGCCGGGTCTCACGGAAATTTTTTATCCAGGATTAAGCGCCCGCGCGCCCTCCAACACCAGCCAGCGGGCGACAGTCGGGTGGCTTAAGACGATGATCAAGCATGCCTTGGATCTAGAGTAAGCGGGTTCCTGTAGTCCAGATGAAGTCTGGTGAAGCCTTTCTCATTGATGCAGCTTCGCCTTTTCCGTTACCGACCGCGGTCCCGATCCTTTTCCTGCGGCGGACGCAGCTTGATCGATTTCGGTATCTCGCGATCGCGCTGTTGGTTTCTCTGGCGGTCCGGCCGCTTTTCAGAGCTATCATGCTCGGCATTCGAACGAGCTATGCGCGACTGATCGACAGCACGGTTGCTCGAACTCTTGTTGACGACGCCCTGCTCCGCAACATGGTCGCGTCCGGTCGCCGACTTCGTCTCAAGGCTATCCGAAGCGCGCTTATCCTTGCCAGCCTCCGTCCGATCCCGATTTTTCGCGACGCGGGAATCGAGCTGCAGCCCAACCACCTTGCCGATGATCTTTGTCGCTTGCTCGAAGATCAACCGATCAGACGGATTGGGGATCTTGGCAGCAACGCTCAAAGCGGTGTTCGCCAGCGTTTCTTTCGCCGCCCTCGCCTGCGCGGCACTAATGGGATTGGATCGTAGCATGTGCTCTTCGCCTTTCTCTCGCATGGGATCGCGGCCTTCTTGAACCGCTGTTTCGAGCCGTTGGTATTCAAGACGAAGCCCCACGGACAGATCGTGACTAAGATCGCGTGCGGTGCTGGGGGCCGATCGATCTTTTGCGATTTTCTCCAGCATCTCGATGACACGTCCGACGGACCGCTGACTCTGTTCGAGCCGGATCCGAGCATCCTGGCGCTTTGGTATGGTCGGTGTGTCACGCACCCTCGCCATGACCTTATCAACGACGTTGCCCGGAGCCGTTGCGCCCATCCGCCGGAACATCTCCCATTCCCATCGTTTCACCGGCGGTGGACCAGCTCGCTCGATGCGCTTCTGACGATCGATCGGGATACCGCGCTCTCGTGCCTTTTCGGCAAAGCGGACGCGCCATTCGGTGAAGTCACGGATGTTGGGGTTGAGGGTCTTCCCGTTGGAATTGCGTAGCGCGACGATCACATGCAGGTGTGGGTGCTTTTGAAGATCGTGCCGATTGTGGACAGCATAGGCATAACGATGCCCGGCGAATTGCTCCCGCAGAAAATCTCGGCCCGCGAGGATGAACTGGTCGCGATCCACATTCGCTGGTCCTGAGAGCAAGAGGTGCATGAAATCCCGCGGTTGCCGGGTTTGCATGAGAACCCCAACGGTCCTCCCCTCCGCGGTCAATACCTTGTGGTCCCTGGTCGTGACTTCGCGCCGCACCTCGCCGAGTTCATACCGGCCGCTCCTGCCAGGCCGCTCCTCGATGCGTGCCTTTGTAGAAAGCGTGACCTCCGCCCCTGCTCGCTGCATGGCATGCAGGGTTGCCGTCAGGCCTTTGGGTCCAGAGGAAAACTCCGCCGGATAGCGCGAAACCGGAGTAGTCCCAGCGTCCCGCAGAGCCCTGTCCAATCGATCGTCGATCGCACGCACATCCTCTATTTCCGCAGGAACCCGGTTCGCGCTGCTTCGATCCGACCTGTCTTTCTTCTCGTGAGCGATGACCAGGGCAAACTGCAGACGGGTTCCTCCCTTCACGCCTTCGCTGACGCTGAACACGTAGGTCCGATCTGTGTCGCCGGACTGACGGAAACCATCTTCCGCGAGAGAAGCAAGACCACGAGCGATATCGTCGCGGTTGGCATTCTCCAGTTCGTAGGTCAGGCGAAGAATATCCTGACTGCCATTCCGGTTGCCGAACTCCCGCTCCCAGGAGCGCACAGCCTCTCGCAGATCGGTAACCTCGCGGCCATCGTGGTCGTGCGCTTTCTCTTCCTTGCTCTGATAGGCGAGCACGTTGCGCGCTGAAGCCGCGCCCGCCCCATAAGACAAGACTTTGACGACAACCGCATTGTTGCCGGAAGCACGACTGAAAGCCGAGGCAGCGCCGGGATGTTTGCCGGCGCGCGGAACCGCCTTCGCCGACGATGGTCGCTTTGCGCCGCCGCCTCCACCGCCGCCTCGTCGCCGGAGTTCGTCTTCTATAAGCTCGAAGTAGCCCGGCAGTCGGCGGCCCTGGGACCTAGATGCGAAGCGACTTTTGGACATGTCGGTCATCATGGTTCCTGATCAAATCGGCGATAAAGGTTGAGGGCCGGACGTAGGCTGCGTCTCTGATAGCATCGAGCGCACCCATGACGTTCTCGAGCTGCTGCGCAATCGCTTTTGCGCTTGCAGCACGAACGTCTCCTCCGGAGAGGAACTCCTCGTTTCGAAATGCAAGTTCTCGCAGGAACTGGTGGATGTTTGCCAGTTGGCGATCATGTTCCTCGAGCATCGCCGGGATCTGCATCACCTCTCTGGTAACGATCAGCTTGGCGATGATGTTGACTGAGACATTCAGCCTGCGGGCAAGGGCTTCGAGATTGCTTAAAATGTGGGATGGAAGGCGGAACATCACAGCTGGCTCGCGCATCTGATCACAACCCCCTGGCCTTCAGCGCCTCGACGATTAGCCGGTGCGTCGCCGAGGAGAGCTGTTCATGCTGTTCCAACGACACACGGAATATTTTGGTCAGCACGTCGTCATCGAGGTAGAGAGAGATGCGCTTCCGCTTTGTTTCAGCGCCCGTCGAGGTACCTTGCGACGGCAACCGTCCGTGGCGGTGGTTCTTGGCTGGAATCCGCGGTTGCTGAGGCTCAACGGTTGCGACAGCTCTGTCGTCTTGTGCCTCGGAAACCTTATCCGGCATCAGCGTCTCAAGATCGATATCCGTCGGCATGTAAGACGTGGCACTCTCTTCCACGTCCTTCGCCTGGTCCTCCCTGGACCGTGCAAGGGCAAGAATATTGCCGGCGGGCGTCCGTTCCCTCGACATACGTTAGGCCGCTTCCGCCTGCAGCAGGCCGATGAATTCGTTGTTGATCTTCTTTACGAGATCGATCGCATCGAGCACGCTCTCGGATGCCCGCCGCTTTGCCGATGGGGTGAGCGAGGAATTGTTCTCGATACTGGCCAGTTTGGAATAGAGCGAACCGAAACCGGCTCCGACATCGCTGAAATGATTGCTCTTCCGGATGACCGTCTCCACCATCGGAATCCGGCCGCTCGTCAGGATCGCATGAACCTCGGGAAGTGACCTGTTGTGCTTGAGCGCGATCATGTCGATGTAATTCCAGATGGCCGCATAGGGGATCGGCCCTGCAGCGCGCTTTTTGGATATTTCCTTCAGGATCGTCGCCACCTTGATTGCTGACGTGGCAGCGGTCGGCTCCGGGATGATCGGAATGAGGACCGCATCGCACTCGTGATAAACCTCGATAGCCCGTTGATGCACGTAGCCGCCGACGTCATAGATACGGATATCCGCTTCAGGGGCGTCGGCCAGGCGGTCGCGAAACCTGTCGCCAGGTGCGACCCGCAGATGCAGCAACGTGCCGTCTGTCGGGAGCAGCCCGCGCTTCATCGAGACATTGTACCAGCGCGTTGACGACTCCTGCTCGTCGCAGTCAATCAGGAGCGTTCGATGTCCCTGCTGTGCGAACTCGGCTGCGAGATTGACGTTCAGGGTTGATTTGCCGGCACCGCCCTTGAACGTCGAGATCGCGAGGGAAAGGGGTTTCACTGCCATGGAATTCTTCACCATCTTGCATCTGTTGGGAGGAAGGGAGTTCGATGGTGGCGGCAAAAGATTGCGGACGTCTCCGCACGCTCCGAACGAACCCACCCTGCCCTCGTCATGCCCGAAGTTTGGCTTGTAGCTCTTCCTGCCGCCGAGCGGCGATCAGATCCTCGTTCAGCCGTGTCATTTCGCGTTCACGATTTGCATCCGCAACCAGATCCCTGCCCGGCCAAAAGCGAAGGATTGGTAAAAAAAGCAGTGCGAAGAATGTGATCGTGGCCGCTTTGAACCAGGACGAATGAGCGTAGAGATCAGCTGCCCATTGCCACAGCGCTTGCGTCCATTCTGTGGGGAGAAACGCATATGAAAATACCAGCGCGACGCCGCAAGCGACGAACGACGCAAAAAACAGGCCCACGGCCGACACTATGATAAAATTGGCGCTCAACACGACGAACCACGCCGCCCGAAACGGGAAGACAACGACCTTAAGTGACTGCCTGAACGCTGACATCCGCTCTTCTCCACGTGCGATTTTCGGTGCCTGGAAGAGACATACTCCAATCCGCATGCTTTTTCCAGACTTGCACTGCAGTATAATTTCGTGCATGGTCGAAAAAGTCGAAACAAGACGGATGCGGACGTGAAGAATGGCGCATGGCGGCTCGATCGCCTCCTCTCCTACACCCTCGTCAACATCCTCATCGAGCTGCCCCAGGCTGCTGCGGCCGACGCCGATACCGATACCGCTGCGGACTTCGTCCAGTACTACCAACGCGCCTACGCGCAGGGGCGCGATCTGATACCGGCGCCAATCCCGCCGCTCGACACATCCTCGATTGCAACGCGGCTCGACCTGCAGACCATCAGACCTCAAAGTGCCCTTACCGGCACTGGGTTCGTCGCGCTCGATGGGACGATTGTCAAACTGGCCGGCGTTCAGGGCTGCCTTTCGACAGAAGCAGTAGAGTTCACTGGGTTGCGGACGACATGCGCGATGGTCTCGCTTGCCGGAATGACAGCGACCCTCAATGAGGCAGAGGTAGGTGCGGGCAACGCATTTCCCTGTCATGTCTTCGGAAATGCGCCTGGAACGCCCACGGTCCACTATGCCGAGTGCTTCTTTGTCGAAGATGGCGCGGTCCGATCGCTTTCAGAAACGCTCATCAGCAGAGGACTGGCGTTTGCTGCCCGTGATGGTGCCGAGCGTCCTGTTTTTCCGGAATACGCAAAAGCCGAGGAGCAGGCTCGCCGGGACAAGGCGGGGATTTGGGCGAACGCCTATTTCGTCCATCCCTACGGCGCTCGCTATCGTGCCAATCTATCAACGAACTGATGCGGGTGAGATCACTCATGCTGATTTCCACGATCACAGTGTCCGGCTTTTATGCAGCGATGAACATCATGCCGATGCTTGCACAAGCCGACGTAACGCCGATAGCCTCTGCACCGGTCGTCCGAGTTCAGGCCTCTGAACAAGAGTTGCCCGCCACTGGCGCGCGCGACGACGATCAGTCCAAATTCCTTCCCTTTCCTTCACAGGCGCAATTCGAAACCGGCGACACCTGGATTTCCGGCGGCCGGCGGTATCGCCTCTACGGCCTGCAATCGTGCCTCCGAGGAACCAATATAACGGTATCTGCCGGCGTCGTGCGCGACTGCGGGGAGCTAGACCTCATCATGGTGCAAGCATTGATCCGGGACACCCGACCTGTCTGCGCCACCATCAGAGATCTCGACCAGAACAATGCGGTCGTGGCGTGCCAGACAACCACCGGCCAACACCGCTACGATCTGGCGACCTATATGATCGCTCAGGGATGGGGATTTGCCGCAGTCGACGGGGCGGGCCGTTTGATCGTCCCTGGATATAGGACGGCTGAGGAGGCGGCGCGATCCGCACGCGCCGGGCTTTGGGCGTATCCTGACATGCCGCATCCGGTTTCGTTGCTCTCGCAGCAGGCGAGGACCCAACGATGAAAGTCGTGACCGTTTCGATGATGCTGTTCATGGCGATACCAGCGGCGTCGCTCGCACAAAGTCGACCAGCCGATGTGCCCCGCCAGATCTACGGCATGGTTCAGGTCGTTGATGCAACGACTTTCGAATTCGTGAAGAGCCGACAGGTCGTCCGTCTGGCCGGCTACGAGGCGCCCCGCCTGGAGCAGACCGCGACGAGCGCTGGGGTAGGATGGCCTGCCGGTCAGGTGTCACGTGCATGGATGATCCTTCGGACGCTTGGCCAAAACGTCAACTGCGGGCCGATCGGACGCGACGCCAGCCGAGTGTTGATCGCCCACTGCTTCGTCGGAGAGACCAATCTGGCAGCGACAGCAATTGCCGAAGGCATCGGCTATGCGTTCAACTACCCGGGCGAGCCTCAGGTGCCTGCCTATTTCGACATCGAAAGAAAAGCCAGGGGTCTGGGGTATGGAGTCTGGTCGTCACCCGACCTGCTTCCGCCCTGGCTATACGATGCTTCGGTGGCGAAGGCAGACACGTCGGACCGCAGGGTGCCGGAATCCGAACCGGGACTGCCGTTGCCGCTGCCTGTCAATCAAACAACGCGCTAAGTTGAACAACCTGCCTGGAGGCTGAATGAAACGTGTTCTCGAAACCCTTGCCGTAGCAATGGCCTTGCTTGCGTCTGTTCCGGTTGCAGCCAGCGCGCAAAATGCTGGTTCGCCCAACCAGATCGAACAGCGAGACCCCGATCACTGCGGTGTCGCCGGCGCCGGATGTGATCCGGCGGACGTGCAGCAATGGAAGGCTGTTGGCAATAGGCTTGCCGACCTGTCGTCGGCAGACCTTAGCCAGTACGCCTACGCCTGCGCGCGTCATCCGGAATGGAAAAAAGACTGCCAAATCGATCCCGCAATCATTCTGAAGCGCCTGGGAATTGAAGGATATTGAGACTGCCGATGAGCAAGTCGGACAATGTCCTCGCCATTGCCGAAATGGCCTTCCTCGTCGGGACGGCCGGCCCTTTCCTTCGGGGATCGGTGGCACCTGGAGGCAAATTCAAGAATTGGATGGAGGCGGAGTAATGAGACGATTTTCAATCGTGGTCGCGGCGCTGGCCGCTGGGAGCTTCACCATATGGATCCCTGATGCGATGGCCGAAGACGCCTCTTGGGGTTGTCAGGTGCTCCTATGTGCTGCATCGCAGAATCCCTCATGGCATGGCGTTCCCTATTGCGTTCCGCCCATGACGAGGCTGATCGCCGCCATGAAGAAACCCGGATTTGATTGGCCTATCTGCCACGAGGCAAATGCGGGCAAGCCAGGCCGCGAGGATTTCGAGGAATGCCCGGCCGGCACGACAGTCGGCTACAGCTCACAGGGCGACAATGGATGGAGAGGTGAGCCGGACCAGTGCATCAAGACAGTCGATGTCTGCCGCTCGCCGAACCTGCGTTCAGATGCAACGAAGCTGCCCGGTCAAACCATTCGTCGCAGCTTCGGAAAAGACGACACCGGCTGCGTCCAGCAGATTGCCACTCCGCGCCCGCGACGCGCCGACCCCTATTTCTTCGACATACCCAACACCACGGGCGTCAAGGAGCGGTTCTGGTTCAACCTAAATCATTAGCCGCGCGTTTTCGATCTGCCCGGAGTGCCGAGGTCAGGCGGCGGGCTCCGCTGTCCTCTTTTTCTTTCCCCGCCGCGATCTCAACGCTGCGACGCGAGGAAGATCGTCTTCGGTGACTTTCAGCAGATCTTCGATAACGACTTTCCACTCGCGCTGCATCTTGTCGAGGGTCGAAAGTTTCACGTCACGCATGCAGCGCGTGACTTGCGACATGTAGGCTTCCGATACACCGAGTTGCTCGGCCAAATCCTTGTTGGTAACGCGACGCCTAGCTTTCAGACGGCCAATACCGACGGCCAGTCTTTCCTGAAACGACAGCGATGTGAGGATCGACTTGTCCAGTTCTACGTCGGCATCGACCTTCACACGTGGCATCGGACGAATACCCCGCGTTCGGTTGATAGCGACATGCCGGGACAGGACGCGTCATTCCTTGGAAAAGCGTCGTCGCTGCGGCGCCTGTTTATCAACATGTTCGAAAATAAATCAATCATTGCGGATCCGACGGCGACAGATGATCAACGTAACCATGCCTATAACTCTTTGTTGCCCATCGTTGTCGTTGGGACGTTCACAAGCTCGTTACCTCTCTACACCGTCAGTCAACAATGCAGCAAGCGGTCCTGGATTGCAGGCGGCTTCGAACTGCGCCCTTCGATCGGCGTCGCGATGATGTCGGACGACACGGCTTGCACTTGCGCACAACAATTCCATTGCCGAACAATTATACTGCAGTTAAAGTCTTTTCGTCACGCTTGATCGGAGGATTCGGATGGCATCGTTCACGACGTCCAGCTATCGATTTGACCTGACGCGTCTCGCCGTCGCGCTTTTCATCCTCGGACTGATTTTCATCACGGCCCGCCTGTCGATCGGCGACAGCCTGACGGTTGGTTACGTTATGCTGATCCCGGTGTACGTTTTTTTGTCGGCCGTTCTCGAGGACGCGCGGCTCGTAAAACACAGCCGCGTCCATGCGTGGGCAGAGACATTGGCAGCTTTAAGCGCCTCAGCGGCTTGCGGATATACAGGCTACCAACTCTGGATATCAGGGCACTAAGACGTCGGCATGCGGATCGTTGTTCGCAATAGCCCTGCCCACGGTCTCGCCACACTCGAAGAATGCGAGGCAGTTGCCCTGCGCGCATGGTATGGCAACGCTGCTTCCAGTGAAGACGAGGCCATCGCCCTATCCGTCATCAAGCGCTCTCGGTTGATGGACGGTTGGATCGAATGCGACTGCCTGCCCGGCCGACACCAGCCCCTTCTTGCCCCGATTCAACAGGAACACACATACACCCTACGGCGCCTGCTGCCGAAAGACGAAGATCCCGGGCGGCATGAAGAGCGCCCAAACCATGCACATGCCTGCCCGTTCCATGTCGACAAGGATACCGCGCCCTCTCGCTTCGATCGCGGCTATGATCTTCGCCCGTTGCCGAAGTCGGAACGAAGCTACATCGATGCGCTCCCAGCCATTCCCGACCGACTTGCCGACGTCTCCGCCGCAGACCGGATCCGATCGGTCGAGCGAAACGATCGGCCCTCCCGGCTTGGATCAATCCTCTGGAGGGTGCTCGATAAAGCCGGCACCAATGTCATTCCGCCGCTGCAGGATGAGCGGGATTTCAGCCTCGGAGA
Source organism: Rhizobium sp. CCGE531 (assembly GCF_003627795.1). NCBI lineage: Bacteria > Pseudomonadati > Pseudomonadota > Alphaproteobacteria > Hyphomicrobiales > Rhizobiaceae > Rhizobium > Rhizobium sp. CCGE531. The sequence continues at coordinate 40,757 of NZ_CP032688.1, read as the reverse complement.
TCAGCTTGCAAGGCTACGCTCCGCGGCGCGTGAGTTTCGGGTGCTGCGCACCTGGACGCTCAACGCGTTGATGTCGACATGGGCGGCCGACTACCGTGATCCAGACAGCCGTTGGCAGCGGTTGCTCTCAACCTCGCGCCCAGACTGGCCCGAGACTGTACGTCGAACCGGCTTCATGGCGCTGTTTGCGACAAGCGTTTCGACACAGACAATCATGCCGGCATCCTCGGCGCGCAAGATCGATATCCTGGCGAAAGTGCGCCAGCCGCTTCGTGGCGATCCAGCCAGCCGCGGACCGTTCCTGACACTGTTGAATGTGGATTTTGGAGACGATGACGATGGGCCGGCCCGAGCGGTCCAAGCCTATGCACAGCCCGTCTACAATGGCGACACCCTGTTTCCGGTGGAATCGGGATTTGAGCGGGACGTCACCCATCTCCTGTTCTGGCTGCAACAGTCACTGTTTGAGGCCGCACCAGAACTTCGTATCGAGATCACCAAACCACTCTTCGCCTCCGACACACCCATTGGTCCATGCCGGCCAGATTTCATCTTGAACGTCAGCTATGGAGCAAGCCATTCCTTAAACCTTATCATCGAAGCCTTTGGAATGGAGAGCGACGAGTATCGTCAGGCGAAGGAGGTGATGTTGCCGCGAGCTAAGTATCTCGGACCGCTTTTTGGAATTTTTCCGAACGACCTGGCTGCGGCGAACGCGGCGGACACTGCCCGGCGTCTGCAGTCGTGGGTTATCGATCAGGTGCGACACGCCGGAAATCTTTCCAACCTATCTGGCGGTGGACATACGTCGTAGCTATCCGTCATCGACGTCGGAACTGGAGCTATCTCCCGCGTTCTCTAATTGAGCTTCCCGCAGTTCGGCACCCGCTGCTTGGAGCAAGGCCTCTTGAATGTTCGCGAGCGCAGAAGCCGAGCACGTTCCAAACATGCGGGAGACCAGTTCGGCGGCGAGGTCGGCAATCGACGGCGTCAGTCTTTCCGCAGCGGTGTCGCCCACCTCGCTTCTCACAGTGATGAGCGCGTTAACGGCAAGCGTCCGCCTCTCCATCTCGCGCTCTTTCACCATCAACCAGAAACCTGGGTCAGCCTTTGCCGCGGAGACGATCTGCTGGATACTCCGAGGATCTGAAAAATCCACTTTCGAAAAGTGTTTGATCTCGCCCATGATATTGCTCTCCTCAAAAAAAGGCGCGGCGCTTCTTGCCTCGCCGGTTTGAATCGCTGGTGAGGGAAACGCGCCTATTCGCCCGGCTCATCGGGTTGCTCGACGTCCTCGCCCAACGGATCGCGCGCCACCCTCGCGAACTGATGCAGGTAATCCAGTGAACTCGTCTCCGTCAGGCGGTTCGATAAGGTCCCGATCAGCAGGTCGACATCCGAATTGAGGTCGGTTGGTTCGAGTGCGAGCTCGTCGGCCTGTTCGAAGATCGCATCGTTCAAGGTCCGCAAGTCGCTTCCGAACGCTTCCCTGACCTCCTGCCGTTTGAGGACGCCTGGTTCCGCAGGACCAGAGACGGCATGATCCGTGGAGTGGTTGGCACCTTGGCGTCGACGGCTGATGCGCGCGGGAGGTCCAGAATATGAGTTATCCGTAAGCCTCTGCTCGTCGATTTTAAGATCGGCGTCGGGAGCACCTTCGGGAGCATGCCGGTCCGGTGCGCGGTCCTGTCGGCGCCTTCCCACAGGTTCCGATGCAGGTTCTTTTCGTCGCTGCTTTTGCTCCGCTGCGGATGAACCATCGTCGCCGCCCCCAACCTCGCGCGTTTCATCCAGGTCGAGCCGATCGCGAAGCTCATCGAGGGAGGAGATATAGACATGGCGAACACCGTCTTTGACGATGAAGCGTGCGTCGTTGGCTTGCCACGACCGTGTGCCGGCCGCGTGGCCGCGATGGCCGATTGTCGATTCGACCGGCTCCATGCGTGGTCGCGACACTGGCCCGAATTTGCGCACTTTGGCGAACATCCGCTCGCCGCCAGAATCGAGCTTCATGATCCGCATCAGCGGCATGCCGGTTACCTGCAGGATTGCTTCCTCGGGTTTCATCATCATCAGCGTGTTGACGGGAAGCAGGTCGACCGAGACCGGCACCTTCGAAATCGATCTTTGGCGGCGTCCGTGGCGATGGGAATAGGAAGACTGCTCGACCCATTCCGTCGTCTTGCCGGCTGCGATGGAGACCGCAGTCGCGTCCTCCTGGTTCTGGAAGTTCATGAACAGCTTGATCGTCGATGCGCCCATGAGGATCTTCTGGCCGGAACGCTGGTACAGGCGCTCGAGCTGCGCACCATCCTGGAGAATGAACACAAAGCGCACGCCGTTCTTGCGGATCAGCGGCGCGAGCGTCAGCACCGTATCGATGCGGCCGCCATTGCCGAACTCGTCGAGCATCATCAGCACCTCGTGCTCGCCGTTGCGCAACGGACCCAACTGAGCAAGCTTGTCGGCCATCTGCTGGATGAACATCGAGATCAATCTTTCGTAGATCTGCATAGCGTTCCAATCCGCCTGGATGTAGACCACCATCTTGCGCTTTCTGATGGTGTCGATCGGGATTGACGTGATCGAGGTCAGCGCTTCGACCAGCGGGTTCTGCAAGAAGTTGAGTTTGGCGACGATCTCCGCTGCTATCCCCTCCCCGAGCTTTTCGTGGCGGCCGGCGAACTTGGTCAGCTGCATACGGGTCTGGTCGGAAAGGACCGCCTCGTAATTTTCCAGCAGTTGCACGATCGCCTTGCGCTCGTCGGACATGGAATTGAGAATGCGGTACAGTTCGCTGAGCGACTTACGCGTGTCCGGGCATTCGAGCACAAACCCCAGCATCGCCGTCAGTAGGATCCGGGCACTCTCCTCCCAGAAGTCGGAAGAGTCGGACCGCAGGCGTTCCGGCAACAGCATCTGCGTCAGCTTCTGCAGGTCGGTGATCCGCTGGTTCGGCTCGGTGCTGATCAGATCGAGCGGGTTATAGCCGTCGGTGAATTTCGAGCCGGGCGCCAGAAGAAATACCTCGTAGCCCTTGTTCTTCAGGTATCCCGACGTTTCCTCGAACAGCTCGCCGCTCATATCGAGGACCATTTGCGACCCTTCGAAACTCATCATCGTCGGGATGACGAAGCCTCGCGACTTGCCTTGCCCCGGCGAGCCGATGACCATGACGTGCTGGTCGCCGTCGTTGCGCAGCAGAAGCCCTTGCTTCAGACCGAGGACGATGCCGCGCTTGTCGCGCAGACGAAAATCGGCGGCATCCTTCAGGGTCGCCAGACGCGCCCTTCCCATGATCATCCGCTGGCGACGCTGGATCGCCGCGCCGATCGGAAATCCAACTAGAGCGCCGGCGGCGGCAAGACCGGCAAGTGCGGCGAGCACCGTCTGCCGGGAAGGCTTCTGATAGGTCCCGGCCGTGTCGGTCGCACCGAAAGGCGCCTGATACATCGCGGCCAGATGATTACTATAGTAGCCGGCGATCTCGGCGTGTTCGCCGGCTTTGGTGGCCACGAGATAAAATGCCACGCCATAGACGATCACGCCGGCATAAGCAGCCGCGAAGACGAGAGCCGTATGCACGATCAGGCTGAACATCGAGCGGACATGCAAAAGGTAGAGGATCTTGCGCGAAAGAGCCCTGCCTCCCTTCAGCATCCAGAGGCTGAGCAGGAGAAACAGGAATGGCGCGGCAAGCGCGAAAGCCAGCAGCGACAATCCGGCGGTGTTGCGCGTGTGAATGATCGACCATGTATAGCGGAGAGCGTCGACGAAGCGCACCTGCCCGACATAGTCGAAGTAGGAGGCCGATCCAAAGGAGGAGATATAGGCGTCGTAGATCAGCGTGAAAAATATAAGCCAAAGCAGGACCGCGCAAAACAGCGCGACCGGCAAGGTCATCAGCGAGGCACGCTGCAGGACAGTCCATTTTGGGCGGTCAGTCTCCGCTGACGTGAATACGCTTGCCATCTTTGTCCACCTCATCGGCAAAGTAGATCTCGCTGACGCCGCGGCCGCCGGCGGCATCGCTCTTCTTCAACTGCACCACGATCGGGATGATCGAACGGATATATCGAATGATATCGTCGCGCTCCATGCGGACATTGCTGTTGAGCACCAGCGTGGACAGGCGGTTGAACGCATGGTGCGGCGAGTTCGCATGGATGGTCGACATCGATCCGGGATGGCCGGTGTTGATCGCGTTCAGGAAATCGAACGCCTCGTCGCCGCGCAGCTCGCCCATGAAGATCCTGTCCGGCCTGAGCCGTAGCGCGGTGGCCAGCAGATCAGTCATGGTGACCCTGGCCTCCCCTTGGCCTCCCTTCGAGACCAGCAGCGACACGACATTTTCCTGTCGCGGTTCGAGTTCCTCCGTATCCTGCATCAGGATGAAGCGTTCCTGGTTTGGAATGGAAGTCAGCATGGTGTTGAGAAACGTCGTCTTGCCGGTGGATGTCCCACCGGAAATCAGCATACTGCGATGATTGACGGCCGCGAGTTCCAGGAAAGCGCGAATCTTGCCGGCGCGGAGCAGCGTTGAAAGCTCGATATCCAATTCATCGATATAGTCATCGCCAGTAACCTTCGTGAAGCGAAACGCGCCGGCATTCTCGTAGTCGTTGAGGTCGAACCGACGAATGAACTGCTTGCGGATCGAGAATGCATGCCCCGTCGCCGACGTTGGACTAAGGACGAACTGCACGCGCTCGCCGCCTGTCAGTGTCGCCGACAATAGCGGGTTCTCAGCGTTGACGGTCTGCTTGGTAAAAGACGCCGCGCGAGACGCCATGTGGCGGATTGCGTCCTGGTCCAGGCCGTCGACCTGTTGGCTGACCATGCTGAGCTGGCCGATCTTCTCGAGCCAGATCTCGTTGCTGCGCTGGCAGGAAATCTCGACGACTGCAGGATCGTCGAGAAAGGCCCGGATCGGTTCCAGCGCCTCGGCCAGAAAATGCCGCTCGGCGGAGATTGCGGGACGTGCGTTCATTTGCCGTATCTCTGCTTGCGCAAGCTCTCGAACCGCTCGCGAACCGGATCAGGATAAAGGTCTGCGAAGTCGAGGTCGCGTGTGACGAAGACGTTGATGTCGGAGCCCTGCGGGATGTGGATGGTCGGCCGGATATTGCGGCTGTCCTGGAAGGCTTCCGTGCCCAGCTGTTGAATGCCGGAAGCTATGGTCTCGGCGGCGATTTGCCGGGCGCGATCCTGTGACGTGTCGCCATTGTCCTGCGGGATACTGGTAACACTGCCACTGTCGTTGACGATGGTGATATTCCGGTCGGGCTTCTGGCCGAGCTGGGCGATATATTGCGTGGCGCCGCCGATCAGCGTCATCAGAGCCGGCGGTCCGAACCGTTCCCAATATTTCCGGTCGACGACACCCGTCATGCCCGAGCGGCCAAGCCGGTCTGTGCCGTAGGAGCCAAGCTGCACCGAGACACCGTCACCGCGGATCATGCGGGTCCAGACGATCAGGATACGCTCCTGCCCCCGTTCGACCCCGGACTTGTAGTCGCCGATCAGCGAGGAACCGGCCGGGATAAGAATTCGACGGCCGTCAAAGGAATAGACGTCTTCGCGGACAATCCCTTTGACCATGCCGGCGAGGTCGGAATTGATCGCTGTCTCCAGCGTTCCCCGGATCATCGTGCCCTGGGGGATCCAGGCGTCGGTGCGGCGGTTCTGCGAGGCGACAGAGACTTCCACGCCTTGCCCGCCCATCGCCTTCAAGAACGCGCGGTCACCATCGGTAGCATTGCCATCCGTCGCCGCGCTCGGCTGCGCCCCCGATCCAACCCCTGACCCGAACGGTCCGGCACTCGTGCTATCGGCGGACGCTTGGGCCGCACCGACCGTCTTATTCGATTGGTCGAAAACCATGGCCGACGAACGTACGCGCTCCATAAGCTTTGCCTCCCGCGCGAGTTCGATGCAGCGCGGGTTGTCAGGGTTCTTGCCTCGCGTGCAATCGACTTCCGCCGGGGGTGCCACGGGAGCAGCGGCGGGAACGACAGGCGCGGGCGGTGGCGGAGGTGGCGGCGGGGGAGCCTCTGGGACTTCAACCGTTGGAAGCGGCGGAGGCGCCGGCGTCCTGAAGCCTTCACTGCGCGGCACCTGCGCGGGGCGAAATTCTTCGCGCGGCAACGTGTCGACCGCCGGCTCCCTCTCTCCGCCCGCCAGGAGGAAATACAGGACCACGCCCACGCCCACGATCGCTGCAACGACAGCGATCGGCCGCATCATGCCGATGCCAGACCGTCTGACCTGTCCGCCGATGGCGGTATCGTTGTCGATCGAGTGGTAGCTGGGATCTGACATGGCGCACCTCCTATCGTGATTGGGATTGCTGGTTGGCGGCTCCGGCTCCAATCCGCTTGGGAGCAACTGCACCTTCGATGGGCGCCGGGGTGTCGGCGGGAGACGTCCGGAGATTGAACAGGCAGGTCTCCTCCTCGGTCCCAAAGCGCAGGGACCACTGCCGCGAGACCTTGTCGATGACGATATAGTCCGCCTCCCGACGGTAGTTCACGAGGCTCTCGCGCCGCTTGGGGTCGACAATGAAGATCGCCGGGATGTCTCCGGTGAACTTCATGAAGGTCTTCACCCCATCGTCGAAGGCCCATAGGGGCTTGGCGGCATCGTTGCCCTTGAAGCCATAGTCGTAATTGACCTTGTCGCGACGAATGTTCTTGATATTCGGATTACGCTCGGCATCCTGAGCCTGTTTCCAGAGCTCGGCAGTTCCTTTCAAGCCGGCATCTTCCGGATAGGTGAATGTCAGCTTGAAGGTCTGGTTCTGCATCGCCTTGCTGTCGTTGACGCGCAGATCGAAGGAATAGGTTCGCTTCGTGGTCACAACCGACAAATTTGTCGCCGCGTCCTTCTCCATCGGCTTCAATGTCAACGAACGCCTGTCGGCCGAGGTAAGGATCTGCCAGGAGACGGTGTCGCCCGCGACGACCTGTGTGATCTCCTCGTCAGTACCGAAGAGAATGGTCGTGACCAGCCCATAGGTGCCAGTGACGAGAAATACCTGCTCGGCGGAATACGGCAGTGACCGGACGCGCGGGTCAAGCCGGCCCGGCCGTGCCAGGAGCTCGCCATGAACGACTGCTGGGGTCATGAGCAGAACGAGGAAAAATGCGGCGGCGCATCTCTTCATGGGGCGAGCCCCGAAGGCATTGTCTCTGGTACCTTCACATATTCGGTAACGACAAAGCCGAGCGGATTGTAAAGCCGGACCCTGTTGCTGGCCGGCAGATTGATCTGGCGATAACGTACTGTTGCAGACCACCGATTGACGACGTCACCGCCACGTTGGCGCTCCCGTGTCTCGAACCGGACGGCCATGGTCGAGGCATTGAGCGGATTGACCGAGAGGATCTCCGGACGGATGTCACCGGTGGCGCCCATGGTTTTCACGGGCCCTCGTGGGTTGGACGGGTTCATCCACTCCTCGTAGTCCTTGAAAGCTTCCGAGTTCGGCTCCGACCACAGCGCGATCATGTCGAAATTGTCCGACAGATAGCGCGGATCGTAGGTCTCCCGCCGTATGACGTAATTGCCGACGAAGGAGGCCCGAACGGCCTGCATTTCCGAGACGCTCGACCGATCTTTGTCGAGCGACGTCACGGTTTCCATGTATCCCGTGTTCTTGTCGACGATGAGAGGAACGACCTCGGTGCGGACAAGGGGGAAAAGCTGGGCCACCGAAAAAGAAAGCACGCCGGCGACGACCCAGCCGGCAACGGCGAAGGCCAACAGGATGAGACCAATCAAGGTCTTGAGTGAGCGGTTCTTTTCTCCCCAAGACAAATGCTGATCGTAGATATCCTGGGGGCCGGGGACATGATCGGCCGGGGCGGCCCTCAATTGCTTTCTGAACAATGCCAAGTTTTAAACCTCGAATTCGTGGGCGTCAAAATCGTCGAGACATCCCTGTCGCCGGATTGTCATTCGCCGTTGCGGCGCCGGTTGGTCAGCATGCGGCCGAGTGCGCCGGCACCTGCCATGCTGCTGCGGCTGGCGAGCGCGGCCGCGGTGACCGCGCCTCTCGGGCCTGCCAGCATGCCAAGAGCAACCGCTGCGGCCTGCCCGGCTCTCGAATTGCTGGCCGACAGTCCCCTTCGTGCCGCTCCATATGCCGCGTCGACGCTACCCCCGCCCGGCACCCCGGATATGGCAGCGCCGTAAGCGAAGGTGCGGGCAAAATCAGGAACCTGAAAAATGAAGTAGGAGATCAGTGCCAGGTACAGAACCATGGCCAGCACGATCGCGAGAGCGTTCTCCTTGGTCGCCATGTCACCGTTGATGGTGTCCATCATGCCGATCAGAAACCCGAAAGACAGCCCGGCCATGATGTAGGTAAACAGAAGCATGAACATGCCGTAGGCGACGCCCCTTACCCAGGCGTCGAAGACGAAGCGCGTGATGCCGAAGAAGTAGCAAAGGATGGCGATCGGCCCGATCGCTAGCATCACCGCGGTGATCATCTTGGCAAACAGCGTCACGCCTGTGAGGATCAAGAGCATCGGCAGTAGGCCGAAGACGAGGACGATGAAGACGACGACAGCGCCGGTGACATTCGGCAGCCAGCCGGACTCATAGGAATTGAAGAGCTGCATGGCGAAGTCGTAGACCTTGCGCGCCATCGAGGCGACCTGGCTGGCAAGATCCGATCCGGCCGATTGCCCACCCATTGCGGAGGAAATCGCCGAGCCAAGATCCTGTGGCGTCGACAGCACGAACTGGCCGATATTGTCGTAAAACGTAGCCCAGGACATGATCAGGGCGTATGCGAGCGCGAGCTTGAATGCCGTGACGGCCATATCCTGCAACGACACGCTGGAAAACCCGAGCGCGCCCCAGAGAAAGTACAGGATCAGGAAGATCGCGAGGATCCCAGAGACGAGATTGCCGTTTTCGGCAAACAGACCCCAGGCTCGTTCCAGCGACGCTTGGTTGATCTTGTCGAAGTATCGAAGCGCATCGCCATAGAAATTGATCGCGTAGCTGACCGGATCCATGTCGCATCCTGTAAGTGGCTTCTAGAATTGATTGACGGGTCGCATGGACCCGCAATCGTTCACGACGGCTGCCAGTGCCTGTTCAGCGGGTCCAGGCTTCTGCTCATTATCAAAGCCGAGTGCTGGCACCGGGTTCTCGTCGGCGGAGCACTTCGCCAGTTGTTCCTGTTTACCGGCGCAGCCGGAAAGCGCCACACAGCCGAGGAAAAGCACGAGGATCAGCCTCACTGTGACTGCTCCTCGAACGCCTTCAGTTGATCCCGCACGGAGACGCCTTGCTGACCGGCACCGTCATCACGCATGACGCTGTCGGGCAGCGTCGCGAAGGTCTTCAGGTTCTGAGACGACGTCGCGAGCGCGGCCTTGTATTGCTGGTTCAACAGCATGACCTGATTGTTGAGCGAGCCGACGGCCTCGTTGGCGGTCTGGTTGCCCTGCAGCACCATCTGGGTGTTCTGCTCCAGCGCTCCCTTCAGATCCTGCGCGGTGCCGACCTGCTGTGTCGCCTGCATGAAGGAGTTCTGTCTATCCTTGGTGGCGCTGTTCATCGCGTCGGTGAGCGCCGTCATGGTCGTCAGGGCGTTTATGCCTTGCGAGTAAGCCTGATTGGCACCGGAGAGCTCGCCCCCCTTGACCGTATCGGCGATCATCTTCACCAGATTCAGGCCATTGATCAGCTTGGCGGCCGTATTCTGGAACTGGCCGCCGATACCGCCGAACACAGCTTGGTTGCCGGACAAGATGCTGTTGAAATCCGGCGCCTGCCCCATGCTGAAACCATTGCCGGTCGCAAGCTTGGCAAATTGGCTGGCATCCTGGGTGCGATCGCCGGTGATCGCCTGCAGCGTCTTCGTCGTATTGTCCTTGACGACTGACGTGTCCTGCTGGATCTGCGACGATAGCCGCTTGATCTCCTCGCTCAGAGATATGTTCTCGGCGTCCTTGACCGGCACCTGCGCGTAAGCGTGCGAGGCGGCGATGATGCCAAGAGCCGCCGCGATAATGAATGTCTTCATGTGCCTAACCTCTCTTCTCGTTCAGTTTGCTGTCGGTCTGGCGTCGACGACCGTCACCAGACCCAGTGCTGGATCCCGCATAACCGAGAAGGTCGCGACGTCGCCGTTGGCGCGCGCCTGTTCCTGCAGGTCCTCAAGCCAGCGCTGGATCTGTTCGGTCGTCGCCGTCGACGGCACGGCAAAGCAGCGGGTACTGCCGCTATCGGCGATCGTCGTCGGGCATTGGATCTGCGCCATGACAAGCGAACCGTCCTGGTCCTTCGCATTACCGCCGCCAGCGCCGCGCAGGTTCGCCGATGACGATTGCAACCCGGCCTGAAGACGCTGCAAATATTGCTGGTTCGCTTCCGTCGACTTTTCGACAAAGGCGTTCCACACGTTGCCGCGCTCGATCTGTGCCTCTGTGTTGCGATCGACGGCCTTCTTCAGTTGCTCACCGCAACCGGTGCTATCGCTGACAGTTTCCGGCTCGGCTTCGGAGCCAGCGGGGGGAGTGCGGTCGCCATTCTGCGCCTTGTTGCGACTGTAATAGGCCGAAACCTTTTTGACGTAGTCCTGTGTTTCGGGAATGTTTGGGATCTGTCCATTCTGCAGCGACTGCCGATACGGCCCTGCATTATAGCCGGCGGCGATCAAGTCATAGCGATTGCCGAACATTCCTTGTAGTTGCTTGATGTATTTGACGCCGCCACGAATGTTGTCGCGCGTATCATAGGGATTGACGCCAAGCCCTGCCGCGGTTCCAGGCATCAGTTGCATGACGCCGGTGGCGCCAACGGCGGAACGCGCGGATTGCCGGAAGCGCGATTCCTGTTCGGCAATTGCCATAGCAAAGTTTGGATCGACGCCCTGGCGCAGCGCCTCGTCCGCGACCATGCGAGCGACCTCCTGTTGGCTCGGGGTCTGCTTCGATGGAGCGGCGGGCGCTGTGTTCCCTGCCATACCTTCCGCCGAACAATCGGCCGGTGCGCCCGAGCCTTGCCCGGGTGCCACGCTGTCGGTCGTTCCGCCCGTGGCGCCCTTTACCCCTTGAGTGTCCGCCTGATAATTTTTGTACCAGTTCAACGTCTCCTGCTGGATCTTCAGACGAGTGTTGTCGATGACGGGCACCTGTGCGTAGGCAGTCGGGGTCGTCACAGCGGCGAGCGCCAGGAGGCTGACGGTCGCCAGCTCAGAAAGCCTTGCGGTCTTCATCGGACGCGCCTCCCTCCCAGTTGCAGAACTTCGAAAGCCAGCCTTTCGGATCGTCGCCGTATTCGTCGAGCAGCAGCTCGACTTCCCGCACGGTCTCTTCCCTCCCAGAAAGCACCTTGATGAATTCCGGCATGTGGGACATGTCGACGCGCGCGATGACGCTGCTCTTGGCTTGCTTGATCAGCATGAAGCGCGAACTTGGGTCGCCGTTCTTGACCCAGTCAAATTCGGCCCTGGAAAGCCCGAAATGCTCCATGTAGGAGTTCTCGTCGGCCTTCGGATTGGCGAAAAAAATGTTGGTCGACGTCTGCTCGATGATCGTCCGGCTGACGCTCGATTGAACCACGTCGTCGGCCGACTGCGTGCCAAAGATCACAAGACCGTTCCGTTTACGGATGGTCTTGAAATAGTCTTTCATCGTGCGCTTGAACTCGTCGTCATCGAGCAGCTTCCAGGCTTCGTCCATCAGGTTGATGATCGGCGCCTTGCCGTCATAGATCGCGTCGAGCCGATGAAACATGTACAGAAGTGCTGCGGTGCGCACCGTGGGATCGTCAAGGATCGACGTCATGTCGAAGCCGATCATCGGCCTGGAAATGTCGAGATTGTCATCGGCATTGTCGAACAGCCACGCATAGGGGCCATGGCCGACCCATTTATCGAGCCTCGCGATCAGGCTCCCCTCGGTTCTCTCGCTGCCAGCGAGAAGAGCACGTAGCGACGACAGACGACGATAGGACCTGTCCTTCGTCTTCAGGACCGACTTGATGGCGTTTCGAATAATCGCCTCTTCCTGCGGCGTCAGGCTTTCACCTTCCTTCGATGGCTTCAGCATGAAGCTTAGGAGCCCGTAAAGGAAAACGCGGTTCTCCTCGTTGTCGTCAAGAAGCAGCGGATTCCATCCCGACGGCTGGCCGGGCTCAAGCGACATGTAGGTTCCGCCCGCTGCCCGTACCATGATGTCGAGGCCGCGGTCCTTGTCGAAGACGATCGTCTTCAGGCGCGGGCTGACCCTGTAGGCTTGCAGGATCAGAAAAGCCATGATCACGGTCTTGCCCGATCCGGTCGGGCCGAAGACGGTGGTGTGCCCGACGTCGCCCTGATGGAAATTGAAGAAGTAGGGTGTGCCAGACGTCGTCTCGAAAATGGTGATCGCCGGCCCCCAATGGTTGCCGTCCGGCTTGCCATAGGGATAGGCGTGGAAGCTGCTTAAACCCGCGCAATTAAGGGTCGAGATCAAGGCTCGGCGGGCAATGTACGCCTGATTGCCGGGAAGCTGCGCCCAATAGGCTGGCTCGGCATTCAGGTCTTCGCGAACGTAGGAGGCGCCGAGCGCTCCCAATTCATTGCCGATGAGGGCCACCGCGTCGTCCAGTTGGGCCATTGACTTGGCGACGGGCATGACGGTGAGATGGTGCTCCGTGAAGGCGACGCGCTTGCGAGCCAGTTCGTCACGGGCAATGTCGAGATTGGCCTGGACGCTAGAACCGCCCTCGTCGGCTTTCGACATCTGCCGGTCGAGCCTCTCGATCCGGCTGCGCGCTGCCATGTCGTCGATGAATGACATCGACTGGGTCAGCACGATCTCGAATGGCAGCTTGAGAACATAGTCGAGCATGCCGGCCCCGGTCTCAGGCGGGTACTCCTTGAGCGACACCATCGCGGCATATCGATCATCGTCCTGCGTATCGCCCTGCAGATGGACGACCCGGTTGCCGATCGAGGTTCGACGTGCGGGAAGCATTTGGTCGATCGGGATATTGCCAAGCCGGATCGGTCGGACGCGCCCACCGTTCAGGAGCGTGTAGAAGAATTCACACTGTTCCGAGAACCAGATCTTCCGCATGCCCTCCTCGACCACCATGTCTTCGGAGATGTCGCGATAGATCTTCCTTCCGTTCCCAAGATCGGCTTCGACGCGTTGGATGTCGCGCAGAACCTTCGGGCCATAGACAGCAAGGGACTTCTCAAGCGCGCGTGTCGCCTCGACCAGTTTATCGCGCATAGCCCGAAACTGCTCCCTGCGTACGACATTGCCGCCGACGCCCATGATCCGCGACAGCGCCGATCCCTTCCTGAACAAGGGCCGGACGACCAGCGACACGTAGGTGTCGTTGACGAACATTTCGTTCTTAGAGATGCTCGATTGATAGACGTCGTCGAGGCGCCGCATGAAGGGGTCGGAAAAGCCTGATGGCAGCGATGGCGCCACCTTGCGCCTGATAACATGGGTGTAGAGCGCGAAATTGCCGATGGACGAAATTGCCCGAAACGCCGAGTTGCGTTGGCGCTGCAGCATGTTGATCGTCTCGATATCAGCTGTCTCGAATGAGAAGCCGGTCAACTTAATGGTCGAGACCAGGCAATCGTTCTTAAGCCGGATTATGCCGTTTTCGATCGGCACGTAGAACGGAACATGGGTCGAGATACTGCGGTCGGCAAATATCTCCCATCCCTTCGATAAGGTTCCTTTCAGCGATCTTGCCATCGTGCTCATGGGTCAAGCTCCGTAGGTTCGGATGCCGCCGCCGAGCCGACGACCGAGCGGGTTGATGCCGCACAGGCTGAGCCTCCCGACGATGTCGAAGAACCAGAGGTCGAGCTTGACGGTGAGCACATAGAGAATGGTGTGCAGGACGACGAAGGAGACCGGAAACCAGAGGATCGAGCCGAAGATCATGAACACCATCAGCGAGACAAAGCATTCCGCTAGAAAATAGGTGTAGGGTATGCCCATCACGGTCGGCGGCCGGGTGAGCGCGAGAATGACGGGGTGGCACTCGATATAGTCGTCGCCACCGTCTGCATTGCTTGTCGACCCGGCCATGATCAGGATCCGCCGCCAGCCAGGAAGTCGACGAGTTCGGCGGCGGCAAACATGCCGGCAAGGCTTCCGCCGACGCGAAGCAGCGCTCCCCAGGACCAGTATCCGAAGGCTGCCGCCAGAAACATTCCGATGAAAGCGATCGCCCCGACCGATCGGCCGAAGGGTCCGGTGAAGAATTGTACCAGCCGGTCGGCGGCGTTCTGCAACGCATCGAGATTTTGCGCAGCGGCTGGCTCAAACTGACTGATGAGGAGGATCAGGCTGGCGGTGACGATGACAGCGGCATTGCCGATCCACTTCTGTCTCATCAGCGAGTACCAGACCGCGCGCCCGTAGACGACGAGGACCTGGATTGCAAATTCGGAACGATTCATGGGTGCACCTCTTCCTTGACGATTTTTACCGGTACGCCGAATGGGATTTCGGCTACCTCCTCTTGGCTGCGGCTTGCCGCCACGGGCGTGCCTGAAATGGAAAAGACAAGCATTGGGGATCTAGCCCGATCAGCGCGACCTGCAGGACGACCAGGGGCCGGGGCGGACGGAGTTGGGTTGGCAGTGCTGGAAGCTGATGAAGGTGACGATGTACCCGTGTAGTAGCCAACGACCCGCGTCACATAGTCTGCAGTCTCCTGAATCAGCGGCAAGGAATGACGCGCGTCGACGCGGGGTTCGCCGGCATTGTAGGCGGAAGCGACGAGAACCGGATTGCGATATTTGTCGATGAGGAGGCGCAGGAAGCGGGTACCGGCACGGATATTCTGCTCGGGATCCGTAAGGTCGGCAGCGCCGAAAGCCCTCCCAATCTTCGGCATGACCTGCATCAGGCCGATGGCGCCACCGGCACTCACCAGTTCGGGGTCGAAATCGCCATTCTCGGCGCGCATGATCGACAGCACCCAGTTCGGATCGACGCCCTCTTCGACGGCGATCTTTATGGCAAGCGCGGTATACTCCTGGGGCATTTGGGCGATAAGGTCAGGTCGCGCTCCGGCCGTCGCGCTGGTCTTGCGAGGCTCGCCTGCCTGGTTGACGGCCGCGCTCTCCGGCTGATCATCAGCGGAAAAAACGCCGATCGACGAATAAACGCCTGGTTTGGCTCCGGCACCTCCCGTCGAGGCCGTGCCTCGCGCGTCAAGGCCGCTTTCCATCGTGTCGACAACATCTGTCCCCAGTGGAGAAAGGCTGGCTGTCTTCTTATCGACGGTGTCGGGGTCACCGATCCGCTGTGAGAAATTGCTCCAATCGATTGCCGGCGAAGCGGCTGCGCTCACCGTAGTCCTCGCGGTCACGGCAGCCACGCGCGGCTGGGTCGAAGCGAAGCCTGATCTGAAATTGTCAACAGAGCGCAGCCGGTCACCCCGGTGAGGCGGTTGCTCGGCTGCGATAAACTGACCGCTCTTCCCGGTACTGGCGGCGAAAGAGGTCAGGAGAAAAACAGATGTCAGTGCAGGCCAACAAACGTGTCGTGACCATACGGTTTGCGGTCTCTGGAGGGGAGAAAGCGAGCTGAGAGACATGGTCAAACCAGTTCATGAATTATACTGCGGTATAATAGTTTGAACTGCATCCCAGCCTGGAAATCAACCGAAAAATTGCACTTGAGTATAATTCGTGGAAAGCTTCACGCTCTGCGCCAAAAAATTCACGAGAAACTTCAATGCCTTAGACGCGACCACGGGTCAGGCATCCACCGGTATTCAAATTGTTCCCGATCGCGCAGAATTCGCGCCAGGCGAACCGCCGTGCCGCCCTTGATCAACACAGAGCCGGCATCAGTGCCTGTTTGAGCCCCAAAGATTCGGCACACGAAATTTGGCAACTCCCGCTGGACTCTCGGAGCGGGCGAGCACGACGATACCTGATACCGAACATCATCACGATCGGTCGCCAGGGCGAGCCCGACCTCTTGCACCGGGCCAAGGCGATGTCGCCCAAACTTCGTGCCATATTCCAGTTGGCACTCGACGATATTGCTTCGATAGTCTCGGCAGGCTGTGAGGCTCAGATATGCAAATGGTGGTGCTGGCGACGGCCGCGCTGGTGGCGGTAATTGCGCGCATCCAGAAAGAACGAGCGGAATAGCGAGAAGTCGCGATAGTGCTCTAAAGATCTGCATGATCCGCCTCCTGATGTTCCTGCTGATACCCGGCGTCGCCAAGCGCTTTGAGAAAGAGATCGCGGGCAAGCGCGCAGTATGGTGACGACGCCTGCGCGAGATGAAGCTGTGTCAGCACCAATCCAAGATCGGAAACCGTTACCACCACACTGGCCAAATCGTCGTTGACGGCGTCGCGAAGCACCTCGCGACCGTCATGCCCCCTGACAAGAACGGCGTAGTCGTTGCGCGCGATGCTATGCCACAATTCGAGTGTACCAGTATCGCCACCTGGGCTCTCCGTGTCGCAGACGAGCACAACCGCGTAGTCTGGATACGGGAAGTCGGTTTCCTCGATCGATGTGCCGCCGTGAAATTCTGTCAGGACCGCGTTCGACGCGAAGATCAGCAGCCGTTCGTTCACTAGCAGCCGCCTCTGCCCCAAACGGACGAAACCATTCATCACTGAAGATCGCATCGTGGGCGGTGGGAGAGCCTCGGTGCAATGCTCACAAATCGGCATCAGGCACTCGTTTCTGAAAGCGAACATGCCATGGAGGCGGTTGACGACGAACCGCTCGATGTTTTGAGTTCGACCGCTCAGCGTTTCGACAAATGCAAACCCGTCCAGTGAAGCCGGGGGCCTCGTCAGGATATCGTTTTCGGCGGAGTCGGCGGGATCTCCGATCAAGCTCGACGGCCCCACGACGATGCCAGCAGATCGCGTTTGCGCGCCGCAGCTCGGGCAGTCGACGCAAAGCGGGACCTTGTACCATTCCTTGGTCAGAAGAGATCGGCTTTGTGTCATCGAAAACGTGCGTTCATAAAAAGGGGATGGCAGCCGGAACGACCGGGCAGAGGGCTAAAACTAGTGCCGCGCGAACTTATACTTGAGTGTAATTATTTGCAACCGGCGGAGCCTGAATCCTGACACTTTGCTCGAATGCGTCGTGCAGCAGACTCGCCCTCAGAACTCGTGAAAGGTGCCTTCGCTAGCGGGACCTGGGTACATTTCATCGCCCGATGATAATTGCCTAAAACCCATCCAGCAGATCGGCGATTCACCTATTCGCTCACTCGCACAATTCCCTATTCGCTGAGTCTCGCATGCACTCAGTCGCCGATACGCGTAAAGCCCCGTTCGCTCATGCGCCGATTTACCCAATCGCCTAATTGGTCATTCGATGGATCGGCGCGTCACCTATTCGCCAGCTTCCGCAAACACCTATTCGCCGGTTCACGCATGCGCTGATTCACCGAGCGGCTTATTGTCTCAAAGACCGCTGCGCTCAGACCCCTGTCCACCGACCTGCCGATCTACCCAACCGCCGAAATTCTCATTCGGCGGATCGGCATTTTGTCTATTCGCTCATTCGCGCATTCACCTATTCGCCGAAAATCTGTTGTTCCCGATCGCATCCGGCGGTCGATGACCCAAGTGGACACCTGCCCCCAAGTTGCCGGAGGGCCGGCGCCTTTTCGCTGTGCTGTCTCGTCTCTGGATCGGCGGGAAATGGACGATGCCTCCGTCGCCGGCTCCCCCCTAGCGACAATCGCCCCTCGGGCGAAACGGATATTGGTATACCAATAGCCTATCCTGCCATCTCTCAAGAAACCGGTCTGGCCATCGTGCCCGAGGCGCCAATGCTGTTGCGAGTCGTCAGACAAAGCAACAGCGATCGCAGGCGCAAGCCTGTGATCCGCGCCGGAGGAACAGCGCGGTGGCCAGACCGGTTTCTTGAGAGATGCTGAAGCGAGCCGTCGTCGTGAGCTGCCAGGATGTCCGTGATCGAAGGGAGTGGACATCGATGGTACGCGAACGATGAGACGGCGAGCGCACCGCAGGAGTTGAGGAATCACCGGGAGCGGATGCCCGAAGCATGAGGGCGCAGCGCGAGGTGATCCTCAACTCCGTCTTGTTTGGGGAAGTCGCGGCAGCGTCCGTCTACCGGCCCGACAGGCCGGGCGGGTCCCGACCCGCTCCGCAGGGAGAGGGGTGATTGAGGGGAGAGGCGGTAAGTCTCTCCCCTCAAGACCGCGTGCAGGCTCGACGCCCGCAAGCGGTCAAGCCAGCGGAAGAGGCGAGAGACGGCCGAGGCCGCCTCTCGCCGCCGCATCAATTGTAGACGACGCGTGCGATGCTGATGGCGATGCCGCCCTCATTGCGAATGGAGAGGACGAACGGCGCGAGCGTGCCCAACTCGTCGTCGGTGAGGGCAACAAGGCTCGGATAGCAGACCTCGATACCGTCGCAATCGGCCGAGAGCGCATAGTGCCATTCGCCGCCGTTCACACGGTACTCGTGAGTGTCGAAGTCGATTTCGAGATCATCGAGCAGCGTAATCCGGAAACGCGCAAGGCACTCCTCTTCGCCATGAAGCTGGAAGGCAGCGAAGCCTTCTTCGTCCGTGTCATTGGCGAGCTGGCGCTCCAGCGCCATGATGGATCGCAGCCGCGCGATTGCGCATGCCAGTCCCTCGATGAGCTTGTCATGCAATTTCAATCGGAATTCGTCCTCGCAACCGATGCGATTTGAGAGGACGATAAGCCTGAAGCCCGCAAGCACAGCGAGCTGATCAACGTAGTGCCAATCATCGGACATATCAGTGTCTCCTTTCTGTCTCTGACGAAAGGAGGCCGCACCGTAGCCGCGAGGGGTCAGGGATCGCGGAACGCGGCCGCCAGAGGCGGCAAGCGGAGGAACCGATTTTCTGGCGGCGCCTTCAGGGTGCCGGCTGAAAATTGGAGGGGCCGCGCAGTCCTTGACGCCGGAGTGGCGGGTGCACAATGCGACGTCAGAGAGAGATAGACCACGGCGCCCCAGGCGCCGTGTCCGTATCCGGCGTTCAGCCGGCCATGCATCTATCCTCGTCCATGATCGCGGAGAATTCCTGCCGCCGCTGCGGCAATTGCGAGAGGGGCGTGACCCGAATGGGCGGAGACCGCTTGCGGGCTCCGTGAGCGACGGCGAATAGCACCGTCCGCCGCAGGCGGCTCGCCCGGATCATCCGGCGACAACCCATCATCAGCATGAATCAGTCGAGACCGACCGATTCAAATATGTCGTTGGACGACGATTCCGCCTTGCCCGATTCTCCGTTCCATGATTGCGCAACGCTACCAGCTCTATGTCGAACGCATCGACGCCAAGAAAAACATGGCCCGGTATTATGCCATGTCGATCGAGCCCAACCTGTTCGGCGAGGCCTGTCTCATCCGCCGATGGGGTCGCATCGGCGCGAAAGGCCAAAGGCGGGAGCATCATTTCGCGCGAGAGGAGGAAGCGGTCAGGCTTTTCCTGCGGCTTTTGCGAAAAAGACGGTCGCGCGGATACACGCCGAAACCGCTTATCCGGCAAGATGCATCGGGGGGATCGATAGCGAAGAGAGCGCCGTGGAGGCAATGCCATCTTCACGTCGATGGCATAGGATCGAGACAGGATGTGGGTGTCCGATCGCTTCCGCGCTTCCCATAGGAACCACGGCAGATTCTGGCACGCGCCGATGGCGAAGCAAAGCTTCGGGCCTGAAGCGCCGGTCGACCCAGCGCGTCAGGCCAGGCGATAGGGCGAAAGCCACCCTCAGAAGGGCGGCTCGGCGTCGATTGCGCCCTCCTGTTCGGCCATGATCACCGCCAATTCGGCACAGGCGAGTTCCAGCTCTACCTCGATCTCGCGGCGTTCCCCGGGGTACACGGCATTTCGCAATTCGGCCCGCAGCTCTTCAATGTGTTGTTCCAGAAGCATCGTCGTCGTCTCCTTGACGTTTGTGAAAAACGACGCGCGCGGTCATGGGGGCGTGGCGGGGTCAAGGATCGCGGAACGCGACCGCCAGCGGCGGCGAGTGGGGGTGCCGATTTTGTCGGAGTGCAGGGAACCGGAGCGCCGGCAAAATTGGGGGCACCGCTCGTCCTTGAGGCCGTCATGCGCCCATGGCATCCTCGGACAGACTGAGCAGACATTACCTCTCCGTATCGCACCCGAACGCGAGGACGGGCTCGATGCCCGTGTTCGGGTTATCTGACAGCTGACCACGTGAATAACTGTGGAGATCCGGGGCTTTCCGCGCAATTTGCCGCAGCGTGTCGATGACAGCTCGGGTCGGCAATGGCAGGGATTCTGCATCTGAAACGATGCGGAGACAAAAATGACCACGACCAACGAAATCGCCGAGAAGATCGCGGCCGAACACAGCCTTACAAAGGCGCAGGGAAAAGCCATCGTCGAAGCGGTGATCGCCTCCATCACCGAAGCTGCAGTTGCCGGCAACGAGACGTCGCTGCCCGGTTTCGGCAAGTTCAAGGTGAAGGCGACACCGGAGCGTGAGGCACGCAACCCTGCGACTGGTGCGACGATCAAGGTTGCGGCAGCGAAGAAGCTAGGCTTTACGCCGGCAAAGGCACTGAAGGATGCGCTGAACAAGTAATCTTGTCAGCAATAAAAAAATAGCCCGGCGCCGCCGTGCCGGGCTATTTTCGTTTTCGGTGTGCGTCAGCGGGCGGATGTCCCGTTGAGAACGTCCTGGATGATCGAGTCGCTGACCGCGTGATGGGCTTCGCGAGCATGGTCGTCCAACAGCTTGTGAAGAATGCCTGATGCCAGGGGTATGAAGTCGAAACCGAGCGCGATTGCGGCGGTACGCAGTTGCGACAGTGTTTCGAACTCCCGGAAATCCGTACCCAGCCAGAGTTCAAGATCCTCGGCTTCGGGATCAGGAAATGCCTGGAGGAAGAACGTCTGAAGCGGGCGGTCGTAGCCGATAGTGGCATCCGGGTCTGAGTGGCGGGACGCGGTCCTGATGACCGTGATTGTATAGCGGCTCATGTCGGCCTCCTTTGAGATGGGGGACGCCGGCCCCGATTGCGGGGCCGGCGGTCAGTTCAGACCGGGCTGTTCCAGAGGATGACCTTCTTGCCGGGCTCGCCGCCGGGCGCCGGGGCGACGTTGCCGAAAATCACGCCGATCTCAGGCGCTTCGAGCTTCGTGGAGATGTATTCCTCGCCGGTCTGGCGGGAGATGCGGTTCCAGCCTGCGCCGATCTCAAAACCGGTCTTGCGATGGATGATGCGGTAGTCCGGGGCTTCTTCGCTCGCCTTGCTGGCATTCGGGATGAGGGCGATCGGGGCATTGACCCGAATGGTGGCGAAGACGCCTTCGAGCGTGCCGTCGGTCTTTTCGGTGAGGGTTGCGATCGTGGTAGCCATGGGATTGTCTCCTTCGTTGCATCGGGACCATTCCCGATGGCGCCCGAAGAAGGGGCCGCGCCGCAGGCGTCACCGAAGCTTAAGCGGAGGGGAACCCCCTTGCGGGGTTGACGCTGATGGCGGCCGGTCCCTTAGAAAGGCGACATAAAGAACGGGAATGGTCCTTGATTGCGACGTCAGCAGGAGACCTTGCCCCGGCTGCCCTTTGCGGACCCGCCAAGAGCCACGCTCGTGACATGCGTCGCTGGTGTTCGGGGTCAACGGGCGGTGGCCGTCAACCAGTCGCGACGCGATAGATCAGCACCGTTATGATCCCAGCCTCATCATCAAAGATGGCTTCCGTCGGCGCGAGCCTGAATTATCGGCCCCTTCTGACGCGACTGCGGTTCTACGGAGCAGGACCGGCGTGACAGACGTGATATTAAGGCATGTCGCCTTGTAGGGAGGCGATGAGAGGCATCGAGATCAATCGAGAACAGGTCCGCGATGGGCCAGCCAATCCAGCAATCGTGGCCCAATCGATCAGAAAGCGCCAGAGATCAGCTATGGCGGAGACGCGTGCCAGGGGGCGGCGGGGAACAAAAAGGGGAAGATGCGGCATGAAGCGGCGTAAAGTCTCAATCGAGCCGGTTGATTCGACTGGTTCGTCCACGCGCGTCGGCAAACAATCTGGCGATCTTCACCATGAAGGATTTGCTGAAGCGGCCGAGGATGTCCTGATCGGGTTCGATGTACCAGGAGCGTTCGACGATATCGTAATTGTACTCGTCGGCCATGATCCAGCACTGCTTCAGATCGCTCAAGCCCGCACGCTTGCGCTCTATTTCAGGGATCTCCAGAGCGATGCGACCCGTTTGCGGTGGCTGGGTGGTGATGGCGAGAAGCGCCAGATGGGTATTTCGATCGGAGGCGCTTCGGATGGCAATGACGACGCAGACGGGGCGTTGTTTGCGGCCTTCAGTTTCGCCGCGCTGCTGCTGCCAGGCCCAAAGGTAGGGATAGGAGATGACTTCGCCGGGACGGAATTCACGGCTCATCGTCATAGCCTTCGCCACGGGCCAGTCGATCGAGCGCCTCATCGAACAGTGCTGCATGCTCGTCGGGCATCTCTGAGATATGGTAGGCGCGGCGTGGGTCGCCGCCAGTGCGCATGCGCTCATAGTGCTCGTAGCTCATCAGCACGAAACGCGGCTTCTTGTGCCGGGTGAGCATCACCGGCTCGCGGCTCGCCGCATCGGTGATATCGCCGATCTGTTTGTTCAAGTCGCCTGTCGTGAACTGCTTCATCGCGATGGTCTCCAGTACGATTCTCCATATAATCCAATTTTCCCATGTTTTCCATATTTTTCATCTTCGAGGAAAACGGCGCTTACGCGCCGTCTCCTGAAGCCTGCCAGACCGGGATGCCGAGGCGACGTGCCTTGTCGGCAAGATTGCCGGTGATGCCGTTTCCGGGAAAAACGATCAATCCGGCGGGCATGACCGACAGCATCTCGTCATTGCGCCGGAAGGGGGCGGCCTTCGCATGCTTGGTCCAGTTGGGCTTGAAGGTGATCTGCGTCACCTTGCGGGCTTCAGCCCAGCAGGCGGCGATCCGTTCGGCGCCTTTTGGCGAGCCGCCGTGTAACAGCACCATGTCGGGATGCTTGGCATGGGCCTGATCGAGCCTGGCCCAGATCCACTCATGATCATTGTAGTCCATACCGCCGGCGAACGCGATCTTGGTGCCGGCCGGTATCAGCACCTCGGTTTCGGCGCGGCGGCGGGCGGAGAGGAAGTCTCGGCTGTCGATCATCGCCGCCGTCATATTGGCGTGGTTGACCTTCGAGCCGGTGCGTGGCCGCCAGGACGAACCCGTCTGCGCCTCGAACAGGTCGGCCGCGTAGTCGCGCATGAACTCGAAGGCGTTGCGGCGCTCCAGCAAAGTGATGCCTTCGGCAATGAGGCGTTCGAGTTCGACACTCTTCACCTCCGAGCCGTCCTGCTCGCCCTGTCCGGTGCGCTGCGCCTCCTCATTGCGGTCGAGTTCGCGCTGGATGCGCTCGCCGGCGCGATGGAAGAGATTGGGGATCGACCAGAATAGGTCTTCGAGATCGGGCTCCAGGCGTGTGTCACCGAGCATCTCGGCCAAGGCACCGAAGATCGCGGTGATCGATGACTGGACCTGTGGCTCTTCCGGCAATGGCCGCGGATCGGGCTCGTCCTGGAAGGGACGATAGCCGAAGATCTGCATCTCGTAGATGAAGCGATCGGTCGGGGAGGATGCATGGTGGGGCTCGATGCCGTCGTCGGGGTGAAGGTTCAGGTCCATGGTGGTCTCCGTTCATGGGCCGCGCCTCTCGCGGCCTGACGGCGAACCCCGTCACGCGGGCCGAGGCCGGAACCGCAAGCGAAGCGAAGCGGCCCAGCGAAGCGCCGGGCGGCGGAAGAAGGGTTTCTTGGTCCGCGAGGAATGACGGGCCACCGCATCGGCCCGAAAAACGGGAACCGGTTTTCGGAAGAACCGATGCGTAAAAATGGACCGGCAGGGGAAGAAACCCGACTGACCCGCTGAAGGCCCGGAGGCCCGCGTGGTAAGGGTCGCCTCTCGGCAGGCCCGCGGGCGCGCGCCCACACGGGAGCCAGGCTCCGTGGACCGTCCATCGCCCACGCCGCAGCAATCCCGCCTGCCCCTTCCGACAGCCTCATCAGGGCAGGAAGGCCGTCGCATCTTCCGGAGTGAGTTGAGCCCTGAGGCTTGCGGTCAGCCGGTCGGGACCCAGCCAGCGCAGATCCTCGTTAAAGTCGCCGAGTTCCGGCGACAGCACCAGCGGCAGGATCCCGCATCCCTGTGCCCTGCGGCTCAGTCCCTCGATCCCGTGGCGGCCGGCCGCATCCGCGTCGGCGGCGATATAGATGCGCCGGCATTCGGGAGGGAAGTTGAAGGCCGCGAGGTGATTGGCCGTCAGGGCGGCGACCATCGGCATGGCGGGCATCACATGCGAGAGCGACAGCATGGTTTCGAGCCCCTCGCCCGCCGCCAGGACCGGCACAGGATCGTTGATCGGAAAGCCGAAGCGGACCGCGTTGCCGAGCAGGCCGCCGAGCGCACGGCGGGGATCGTCGACCTTGGCCTTGCCGTCGCCATCCGCATCGAGCCAGGTGCGGTGGACGCCGGTAATCGCTCCGGCCGCATCGGTGACGGCTGCGATCAGTGCCGGATAACTTGTCGTCCGGCCGGTGACGAGATCGCGGTAGTAGCAGGACGGATGGAACCGGAGCGCTGTATGCGAGGACGCCCGTAGGATGCTGCGTTCGCGCAAATATGCGTCTGCTAAAGCGCCGACCAGGGGTACGGTCATCCGAAACAGTCGGCGCGCCCGTTCCGCGGCTGGCCTATCGAGAGGGCGATTGTCATCGCCGTAAGCCCTACTTGACCACATAGGCGCAGGTTTCGGTAGGCTCAGGAAATGACGCACCTCCTCGGCAACATCCCGGAAATCGATGAGGCCGCAGGTCTCACGGACGAGATCGAGCAGATCACCGAACTGGCCGGTCGCCGCATCCGTCCAACGGCCGGCGCGCGGGCCGGTCAGATGCACGTAGAGCGACCGGCCCTTGTTGTTGCCGACATCGCCGACAAGCCAGTAGTTGCCGGCCCGGCGGCCGGCGGAGAGATAGTGGCGGCAGACCGCCTCCGCGTCGTTCGCGAGACGGCCCGCCAGATCGGAGGCGGAAAGCATGACAGACCTCCGTCACGACCGACGCGCGATGTCGACGAGGCGATGACGCAGCATCAGCTTCGACAGGATCGCCGCACCCTCGTCTGTGACAGGCACAAAGAAACGCAGCTTCCAATTGATCATCTCGGAGAACAGACCGATCGACCGCAGCCAGTCCCGCATGCCGTCCGTGAATTCCATTAGTTCGACGCGGTAGTCGTTCATCACCCGCACCCGGCGCAGCGTCATGCCGCTGGCAAGCCCGACGATGGAGGATCCATCGAGCAGCGACGCCCACGCTTGGTCAGCGCTCAGCGCCTCCGTCTGATCGATGCCGAAGTTGCGGCACAGGCTGGCCAGCCGATCCGGCGTAATGACACGGCCGACGATCCGTTCGCCATCGTCGGTCTGCAGGCGCCGCACCCGGCAAAAGTCCTGCGGCAATAACTTCCAGATCGGCAGCAACAACCCGCTGACGATATGCATAGTCGACGTCGAGAATTCCGGCACGGCAGCGACCTCGGCATCCCAGGCATTTGCGAAGACCTTTTCGTCGGCTTCTTCCCAACTCGTCTCTTCGAGCTGCCGGGCTTCGAAGCGGAGCTCATCCATTGGCCGGATCAACGACACGCGCGGTTGAATGGAGCCGTCGTCCAGCATGATCGAGCGGGTCGGGACCATCACCGCCGGCCGACCCGACTTGCCGTTGATCATCAGCCTGGCGCGTGAATCCTGCCCGACGAGGCTCTGAACGTCCTTGAGCTGCATCGGTGCGTTGCGATCCCGGCGCTCGATGGTCAAGAGATGCGATTGGGCGCCGGTGACGGGATGGGTGTAAATCAGCCGCCGGTCGGTAACCGTCATGCTGTCGGCGGTGATCGTCTCAAGCCCCTTGTCATAGATGCCGGCGGCAATCGCCCCTTCGATACGTGCGGCCAGCAACTGCTCGAAGGCCTCGAACAGCACGTTCTGCATCGCGATCGTTAGTGCCAGCATGCGATTGAGGAAGGTCTGGATCGGCGGCAGCTCATCCTTCAGTCCGCCCTCCTCCGAGGTCAGCGACAGGCCAGTGATGCTTTCGAAAGTCTCCAGCGAGCAGCCTTCGATCCTGCCGACATGCAGCAGTCCGTAGAATTGCCGCAGCGCGTCGCGGGCATATTGCGATTCGAGATTGTCCTCGGACCGGAACATCCCCTGCCCGCCGGTCTGGCGCTGACCGCGTGTGATGGCGCCGAGCGTGTCGAGGCGCCGGGCGATTGTCGAGAGGAAGCGTCGTTCTGCTTTGACGTTAGTGGCGATCATCCGAAACCGGGGCGGCTGTTTCTGGTTGGTGCGATGGCTGCGCCCAAGCCCCTGGATTGCTACGTCGGCGCGCCAGCCCGCTTCCAGGAGGTTATGAAGACGCAGGCGCTGATTTTTGGCGGCAAGATCCGCGTGGTAGGATCTGCCGGTTCCGCCGGCGTCGCTGAAGACAAGAATGCCCTTCTCGTCATCCATGAAGGCACGGGCTTCGTCGAGATTGGCGCTGCCCGGTCGGTTTTGCACGGCATAGCGGGCGATGGAGCTGCTGTCCTCCCGGAGAATGATGCGGCGGGAGCGGCCGGTGATCTCAGCGACCTTGCTGATGCCGAAATGCTGGACGATCTGGTCGAGGGCCGTCGGGATGGCCGGCAGGCTGCCCAGCGTCTCGACCAGTTCGTCGCGACGCCGTTCGGCCTCTCGGCAGATGACAGGGTTGCCATCCACGTCATGGACGGGCCGGGAACTCAGATTGCCATCAGCATCGGAAAACTCCTCGAAGAACTGCACCGGGAAGGAGTGCATCAGGTAGTCGATGACATATTCCCGCGGCGTGACGTCGACCTGCAGATCGCTCCATTCCTCGGTCGGGATCTGCGCCAACCGGCGCTCTGTCAAAGCCGCTCCCGTCGAGACGAGCTGGACGATGGCAGCATGACCATCGTCCAAATCCGTAGCGGTCGCTTTGAGGAGGGCCGACGTCTTCATCGAGGTCAGAAGATGGTTGAAGAAACGCTGCTTCGAGCTTTCGAAGGCTGAACGCGCGGCCGCCTTGGCGTTTTTGTTGAGCGTCCCGGACTTCCCAGTGATACCCGAGGCCTCCATTGCAGCGTCGAGATGGTTGTGGATGACCTGGAACGCCACGGCATAGGCGTCGTAGATGCGGACCTGTTCCTCGGTCAGCTCGTGTTCGAGGATTTCGTATTCCACGCCTTCGAAGGAGAGCGAGCGCGATGCGTAAAGACCCATGGCCTTGAGGTCGCGGGCCAGCACTTCCATCGCCGCAACACCGCCATCCTCGACAGCCGCGATGAACTCGGAACGGGTCGGGAAGGGAAAGTCGCTGCTGCCCCAGAGACCGAGCCGTTCCGCATAGGCGAGGGATTCGACGTCTGTTGCGCCGGTTGCAGAGACATAGACGACGCGGGCGTCCGGAAGGGCGCGCTGTAAGCGGAGCCCTGCCCTGCCCTGTTGCGATGCCGCTTTATCGCCGCGCTCGGTCTTGCCGCCCGCGGCGTTGGCCATGGCGTGGCCTTCATCGAAGATGATAACACCGTCAAAATCGCTTCCAAGCCAGTCGACGATCTGCTGCACACGCGAGCGCTTGCCCTCACGCTCGTCAATGCGCAGCGTCGCAAAGGTGGTAAAGAGGATGCCCCCCTCCAGCTTGATCGGCTTGCCCTGTCGGAAACGGGATAGCGGCGTCACCAGCAACTTCTCCTGCCCAAGCGCGCTCCAGTCGCGCTGGGCATCCTCGATCAGCTTGTCCGATTTTGAAATCCAGACATGGCGTCTGCGGCCTTTTAGCCAGTTGTCCAAAATGATGCCGGCGGCCTGGCGACCCTTGCCGGCGCCTGTTCCGTCTCCGAGGAACCAACCGCGACGGAAGCGGACAGCATGTTCTGCATCCGATGCGACCGCCTTCAGATTGTCAAAGGAGGAATCGACGCTCCAATGGCCAGCGAGATAGCCGGAATGAGCTTCGCCCGCATAGATAACGCTTTCGAGCTGGGCGTCGGAAAGATCCCCGCTGGTGGCGACGCGCTTCGGCAGGTGTGGACGATAACTCGGCTTCGGCGGCGTGACGGATGCCATCGCCACAGATTCAACCAGCCTGTCGGGATGCGGTTTTGCGTCGGGGATATGGATCGATTGCAGCCGGTAGGCCTCGTAGATGCCATCCGCGGCATTGGTCTCATCCTTCGGCCGAGCGTCTCGCACCTCATAGGAGAGTTCGATGATCTCATCATCGACAGGTATCGGACGCACCGTTGCTGCAGGCCTCGCCTGTCCTCCAACCGCATGGCGATGCGACGTGGCGCTTGCTGCTGGACGCATTGTGTCCGCGTGCAGCAGACCGTTGGAGAGCGCACCGGTAGAGTTCGGCGCCGTCGCGGGCGAGCGGGCTGGAAGACCGGTGATCCAGGTCAACAATGTTTCCAGATCGGGCGCAGTGCCGCTCGACGTCACCAGCTTCGAGGGATCGCCCGCCGGGATCTTGTCGATGACGATCAGGCGCGTTTCCATCGTCGTGCCATGGCGGGCGTAGATGCTTCCGTCGATCGCCGCGGCGAACAGCACCGTGCCCTGCCCCTGAAGGCGAACGAAAGCATCGCGCCATGTCGAATTCTCCGGAGAAAGGCTGGCCCCAGTGATCGCGACCAACCGACCGCCGGGGGCAAGGCGGGCGAATGCGGATGTGAGATGCCGCCAAGCAGCGTCGGTGACACGACCTTCGACATGAACACCAGCGGAGAATGGCGGGTTCATCAGCACCACGGTCGGCCGAACGGAACGGTCGAGGTAATCGTCGATATGCGCGCCGTCGTGCTGCGATGTCGGAACACC
Organism: Rhizobium sp. CCGE531; assembly: GCF_003627795.1. Lineage (NCBI taxonomy): Bacteria > Pseudomonadati > Pseudomonadota > Alphaproteobacteria > Hyphomicrobiales > Rhizobiaceae > Rhizobium > Rhizobium sp. CCGE531. Next base: position 11,824 of record NZ_CP032688.1, on the reverse strand, counting down.
GGGGAAAACTTGGCCAATCATCGAGCGCCGGACAGCAGCATATTCGTTGAGCACCAGGCGCGCGCCCGCGAGCTCCGCAAAGATCGCCATGAGGCCGGTTCCAGCTGACGGTTCGAGCACCACGTCATCGGTCTTGATGGCGGCAGCAAGTGATGCGACATAGGCGAGCGGGATCGGAGTCGAGAACTGCTGCAGGGCCTGGCTCTCTTCGGATCGGCGTGTATGGGTCGGCAGGAGCCTTGCCACTTTCGTCAGCATCACGAGCGTCGATTGGGGAGACTGGGATCGGGATACGAGCGCGTGGAATTTGCGCAGAAACATGAGCTGTGCGATTTCGGTCGCCTCGTAGGCATCTTTCCAGAGCCAAAGACCCTCGGCATCGCTGCCTCCGAATATCGCCGTCATGATTTGCCGCAAGTCACCCGCAGTGACGACTTTACCATGCTCCATAAGCGACGTGACTTGTTCGGCAGCCTTGAGAAGTGCCTCAGCGCCGGTTTTGGTCGCAGGACGTGGAGAGGTGGAAACGGTTTGAGGATGCGAGATGATATTCATCGAAAGATGCTCCAGATTGAGGAAAGAACGGCGGGGCCCAGCGCCCTGCCGAAGGGGTCGGAGGAGCGAAATCGGGGCAGCCAGGGAGGGATCGGGAATCGCCGGCCAAAATTGTCGGCGATCATCAGTGCTCAGGTTGCCGGGCTAACAATGAAACCGGTGGGATCGTCGGGATCAGGCGGCAGGTAGGCGTCGTACGGGTTGGCGTCGGCAAGATGGCCAAACGGCGTGAAGACGTATTCGCCGTCACTGCGGCCGACGGCGCAAAGCACATAACGCGGCTCGCGTGTGGCGGCGTCGAGGCATTCCATAAGAGCAAGATTGCCGTCGGCTGCGGCGCGCAGCAGGGTGTCGAAGTTTACGCGGGCATGATCGGGGATAGCCATTGGTGTGCTCCAGACTAAATGAGGCCCGGCGCTTGACCGGGCTCTGGGATGACGACGATGGGGTTTGCAGACGCGGCCGGGTCTGAGCCCGGCGCCCATGAACATGTCAGGAGGCGCTTTCGAGCAGCTTCTTCGCCTTACCTTCGAGTTCGAGCCGCGTGTCCTGATTGGTCTTGGTGCGTGCCAGCGCGGTGATGCCCTGCACGAAATCGAAGATCGATTCCGGCGGCTGACCCTCCTCCGACAACACCATCTCGATCACCTTGCCGGTTTCGCCTTTCGAAAAGCCGCGCCGGCGCAGGAAGGTTTCGCGGTCGTCGTCCTTGCGCGCGACGATCCGTTCGCGAGCCGCCTTTATGCCGGCGATGAACGGTGCCGGAGACGAGTTGGCGAAGCTTGTCAGCGCAGGCGCCGCCTCATGCGCGAAGCGCTGGGCGGCAAACTTCGAGTGTCGGATAGTGATCTCTTCGAAGTTTTCGGTTCCCCAGAGGTTTCGGTTAGCGCAAACAGCTCGGAGATAAAAGGAGGCGATGCCGAGCGTCTTTGAACCCACCTCGGAATTCCAGGCGTAGAAGCCGCGGAAGTAGAGATCCGGTTCGCCGTTCGGGAGACGCCCGGCTTCGATAGGATGTGTATCGTCAACGAGAAACAGGAAGACGTCGCGGTCGCTGGCGTAAAGCGTGGTCGTATCCTTGGTGATGTCGACAAACGGATTGTGCGTCATCGTCGCCCAATCCAGTACGCCCGGCACCTTCCACATCGTGTCGCCGGTCCCGTTACCGGCAATCTTCATTACGGCTGAGACCAGTTCATGGTCCCAGATGCGGCCGTATTCCGGTCCGGTGACGGCCCGCAGTTCCATCCGTCCATCATCCATCTCGAGCGTTTTTACCAGCTCTGCACGGTGATTGAGCAGGCCGTGCTGCAGGTTAATGGCAGCCAGCGGCGCCGGCAGCTGACGCATATAGGTGGATGGTGCGCCGACCAAACTGCAAAGCTGGCCGTAGCTCCAATGAGTCGGTGCGATGGCTTGGCGTTGACCTGGAACGAGAAGCTCAAGCCGTTCTGCATTGTCGCGTGTCGCCTCGACGCGAATAGCAGCACTTTCGATCGTTCTGGTATGGGCGCGCTCGGCGCGGGATCGGACCGTATCGTAGAGATCGGTCAGCGACAGGAAGCGTTCGTCATCGGGACGCGAAAACCATTCCGACGAAACGCGGGCGATCCGCTCGCCGCGGGAGATGTCGACGTTGAAGCCGGATGAAACAGTCCGGGTATTGGAAGCCAGGGTATTCATTGGATTGTCTCCATAAATCGGAAACCCGGCGCGATGGCCGGGCGAGGTTGAGGGATGTCTGGGGGCGAAGAAGCATCAATCGGACGTCAGCCGGCGGTGCGCCGACCGGATCGCCAAGAGCGCCGCCTGAAATTCGGCACTGCCGACCGCGTCAGAGAAATCCATTGTTGTGGCGATGGAAACGCACGCGGCGTGGACCTCGTCGTCGGTCACGGCCTCCGGCCGTACAGCTTTAAAACTCGGGTCGACTTCAAGCACTGCGGTGATAGCGCCGCGCACACCATCCTCCTGAAGCCGGATCAGGACGTGGGAAGGCTTGGGCAGGTTGACCGGCTCTTCAGGATCCGGCTCTCCGGCGAGAATGGCCTGCCCTCGGGCGATCTCCCGAGCCGATCGGGCGAGCCAATCGAGCGACGGTGGCCGCGCCGCTCGGACGTCGTCGAACAGGATCTTCAGCAGTCCGAGCAGGATCTCAAAATGGTATGCACGGCGTATTACGGCTTCTTCAAATTGGGAAGGGATTTGAATTGGCGGCCGCGCATAGGCAGTGTCCGCGCCCTCCCAGATACCAGTGACATGGATTTCGCCGCAGGAATCGTAGTCCTTTTTGGAATTGTCCCAGTCATCATCTGCGATGGCAGCACGGCACGCCGCCTCCAGCGTGTCAGCCGAATAGGTACGATTCCGGAAGACCGGCAGGTGGTAGGTGGTCTCGATGGTGAAGTCTGGCATAGGTGCCTCCTGAAACGGAAAAGCCCGGCGCGTTGGCCGGGCTGTTTTGCAAGGAAGACCCGACCGCCACGGCGATCGGGTCAGACCAATGTCATGCTGTTGAACCTATTCGGCGGCGGCGAGATGCTTGCCGTCGATCGCACTTTCTGTCTCGCCGTCAGATGTTTCCGGCTCGTCGAGCAGGAAGGCCGGCAGGCCGGGACGTTCCGAGGCAGTCTTCCCCTCATCGGACCCGACGGAGGTGTCATCGACGACAGCGTCGCTTTCGCTGATGCCATCCACGACCGTCATGCGAAGGGGTTCAGGCAGCCAGCCGCAGCCTGTCATCAGCCGTTCGGCCTCACGAGCCATGTCGGTCTTCTTGAGATGGCCGATCAGCTCTGCCGCCTGGTCACCCTTGGCTTCCCGGACCGCCTGCAGGATGCGCGCCTTGGTGACACGGCCGAGATAGTTGTCCGCGGTCGGTGTCCAGCCGGCTTCCACCATGTCGAATCCGATCGAGCGGGCCAGCTGATCGGCATGACCGATCGCCCGGGTGCGCTTGTTCCATGGTTCAATCACCGCGTTGACCGACAACGAGGCGCAATGCGCAAACAGCGCCTGCCGGCTGACCTCGTCCAGCATGATCAGAAAATCCCAGAGATCGATGGGATCATTGGGGAGATCCTGGCCCCAACCTTCATGCCGCTGATCGATCTCCTTCACCCAGACCGTATCGCCGAGCCCCGGCGTCTGGCTGAAGCGGGCGCTTTGCAGCGTCACCTCCAGGCATGAATCCGAGCCGTAGACGTAGAAGGTCTTCAGGACGAAGGCATGCAGGACCGCGATAAAGGCGATGACAGGATCGTTCGCGAGCGCATTGCGCAAGGCAACCGTGCGCGCTGCTGTCAGATCGAAGATCAGGCGGTCGGGAAGCGGCTTGATGGTTTCGTCCTCGTCGTCCGGTTGGGTGCCCTCGCCGCCGGCGTCACCGGTTGCCGGAAGATCACTGCCACGATCGTCACCGACATCAGCCGAGGGATCAGTTTCATCCTTCGGCTCGTCCTCAGGCCGCACGAAGCCTCGCTCGATCTTGAGCTCGCCACTGGCGCCGAGCGAGACGAAGAGACCGCCGCGGGCGACCTCCTGCGGATCGAACACGTGCGGACGGTAGTTGAGCCGGTCGAGTTCGTTGCCAAGCTCCTCCAGCCTCTGTTCGGTCGCTTCCGAGTACTCGTCTGCCTCCGCATATTCCGCGTCGAGCTTGTCGTATTCGGCACGGGCGGCGTCATAGCGGACCAAGTCCGTCTCGGTCATCTCGGCCTGCTCGCCGTAGAAGCGGCGCAGACCAGACGTGTGGCCGTAAGGGAAATCGAAGGCGGCTTCGACCCATTTCCAGCCTTCGCTCACGCGGATCGCCTCGGCGTCGGCCTTCAGTTTTTCCATTACGAGCTGCTCCAGCAGGGCCGGATCCTGTAGCCATCCGCCCTGGTCCTGGTCGAACAGGTCGCGCATCGTCACACCACCCGCAGCCTCGTAAGCCTGGATGCCGACATAGACGGCGCGGCGGTCGCTGGCGCGGATCGCGGTCTCCGTCAGCAAGCGACGGATGTAATAAGGCTCCCGGCTATGGGAGCGCGAGACCGTATCCCAGACCTGCTCCTGACGAACATGGTCGTTCGTGATCGAAAACGCCATGATCTGTTCGAGCGTCATCTCGTCCTCGGCATAGAGGTCGAGCAGTCGCGTCGAGACGGAGGCCAGCCGCAGGCGCTGCTTGACGGTGGCAACCGAGACGAAGAAGCGCGCCGCAATCTCCTCCTCATCGAGCCCCTGCTCGCGCAAGGTCTGGAAGGCGCGGAACTGATCCAGCGGATGAAGGCTGACGCGCTGGACGTTTTCGGCGAGCGAGTCCTCGACCTCCAGCGTCTCGCCCTTGCTGACGACACAGGGAACGCCGGCGGTTTTGGCCAGTCGCTTCTGCGCAACCAACCGCTCAAGGGCGCGATAACGGCGCCCACCCGCCGGGATGCGGTAGATGCCGGTCTCTTTGCCCTCGCCATCGAGTTCTGGACGGACGTTAAGGCTGGTGAGCAGCCCGCGATGGGCGATGTCTTCCGCCAGGTCCTCGATCGAGACGCCCGCCTTGATCTTGCGGACGTTCTGTTGGCTGAGCACCAGCTTGTTGAAGGGAATATCCCTGGCTGCACTGAGGGTGATTTTCTCCATAGCCTGAGCCATGTCGTTTCTCCGCGGCGAGCCGGCCGGAGCCTCTCTCCAGCCTCCTGACCCGCCACAAATCCCCCTTCCCTCCTCTCCCTCTATGCCGCCCGTTTGAACCCCGCCGCGATCCACCCCCACCGCCTGGTTGATCAGCGTCCGCGCAACCCGCTATTCGATACTTTTGTTCGGCGCCTGCCCCCTCCCTTTTAGTTGAGGTCCCACGTGATAAAATCCGAGCTCGCCTCGCTGATCGCCAGTCGAAACGCGCATCTCTATCACAATGACGTGGAACGGATCGTGGAGACGGTCCTCGAGGAAATCGCCGAGACCCTCGCACGGGGCGGACGGGTTGAGCTTCGCGGGTTCGGGGTATTTTCCGTTCGCAACCGCGCACCTCGTTCAGGCCGCAATCCAAGAGACGGCACGTCCGTCTTTGTCGAAGAAAAGTGGGTACCATTCTTCAAGGCAGGCAAGGAGATGCAGGATCGGTTGAATTCAGCCAATACCGCAATGTCCGTCGATTAACCCAGGAGTTTTGGCATCGTCCAATGACGAGCGGCTAAACGACCTCAGTCCTCGATCTTGAAGACGGCGGCATTGTCCTGCACCTCCCCCAGCCCCTTGTAGGAGGCGTGCCGGAGCTTTCCATCATGTGTGAAGCCACGGTACTCGATCTCGGCGATCAGCGCCGGCTCCACCCAGACGACATCCGGCCGGCGCCCCTCGACGGCGACCGGCGGCTTCTTGGTCACCAGCCGGTCGAGAAGGCTCCGCAGCTCCGCCGCCTGCTTCTCTTTGAACCCAGTTCCGACAGAGCCGACATACACGAGCACGGCTTTCCTGTAAGCCGCCAGGATGAGACTGCCGATCCGGCCGCGCGCAGCAGCCGAGTGCTCGTAGCCGACGATCATGAAACTGTTGCTCGCGGCACATTTGATCTTCAGCCAGTCGCCCGTGCGTCCAGACCGATAGGCGCTGTCTCGATCCTTGGCGATGATGCCTTCGAGACCGTGGCTGCAGGCAGCCTCGAAGATCTGTTCGCCTGAACCCTCGATTGTCTCGGAAAGCCGGATCGCGCTATCGTCGCCGTGAACAAGGCTTTCGAGCAGGTGGCGCCGGCTCGACAGTTCCATCCCCGAAATGTCGTGGCCGTCGAAATACAGAAGGTCGAAGGCATAAAAGATCGCGTCGGACGGCAATCTGCCGCCGCGCCCGCCGAGCGATTGCTGCAACGCGCCGAAGTCCGGCCGCCCTTCCTGGTCTAGGACCACGGCCTCGCCGTCGAGAATGGCAGTGGCGACATCGAGCTTGCGCGCGGCGGCGACGATGGCCGGAAATCGATCGGTCCAATCGTGGCCGCCGCGGGTGACGACACGTACGCGCCCATGATCGACATGGATCGCCAGCCGATAGCCGTCGAACTTGACCTCGTAGAGCCATTGTGGTCCGGACGGCGGCTTCTGTTTGAGAAGTGCCAGACACGGCTCGACCCGTTCTGGCATCGGATCGAAGGGCAGGTTCGGCTGGGACGGGTCGCGCGGCTTGCGCACTCTGCCTTTAAGCGGTCTGTATTCGCCGAGCAGCGGTTTCGAGCGGGGACGATCTTTCATCTTTTCACTCACAACAAGGCATGGATCGCAGCCCAAAGAAGCTGTTCATGCCGGCGCGCTGGCCCGCATGAAAAGAGCGCGGACTCGATTAGATGACAAGAGATCAGGTTTCGTCCAGATGAATCGTGTGGGAAGCCCGAAAGACGGCGGCCGGCACTGTCCGAAAGGCGACGCGAAGAAAACGAAAGATCTTCAGTCGCTCCAATCAAGCGCAGAACCCATAGACCAGTATTCAGGTAGATCTTTCGATCTACTCGGCGTCGAAACGCTTCAGCATCGATCTCAGCTCGGCGTTTTCCTGACGAAGCTTGATGATCATCAGCCTCTTCAATCCGCGATTTTCTTCCTCGAGCGCGTCAAGGTCGTCCTCGCCGTCGCGATGAGCGGAAACTTCGAAGCAACCTTCGACGACGGTCCGCTCCTGAATGGGCACGCGCTCGTCACGAATCGAAGAATTGGCGGATTTATCGGCGATCCGCCCGTGATCGTGCACCGCTGGCGCCTCAATGGCCGGAAGCTCCTGTGGAAGCTCTTCCTGGGATACACCGTCGTCACTAGCTACCGTCAGCTCGGTTGAAGCGAGAGTAGGGTCCTCGACTGGCGCTTGGGAATGTTGCGAGGGGGCAATCGCTGCGATTGGAGCTTTGCCACTGTTCGTGACATGCGGATCGAGCCGAGCCGCGTCAACCAAGATGCCATCGGCCTCTACCTGCCGCGCGACCGCCTGCAGATCAAGATTGCCCCAAATGGATGGAGGGCTTGCTGGGGCTTGCCGCCGATTTGTCTTGTATTCGACCACGAAGTTGCGCCGTGGTGTTTTCATCGCTCGTCCAATGCCTATCGATTGCAGCAGCGTGGTGACCACTGAATCGTTAATTGTGTCATCCGAAATTTGCTGCCTTGTTTAGCTCATGCCCAGCCGCCTACGCAGCGCGGCGTTTTCGGCGCGAAGTTTTTCTGCGAGTAACTTGCGTAGCCGACGATTTTCTTCCTCAAGCTGGGTGAACTCGGCGAGCTCATCGTCGAATGCGACCGTGCCTGCCGGAGCCTCACCACTCGCCGCCGCAAAGGCTTTCTTCCATGTGTAGTAGGTCTGATCGGATATCGCTGCAGCACTCACGGCATCCTTCAATGTCGTGCCACCGGCAACGGCAGCTTCGACCTGTTTGATTTTCATGAGCTTTTCTTCATCACTCAAACCGCGTGACTTGGGTTTTGCCGCCTTTTGACTGACCGCGTCAGCCTTCCCCGCCGCTGCTTTCTTGGAGCTTGACCGTCTACCCCGAACGGCAGTCGCTGCATGCTCCGCTTCAGGCTTTGTTGCCGTGCTATCAGGCGGTGTAAGGACTTCTTCGTCAGCCATCGATGATCCTCAGGTTATTCCACGCGTTTTCGGTCAGGTCGGTGCAAGAGTCAATGTCGCCGCCTCACAGACCCTGATCAGCCTGCGTCCGCTGAAGGATTGCGGCAGATAGGTCGCAAGCGGCACGGATTGCGAATACCCTAAAATTTTAGGGTTCATCGGTGATGCGAGGCGCTTCCGCGCCGGCAATTCTTCCAGCTCGGTAAGAAGAGCGTACCAGGCGAAGGGCGCGGCGCGGCCGGAGCCAGTTCGCGCACCGCTTGGCCGGTTAAAAGGGCAGCCGCAGGAGGTTTAGCATAGCGCCGCCCATCGGGCGGAAACCGGGACCGACTGCCTCCGGCAAGCGGTTCCGATCAAGCTTTCCCGATGCTCATTCCTCAGAGATAAACAGGCCACGCTGGTCTTCAGCGTCAGGGATGGACGCCCGCAGGGGGAAGACCGGAAGGGAGCCTCCGCTCCGCCGACAGCCCGGCCCGCAAGTGCGACGCACAGAACACTGGATGCGGCGCCAGAGCCGTCGTCACCTGCTGCCGGTTGTTTTTTCCGCCGGTCGATTTCGGTCTCAGCCGATACGGCAGCAGGCTCCTGCGCCTCCGAAACGGGGAACATCGGGTGGGTATATGTCGTCCATCTGATAAACACGACCGGCGTGCGACAACGCGTCAAGCAGGCCGAACGGATGGTTAGCCGCACCACGGGCGCGGCGTGGGGGGACAGCGCGAACCGCTGCATACGAAGGGGACCGCAAGCCCTCCCCGATCAGGACGTTTCCGACATCCTCGCCGTCGACCAAGAGCGTGCCACACGACCGGCCATGATTGCACCTTCCGGTCCCGTCAGGCGGGTCTCGCCACCCCATGATGGGCTTCGAAAGTCCGTTAGAAACGGACATTTCTCCTTCTTTCTAAAGTGGCCTTGTCAGGCACTTTAATTAGTGCCATTTTTGTCCGTCATGAGCGATCTAAAACGCGACAAATTAAAGTCAATGCTCGATGAGGTTCCGGCAGGCTTCATCGTGGATTCCGCATGGATGCGGAAAATGGAGATCCGCCGGAGCTCGACATATGATTATCTCCGCCGCGGCTGGCTGGAACCCGTCATGCATGGCGTCTATCGGCGTCCCTTAGGGCGGGATGGTTCAGCAAAAGAACGCATCGACTGGCGCATTGCGGTCATGTCAGCACAGACGATCATGGAGTACCAGTTCCATGTCGGCGGTCGCACGGCACTGGGGCTTCGTGGACATGTGCATTACCTGGCGCTGGGGGACGCCGAAAAAATCTTCCTCTATGGCGATGCGCCACGCTGGCTCGCAAACCTCCCCATCAACGGCCTCCCCCTCCTCCGCAGCACGCGTCTGTTCAAGACGGCAGATCTCGGGATCGAACCCCTCGCGGCCGAACCGGACGGCAACGCCATCCTGTCTCTACAGAATTGGACGATATGGGCCTCAACGCCGGAACGGGCCATCCTCGAAGCGCTGGACGAACTGCCGGACAACGAAAGCTTTCACAACATCGATACGATCTTCGAGGGTCTGACCAACATACGGCCGCGCCGCATCACCGAGCTTCTGGCCGACTGCACCAAGGTCCAGGTGAAACGGCTCTTCTTCGTTTTTGCCGACCGCCACGAGCACGCCTGGCTCAAGCATGTCGACCGATCGATCATAGATCTTGGAAGCGGCGACCGCTCATTCATCAAGGGTGGCAAACTGCATCCCACATACCGTATCACCATTCCCGAAGAGTACCTTCCTGAAAAGCCCGAGGGCAGCGATGGCCCGTGACCAGTATATTTCCCAGCTCGAACTCCTAGTTCAGGCCTTGCCGATGGTTGCCGACGAACCGGTTTTCGCATTGAAGGGTGGAACTGCCATCAATCTCTTCTACAGAGACCTCCCGCGCCTCTCGGTCGATATCGACCTGACCTACCTTCCGCTCAAACCGAGGGATGAAAGCTTGGTCGAAATCAACGAGGCCCTCGACCGCGTCGCTGCGAAGGTCGAAAGGATCAAGGGCGTCCGGGCAAAGCGAATAGCCGGCGGTGGCGGCGGCGATACGCGCGTCGAGGTGAGGCGGGCTCAGACCGCAATTAAGATCGAAACCTCTCCGGTCGCCCGCGGCACGGTACACCCCGTCGAACGACGCAGGGTCAGCGAGCGGGTTGAAGACCAATTTGGTTTTGCAGAAATGCAGGTTGTCGCCTTCGAAGATCTCTTCGGCGGCAAGATGCATGCAGCGGTCGATCGCCAGCATCCGCGCGATCTCTTCGACATCAAGTTGCTCTACGAACACGAGGGACTGACGGACCCGCTGTTTCGCACCTTCCTCGTCTACGTGGCGAGTTCCGGACGCCCACCCCACGAGTTGCTGCGACCCAGCCGAGCCGACATCGCGCATGTCTTCAATCAGGAATTCGATGGGATGACAATCGACAAGGTCTCACTGGACAAATTGCTGGACGTCCGGGAGCGGTTCCTGAAAGACATCCAGGCGCGCCTTGATGATAAGGCTCACACGTTTCTACTGTCGCTTCACGATAGTGAACCCAACTTCGAAGTTATCGGATTGCCGCACGCACTCGCGTTGCCGGCCGTCCGCTGGAAGATCCTCAACTTGCAAAAGCTAAAGAACGACAATCCGATCAAACACGCCGAACAGCGCGGGGAGATCGAGCGCCTCACGATGATGCGCCCTTTGCGGATCTTCGGGATCGATGGCCCGACGACTGGCTCGCCACTGCTGCCGCGGCTGGAAAGTGCCTTTTTGGTGGCCGCCAGAAAAAGCGCAGCTGTTTAAAACTCATCGGTAAGCCCTCTGCTCGCGCAAAGTCCCGAAACTTCCGCCACACTTTGCTCAATCGGCCAGTAAAGAGCCAAGTTTTGCCACGCAGGACGATCTCCTTGTCCTTCATAGGCGCCGGCTCGGGACAAACAGCGCATCGTGATCCAGTAGTATAGGCGGCAATAGTGATCCTGGATCGTTCTTGTGCGGGAGACGGTCGCTGTGGTCCTACGGAGAACGGGCGAAAGTTCTCTAACAGACGACCGTGGATTGACGCCGATCCGCCAACGGGCTGGAACATTCCGACTGACGATGCCGATATCATGCTCGCTTTCGGCCGGATGCGGGCAGGATGTCGCACCGCAACGCGTAACGCCCCCGCTCGACGATCTCACGGTTGCTACGTCGGGCGACCAGATCGCGGCAGTCGTCGGTCTAGTATGCAGAAGAGCTGGCAACCGCAATGGAGCTCCGAAGGGTCCAGCTCAAAATAGCGCCACCCTGGCGGCCCGGGCGGTGGCAGGCCGCTGATCACCATCTAAGAAAATGGCTCGATTTCAATCGCTTGGCCTGGTTAGTCACGACTAACGACCGCTGGCTCGAGTCGTCGAGAGCCTGCGATTAGCTTCCGGCCAGGATCCGCTAGCCCTTATCTTCTTCCCTAAACCGAGAAGTAAAAACGAACGCCTTGAAAGCCTTAAGCGCTGCCGTGTCTCTTGTACACGCCCTCACCCGCAGTTGGACAGCGACGAGCTGGATTTCCGTCCCTTCAGTATCACAGTTCCTGCGCCTTTGATGCCAGATCCAGATTCATGGGTCGAAGCAGAATCCGAAGCAGTCCAGAAACCAACACAATTTCAGAGATTTGGCGTAGTTAGTCGCAACTAACACCA